>NZ_CP049865.1:1223967-1529958 GCF_011393335.1 Propioniciclava coleopterorum | reverse complement strand
GGGATCTCGCGCTGCCCGAGCCGGTGCAGCAGCCGGTCGGCCTCGCTGCGCCCCGTGGCCGACTTCGTCTCGACCAGGACGCGGCCCGCCGGCACCTGCACCGAGCGTCCGGACCCGTCGAAGGACAGGTCGACGTCGCAGGTCAGCCGCAGGCCGGCGTCCGGGTCGACGAACGTGGTGCGGCGGTAGCGGCTGACCAGGGCCGGCCGCAGGTCGTCGGCACGGTGCCGGGGCGCCAGGACGGCGTCCACGAAGCCGCGGCCGTCGTCGCGCCCGACGAGCCGGTCGAGGTCGGCGCCCGACCACGGCGTCCGGTGCTTGACCGTCTGCCCGCGCCCGCCCTTCTCCTTGACCTCGAGCATCGTCAGGCCCGAGTCGACGTAGCGGCGCGTCCGGACCTTGGTGCGGAGCCGGCGGCCCTGCACGTGATCGCGGAACATGCCGAAGTCGGGAGTGTCGAAGTAGATCGACTCGTAGCCGAAGACCCGGCGCCCGTCGATGGCCAGGACGCCCAGGCCGGGCCCCAGGCCCGCCACCAGGCGGGTGAGCGTCGCCGTGGGGATCAGGTACTTGCGATCGACGCGGGTCTGGAGCGCGGCGGACTCGGTCACCTCCGCGAGGCTGAGCGGGGCCAGCGGGGCGGCCAGCCCCGCCAGCGCGGCGCCGTCGCGCCCGACCCGGCCCTGCGGGCCGCCGCCGGTCATCGGGTGGCCCCCGCCCGGCTCGGCGTCCAGCCGCGGGCCTGCTCCACCGAGGCGGCGGTGCGCTGCGGGAACGGCGCGGGCAGGGACGGGGACGCGGGGGTGCGAACCTGGCGGGCGGGGCTCTCGTGCGGCTCGAACCACACGTCGACCAGCGTCAGGTCGCGGACGAGGTCGAGCTCGCGGACGTCCGCGCGCGTCACCCGGCCGTTCACCACCTGGCCGACGATGGCCTCCAGGCGGTCGGCGTCCCGCACCGCGACGTCGAGGGTGAGCGTGAGGGTGCGGACCCGGCGCGACCAGCGCGGGTGGTCGGCGACGTAGACGACGGTCAGCAGCAGCGCCGCGAACAGCGGGGTGAGCCACCAGGCCACCGGCGCGAGGCCGGCGATCAGGCCCAGCGCGAGGGCGCAGAAGTAGTAGGCGACCTCCGCCTGGCTGATGGGGTCGGAGCGCAGCCGGATGATCGAGAGCACGCCGAACAGGCCCAGGCCGAGCCCCACCCCCGTGCCCTGCGCGGAGCCGAGCGCCGTCGCCACGGCGAGCACGCCCACGTTGAGCGCGAGGAAGGCGAACATCAGGTCGCGGCGGCGATGCCGGCGGTAGTACAGCACCACCGCCAGGACGACGGCGGCGATCAGGTCGGTGGTGATGGCCACCAGGGCGGTCAGGGTGAGCATGGGGGCTCCTCTCGGTCGTGTCTCCACCCTGGTGCGCCGAGGTGAGCGGCTCATGAGTGCACGGTGAGAGTGGTCTCACCCACATGAGAGGACTCTCACCCTTCCGGGGGGCGATCGGGCGGACGCGTCGGGCACAGTGGAACCATGCCGAAGCTCCGCGTCCCCCTGCCGGTGCTCCTCCTGGTGCCCCTGGCGATCGCCCTGGTGTGGGCGGTGACCACCCTGCTCGTCCGTCCGGTGAGCCCGGCGCTGGGCGAGGCCGTGGTGGCGCCGAGCGCCCCGGCGGCCCCGGTCGCGCCCATGACGAACCCCACGCCGGAGCCGACGGCCACCGAGCCGTCGCCCGCCGCGTCCGGGGCTCAGCCGGCGGGCGCCGGGTCCGTGTGCGTGGCGGGCGACGATGACGACGACGACTGCGACGACGACGGCGTCGACGACCCGGACGACCCGGACGACTGATGACCCGATCCGATTCCCCGCCCGTGAGCGCGCGGGCCCGCCTGGTGGGGCTGATGAGCTTCTCGCTGGCGCTCGCGTTGGCCGGCTCGGTGGCCATCGTCGCGGCCGTCCTGTTCAACCGCGGCGACGCCCGCGTGGCCGAGGAACTCGGGCACGAGGCGACCAAGCTGCGCGCCTACGTCGGCACGGCGGTCGACCCCGCCACGGGAAGCGCGTACACCGACGTGGACGCCCTGCTGACCGCCTACCTGCGCACCAACGTCCCCGACGCCGACGAGACCTTCTTCACCGTGATCGACGGCGCGGCCGCCCGGCGCAGCCCGTATCAGCCGCCCACGCGGCTCGACCTGCAACCGGAGGTGGTCGCCTGGGCCGCGGCGGAGCGCCTGCCGCGGGACCGGATGGTCGACGCCCCCGTGGGCCAGGCCTACGTCGCGGCCATGCCGGTGGAGGTGCCGGCGGACCCGCGCGCGGCGACGTTCGTCATCGCGAAGTTCACCGCCGACGAGCGCCGGCACGCCGTGGAGGCGACCTGGATCCTCGCCGTGGTCGGCGGACTGGCGCTGGTGCTCGCGACGCTGGCCAACTGGTTCATCGCCGGCCGGATCCTCGCGCCGATCCGGCAGGTGCGCACCACTGCCCAGTCCATCAGCGAGTCCGATCTGTCGGGACGCATCGAGGTGACGGGGCAGGACGACGTGGCCGCGCTCGCCGCCACCGTGAACGCGATGCTCGACCGGCTCGAGACCGCCTTCGTGGGGCAGCGCGAGTTCCTGCACGACGTCGGCCACGAGCTGCGCACCCCGCTGACGATCATGCGTGGCCACCTGGAGTTGATGGGCGACGACCCCGCCGAACAGCGCGAGACCCTGGGCCTGGTCATCGACGAGATCGAGCGGATGGACCGGCTGGTGGGCGACCTGTCGGTGCTCGCGCAGTCCGAGGAGCCCGGGTTCGTGCGGCTCGACCGCGTCCACCCGGCCGACCTGGTCGCCGAGGTGATGGCGAAGGCGCGTCCGCTGGCGGACCGCCGTTGGGTGATCGACCACGTGGCGGACGCGACGTTCCTGGGCGACGAGCAACGGCTCACGCAGGCCCTGATGCAGCTCATCTCGAACGCGGCGGCCCACACCGGGCCCGGCCAGACGATCGGGATCGGGTCGCTCGTCGAGGGCGACCGGCTGCGGCTGTGGGTGCGCGACGAGGGCACCGGCGTGACCCGCGAGGACGCCGAGCGCATCTTCGATCGCCGGACGCGTGGTGCCGGCGAGGCCCGCCGCACCGGCACCGGGCTGGGGCTGTCGATCGTCAGCAGCATCGCGCAGGCGCACGACGGCCACGTCGACCTGACCAGCGCGCCCGGGGCGGGCGCGACCTTCACCCTCGACCTGCCGCTGCGGCCGGTCGACCCGTCCGAGGAGGCACCGCTGTGAACCGCATCCTGATCGCCGAGGACGAGGAGCGCATCGCGTCCTTCCTGGACAAGGGGCTGCGTCGCAGCGGGTTCACCACCGAGCTCGCCACCGACGGCATCGCCGCCTACGCGCTGGCCAGCGGCGGCGACTTCGACCTGATGATCCTCGACATCGGGCTGCCCGACCTGGACGGCTTCGCGGTGCTGCGTCGGCTGCGGGCCGAGGGCCACGACATCCCCGTCATCATCCTGACCGCGCGCGGCGAGGTCGACGACACCGTCGCGGGCCTCGAGGGCGGCGCCGACGACTACATGCGCAAGCCCTTCTCGTTCGACGAACTGCTGGCCCGCGTCCGGCTGCGGCTGCGCGCGGCGGCGAAGCCCGAGGAGACGGTGCTGCGCTGCGGGGACCTCTCGCTGGACCTGCGGACGCGCCGCGCGGAGGCGTCTGGGCGGCAGGTGGAGCTGACCGCACGCGAGTTCGGCCTGCTGGAGACGCTGATGCGGCATCCCGACCAGGTCCTGAGTCGCGAGCAGCTGCTCAGCCGGGTGTGGGGGTTCGACTTCGACCCGGGTTCCAACGTGGTCGACGTGTACGTGCGCTACCTGCGCGCCAAGGTGGGGGACCGCCGCATCGAGACGGTGCGCGGGGTGGGCTACCGGATGGTGCCCTGAGCGCTCACAGGTGCTTGAGCATCCGGGTGTTGCCCAGGGTGTTCGGCTTGACGTGGGCGAGGTCGAGGAACTCGGCGATGCCCTCGTCGGGGCTGCGCACCAGTTGGGCGTAGACGTCGGGGGCCACCACGTGTTCGCCGATGGGCGCGAAGCCGTTGCGGGCGAAGAACTCCACCTCGAACGTGAGGCAGAACAGTCGCGACAGGCCGAGGTCGACGGCGCGCGCCTCCAGGGCGGCGACGAGGCGGCGGCCGATGCCCTGGCCGCCGGCGTCGGGGCTGACCACCAGGGTGCGGATCTCTCCGAGGTCCTCCCACATCACGTGCAGGGCGCCGAAGCCGACGACCTCGCCCTCGCTCTCGGCGACCAGGAACTCCTGGATCATCTCGTAGAGCGCGACGGTCTCCTTGCCCAGCACGATGCGGCGGCGCACGTAGGGCGTCATGAGGTCCTGCATGGCGCGGACGTCGGAGGTGCGGGCGGGGCGGATGCTGATCGTCACCTGTGACAGCCTAAACGCCACCCCGGGAGCGCGCCCCTGAGGACGGCGGCCGGGCGGGTCCCTAGATGAGGAAGAAGGCCGCCGCCACCAGCAGCACGCCGCCCAGCAGGCACAGGCCGGCGATGATGCCGGCCACCGCGAGGATGGCGCGGGTCGCCGCCCCGAGCGGGGCGGGCGGCGCGGTGAGTCCGGGCCGGCCGGGCTTTCGGGCGTGAGCGTCACGATCGGAGTTCCCGCAGGTCGTGCAGCAGCCACGGGTACTCGGTCTGCACGGCGTCCACGCCGAGGTCGAGGATGCGCGACCAGGCCGCCGACGGGCTCTCCGCGACGGCCCGCTCGTCGTCGTGGTCGGCGAACAGCGGGACGCCGGTGGTCATGGTCTCGCTGTTGACCCACGTGAGCAGGCCCTGGCGGCGCAGCGCCGCCAGCACCTCGGCGTCGAACCAGGGGCTCTCCTCGTCCAGGGCGATGAGTTCGATGCCGACGAGGTTCACCTCGGCGTCGTCGTGGGGGAGCGCGCGGAGTTCCTCCAGCGTCGAGCAGATGGCCAGCACCGGGTACTTGGTGCGGTGGGCGCGCAGCTTGTCGATCGCGTCGAACTCCCAGGCGGGCACCTTCAGCAGGCACTGCTCGGCCATCTGCAGGCCGTCCAGCACCTTCAGCAGGGTGGGCCAGCGCCACCACGAGCGATCGAGGGCGAACACCATCTCGCGGCCCTTGAAGGCCGTCAGCACGTTCGTGAGCCGCTCGACCCGCGCGGGGCGTCCCGGCCGGTTGCGGTGCTGGTACGACAGGCCGTTGATCGTGGCCGCCGACATGGTCTGGATGTTCTGCTCCACTCCCAGCGACTCCGGCTCGGTGCCGTCGTGGAACGCGTAGAAGATGTGGTCGATGCTGCTGGAGACGTCGATCTTGACCGCGTCCGCGCCGGACAGGAGCGCGCCGCGGACCGCGAGGGTGGTGTTGCTGGAGACGACGCCGACGGCGACGCCACCGTGGGAGACGACGAGCGGGCGCGCGTGCTGGGTCAGCCGGTTCAGCAACGCGTTGGTCTCGGCGTGAGGTGTGGCTCCGAACAAACCGATTCTCCTTGTCAGCGGCATACGTCCGTGGATGACGTGACCCACGGCAGTCTACCCGGGTGAGATTCCCCGTGCGGCCTGAACCGTAGGTGCCCCTGTGGGACGATGGTTCGGCCGCGAAGAAGGAGCGAGAAATGGCCGATTTCCTCTACGAAGACATGTTGCCCATCGGGCCCGACGGGACGACCTACCGCCTCGTCACCACCGAGGGTGTTACGACCGTGGAGGGCCCCGACGGAACGACGTTCCTGAAGGTCGCGCCCGAGGTGCTGGAGGAACTCGCGGCCGTGGCGATGCACGACATCGCCCACTACCTGCGCCCCGCGCACCTGGCCCAGCTCCGGGCGATCATGGAGGATCCCGAGGCGTCGGAGAACGACAAGTTCGTCGCGCTGGACCTGCTGAAGAACGCCAACATCGCCGCCGGCGGCGTCCTGCCGATGTGCCAGGACACCGGCACCGCGATCGTGATGGGCAAGCGCGGCCAGCGCGTCCTCACTGACGGCCCCGACGAGAAGGCGCTCAGCAAGGGCATCTACGAGGCCTACACCCAGCTCAACCTGCGCTACAGCCAGAACGCGCCGATCACCATGTGGGAGGAGAGGAACACCGGCTCGAACCTGCCGGCGCAGATCGAGCTGTACGCCGACACCGCGCCGGGCCACGAGGAGGGCTACAAGTTCCTGTTCATGGCCAAGGGCGGCGGCTCGGCCAACAAGAGCTTCCTGTTCCAGGAGACCAAGGCGGTGCTCAACGAGGAGGCCATGATGGCCTTCCTGGACGAGAAGCTGCGCGCCCTGGGCACCGCGGCCTGCCCGCCGTACCACCTCGCGATCGTCGTGGGCGGCACGTCGGCGGAGTTCGCGCTCAAGACGGCCAAGTACGCCTCCGCGAAGTACCTCGACGACCTCCCCAACGAGGGCTCGATCGCCGCGCACGGCTTCCGCGACCTGGAGATGGAGGAGAAGGTCCTCAAGCTCACCCAGGACTTCGGCATCGGCGCCCAGTTCGGCGGCAAGTACTTCTGTCACGACGTCCGCGTGATCCGGCTGCCGCGCCACGGCGCGTCGCTCCCGGTCGCGATCGCCGTATCCTGCTCGGCCGACCGGCAGTGCCTGGCGAAGATCACCCCCGAGGGCGCCTTCATCGAGCAGTTGGAGACCAACCCGGGCCAGTACCTGCCCGACGTGGTGGACGCCGACCTCGACGACGACTCCCACGGCGTCTCCGGCACCGGCAAGGGCGCCGCGGTGCGGATCGACCTGGGCAAGCCGATGGACGAGATCCTCGCCGAGCTGACCAAGCACCCGGTCAAGACCCGCGTCATGCTCACCGGCACCCTGGTCGTGGCGCGCGACATCGCGCACGCCAAGATCAAGGAGCGCCTGGACGCCGGCGAGGACATGCCGCAGTACCTCAAGGACCACCCGGTCTACTACGCCGGGCCGGCCAAGACCCCGGCGGGCATGCCGTCGGGCTCGTTCGGGCCCACCACCGCCGGCCGGATGGACTCCTACGTCGAGCAGTTCCAGGCCGCCGGCGGCTCCAAGGTGATGCTGGCCAAGGGCAACCGCTCCAAGGCCGTCACCGACGCCTGCAACGCGCACGGCGGCTTCTACCTCGGCTCCATCGGCGGGCCCGCCGCCCGGCTGGCGCAGGACTGCATCAAGGCCGTGGAGGTGCTGGAGTACCCCGAACTCGGCATGGAGGCGGTCTGGAAGATCGAGGTCGAGGACTTCCCGGCCTTCATCGTCGTGGACGACAAGGGCAACGACTTCTTCTCCGAGGTCACCAAGCCGGTGCTGCAACTGCAGCGTCGCTGAGCGGCCGGCCTCCCGCGGGGCATCGGCGGGAGCCGACCCCGGGGCTAGCCTGGGGCCATGACGGACGCCGACGCCCGAGCCCGGGTGGCGCGGGCCTTCGACGAGACGCCCCGGCCGGGGTTCCTGAGGCCGGCCGAGCGGGCGCTCGCCGGGCTCGACGGCGCCCTGAGCATCGGGTGGGGGCAGACCAACAGCCAGCCCCGGACCGTGGCGGCGATGCTGACGCTGCTGGACGCCCGCCCCGGCCAGCGCGTCCTCGACGTCGGCGCGGGCTCCGGCTGGACCACGGCCCTGCTGGCTCACCTGGTGGGCGAGACGGGCGCGGTGCTCGGGGTGGAGCGCGTCCCCGAGCTCGTGCGGTGGGGCGCCGCGAACCTGGACGCCGTGGCGCGCCCGTGGGCCCGCATCCGGGCCGCGGCCCGCGGCGTCCTCGGGGCGCCGGAGGAGGCGCCGTTCGACCGGATCCTCGTCTCGGCGATGGCCGACGAGCTGCCCGCCGACCTGATCGACCAGCTCGCGCCCGGCGGTCGCCTCGTGGTCCCGGTGGACGGGGCGATGGTCCTGGTCGCGCTGGACGGGGAGCGTCGCGCGGCGATCTCGCGCAGCGGCGGCTACGTCTTCGTGCCGCTCATCCGCGACGCGCCGCCGCCTCCGGAGGGATGACCACCACGTCGGTGGGGGCCTCGAACGGGAACGGCGCGTCCTGGGGGAACCGCCGGCGGGCGTCCTGCAGGTAGGGGATTTGGTCGGGGTGCGCGTCCAGGACGCGGGACAGCACCGCCCACTTCTTCTTCTGGACGCCGAACGTCGGCAGCGACATCGCCGCGATCACCAGCGCGAGCCCCAGCCCGATGGCGCCCCAGCTGATGCCCAGTGACATGTCGCCCATCACCGACGCGACCAGCAGCAGCACGACCGCGAACAGCCCGATGCCGCCGGCGACGCCGAGCAGCACGCCGGGCGTGACCGGACCGCGGTCCGGGGCGGGCTCGAACGCCAGGTCGAGGGGCTCCTCCCGGAGCCGGCGCCCCACGACGACGGCGTCCCGGATCAGGACGACGCCCAGGATCAGGAGCAGCGACCCGATGATGATGGCCAGCGGGTGGAAGGACGTCGCGAGCATCACGGTGGGACCGGCCACGAGCGCGGCCACCATCAGGATGCGGGTCATGTCGTGCACGACGCCCCGCATCGTCGTCCGGTTGGCGATGTTCTCCACGTAGCTGCGGGCCTCCATACGCCTCAGGGTACGAGACGTGGGGCCCTCGCGAGGGGGGTTGCGGATGCTGCCCCGGGCGGACCCGGATGGGACGGCGTTTCGTGCCGTGCCACCATTGCTGCATGGCATTGCCCCGCAAGCTCCTCGGCGCCGACGAGTCCGTCGTGCTGCACCTGCGCACCCACCCGAAGGCGCTGATCCTGCCCGGCATCATGCTGTTCGCCCTGCTGCTCGCGGTGCTCATCGGGTGGACGCTGATGCCCCCGACGGCGCAGCCGTGGATCGGCTGGGGCATCTCGGCGGTGGCGGCGATCATGGTGGTGCCGTTCGTGCTGCTGCCGTACCTGCGCTGGCGGACCTCGACCTACACGCTGACGAACCGGCGGGTGATCACCCGCCACGGCATCCTCAACAAGGCGGGCCACGACCTGCCGCTGAGCCGGATCAACAACGTCACCTACGACCGCTCGCTCACCGACCGGCTGCTCGGCTGCGGGACGCTGCGGTTCACCACCGCCGCCGAGGCACCGGTCACGCTGCCCGACGTGCCGGACGTCGAACGCGTCCACGTCGTGATGACCGAACTGCTCTTCGGGGACGCCGACGGCGCCGCCCGCACCGCCGCCCTGGAGGACTGAGGCGCCGCTGCGGCACCTGCCGGGCGGGGGCGGCACGCCTCCCCCGTGACCGGCACGGGTCGCGTCACCTAGATTGGCCGCCATGTTCGCCAAGATCCTGGTCGCCAACCGTGGCGAGATCGCCGTCCGCGCCTTCCGCGCGGCCACCGAGCTCGGCATCACCACCGTCGCCGTCTTCCCGTACGAGGATCGGCTCTCGGAGTACCGGCTCAAGGCGGACGAGAGCTACGTCATCGGGGAGAAGGGTCACCCGGTGCGCGCCTACCTCGACGTCGACGGGGTGCTGCGGGCCGCGCAGGAGGCGCACGCGGACGCCGTCTACCCCGGCTACGGCTTCCTCAGCGAGAACCCCGACCTGGCGGGCCGGTGCGCCGCGGCCGGCATCACGTTCGTGGGCCCGCCGCAGGCCGTGCTGGAGCTGACGGGCAACAAGGCCTCGGCGATCGCGGCGGCGCGGGAGGCGGGGCTGCCGACGCTGCGCGGCTCCGCGCCGTCCACCGACGTGGCGACGCTGCTGGCGGCGTCCGAGGAGATCGGCTTCCCCGTCTTCGTGAAGGCGGTCAGCGGTGGCGGCGGCCGCGGCATGCGCCGCGTCGAGTCGCGCGACGCCCTCGAGCCCGCCCTCGCCGAGGCCATGCGCGAGGCCGACGCGGCGTTCGGCGACGCCCGCGTCTACCTGGAGGAGGCCGTCGAGAGCCCCCGCCACATCGAGGTGCAGATCCTCGCCGACGCCACCGGCGACGTCATCCACCTCTACGAGCGCGACTGCTCGGTGCAGCGCCGCCACCAGAAGGTCATCGAGCTCGCCCCGGCCCCCAACCTCGACCCCGCCCTGCGCGACCGGATGTGCGCGGACGCCGTCGCCTTCGCCCGCCACATCGGCTACGTGAACGCCGGCACCGTGGAGTTCCTGCTGGGCGCCGACGACCGGTACGTGTTCATCGAGATGAACCCGCGGATCCAGGTCGAGCACACGGTGACCGAGGAGGTCACCGACGTCGACCTGGTCAGCAGCCAGATCCGGATCGCGGCCGGCGAGACGCTGGCCGACCTCGGCCTGACCCAGGAGTCCATCCACGTCCGCGGCGCCGCGCTGCAGTGCCGCGTCACGACCGAGGACCCGGCCAACGGCTTCCGGCCCGACACCGGCACCATCGGCGTCTACCGGACGCCGGGCGGCGCCGGGATCCGGCTCGACGGCGGCACGGTGTTCGCCGGCGCCCAGATCGGCGCGCACTTCGATTCGATGCTGGTCAAGCTCACCTGCCGCGGCCGCGACTTCGCCACCGCGGCCCGGCGCGCGGCCCGCGCGCTGGCCGAGTTCCGGATCCGCGGCGTCAGCACCAACATCGGCTTCCTACGGGCGGTGCTGGCCGACCCGGACTTCCAGGCCGGGCGCGCCACCACGTCCTTCATCGACGAGCGCCCCGAACTTCTGCACCCGCGCCAGAGCGCCGACCGCGCCACCAAGCTGCTGCAGTACCTCGCCGAGCGCACCGTCAACAAGCCCTACGGCGACCCCCGGACGCCGGTGGTCGCGCGCCACAAGCTGCCGCCGCTCGACGTGCAGGCCCCGCCGCCGGCCGGCAGCCGGCAGCGGCTGCTCGAGCTCGGTCCCGCCGGGTTCGCCCGCGCGCTGCGCGCCCAGGAGGCGGTCGCGGTCACCGACACCACGTTCCGCGACGCGCACCAGAGCCTGCTCGCCACCCGCGTGCGCACCCGCGACCTGATGAACGTCGCCCCCCACATCGCCCGGCTGTTGCCCCAGCTGTTCTCGGTCGAAGCCTGGGGCGGTGCGACCTACGACGTGGCGCTGCGGTTCCTCAAGGAGGATCCGTGGGCCCGGCTCGACACGCTGCACGAGCTGCTGCCCAACATCCCGATCCAGATGCTGCTGCGCGGGCGCAACACCGTCGGCTACACGCCCTACCCCCTGGCCGTCACCGACGCCTTCGTCGCGGAGGCGGCCCGCTCGGGCGTCGACATCTTCCGGATCTTCGACGCGCTCAACAACGTCGAGCAGATCAGGCCGGCGATCGAGGCGGTCCTGGCCACCGACCACGGCGTCGCGGAGGCGGCGCTGTGCTACACGGGCAACATGACCTCGCCCGGCGAGCGGCTCTACACCCTCGACTACTACCTGCGCCTGGCCGAGCAGCTCGTCGAGGCCGGCGCGCACATCCTGGCGATCAAGGACATGGCGGGCCTGCTGCGCGCCCCGGCGGCCGCCCGGCTCGTCACGGCGCTGCGCGAGAACTTCGACCTGCCGGTGCACCTGCACACCCACGACACCGCGGGCGGGCAGCTCGGCACGCTGCTGGCGGCCATCGGCGCCGGTGTGGACGCCGTGGACGCCGCCGCGGCGCCCTGGTCGGGCACCACGTCGCAGGTCTCGCTGTCGGCGCTGATCGCGGCCACCGACGACACCGGGCGCGCCACGGGGCTGTCGCTGGACGCGGCGTCCGACCTCGAGCCGTACTTCGAGGCCGTCCGCCACCTCTACGGGCCGTTCGAGTCCGGACTGCCCGGCCCCACCGGCCGCGTCTACCGGCACGAGATCCCGGGCGGCCAGCTGTCCAACCTGCGGCAGCAGGCCATCGCGCTCGGCCTGGGGGACCGGTTCGAGGCGATCGAGGACATGTACGCGGCCGCGAACGCCATGCTGGGCAACATCGTCAAGGTCACGCCGAGCTCCAAGGTGGTCGGCGATCTGGCGCTGGCCCTCGTCGGGCAGGGCATCGACCCGGCGGCGTTCGAGGCCGACCCGCAGAAGTACGACATCCCCGACTCGGTGATCGGCTTCCTCAACGGCGACCTCGGGGACCCGCCCGGCGGCTGGCCCGAGCCGTTCCGCACCAAGGCGCTGGCCGGACGCCGCACCCGCCCGGTCGAGACCGAGCTGTCGGACGCGGACGCGGCCGCGCTCGACTCCGACCCGCGCGCCACCCTCAACCGGCTGCTGTTCCCCGGCCCCACCCGGGACTACCTGGAGGCCACCGAGAAGTACTCCGACCTCTCGGTGCTCACCACGCGGCAGTTCCTGCACGGGCTCGAGCCCGGCCTGGAGCACGACGTGCCGATCGAGCGCGGGAAGACGCTGCTGATGAGCCTGCAGGCGATCGGGGAGCCGGACGAGCGCGGGCAGCGACCCGTGCTGGCCACCATCAACGGCCAGATGCGGCAGGTCCTGGTGCGCGACGAGGCCGTCGGCGCGGTCGAGGCCGTCGCGGAGAAGGCGCACCCCGACGTCCCCGGCGAGGTCGCCGCGCCGTTCGCCGGCGTCGTGACCGTCACGGTCCGCCCCGGCGACACCGTGGAGGCGGGCGCGCCCATCGCGACGATCGAGGCCATGAAGATGGAGGCCGCGATCACCTCCCCGGTCGCCGGCACCGTCGAGCGGCTGGCCGTCCAACCGTCGCAGACCGTCGAGGGCGGCGACCTGCTGGTGGTCGTCGCGTAGGCGTCCGGATCGTGGGCGGGGACCCCGACCGGGCATAACCTGGTTCGGGGACGCCCCCGCCCCCGGTCAGGAGCCGCAGATGTCCGCCCCCAGGAACCAGCCCGGACGCCGCCCGCCGCGCCGCAGCCCGCCGACGGCGCGCAGGAGGGTGCGGCGCGCCCGGAGGCGCCGCCCAGCAGGTTCGGCGCCGAGCGCACCGCCGCCTTCGTGGACGCTGTGGTGGCCATCGCGATGACGCTGCTGATCCTCCCGCTGATGGAGGCGGCCGGGGAACTCGGCACCGAGGAGGTCACGGCGGGCGCCTGGCTCGGCCACCACTCCCAGCAGCTGTTCAGCTTCGTGATGAGCTTCGCGCTCATCGCCATGTTCTGGGTCCGGGAGCACCAGATGTTCCGCCGCGTCGAGCGGGTCGACACGCCGCTGATGTGGTTCACGATGGGGTGGCTGCTGAGCATCGTGTGGCTGCCCGTCGCCACCGCGCTGTCGGGGCAGGCCCCACGGGCGACCCCATCGCCAAGAGCGTCTACATCGGCGGGATGGCGCTGGTGGGGCTGATGTCGGCGCTGCAGCGGACGTGGCTGCTGCGGCACCCCGAGCTGGGCAGCGCCTACCGCGACCAGGTGCTGCACGGGCTGGCCGCCGACCTCGCGATGGTGCTGCTGTTCGGCGTCGCGCTGCTCATCGCGCTGACGGTCCCCGGCGTGAGCTACTTCCCCATGTTCCTGATGTTCCTCGTCGGCCCCGCCGAGCGGCTGATCCGCCGGGCGCTGCCCGGCAAGGCGGAGCATCGCCCCTGACCAGAGCCCCCTTCGGCGGGACGGTCTCGCGGAAAGGGGTGCAGGCGGGGTATCCTGGTTCACGGTTGTTAGGCATGCGCGCGTCAGGGTGGGGGATGCGCACCCCGATCCGCGCGCACGGAGTACCCATGAGTCTCACCCGACAGCCCCTCTCCACCGACACCCCCGCACCGAGCGTCCCCGCTCCCCGCGAGGGCACCCTCACCCTGCTCGCCGGCAGCGCCGGCTGGTCCTGGCTCGCGCTGGCGTTCCTGGCCCGCCTGCCCGTCGCGATGCTCCCCCTCACGCTCCTGGTCTACGGCCGGGTGCTCACCGGATCCTTCGCCGCCGCCGGCCTGATGGTCGGCGCGCTGAGCCTGGGCGGCGTCGTCGGCGCCCCGCTCGTCGGCGCGCTCGCCGACCGGATCGGGCACCGGCGGACCCTCATCTGGCTGACGGCGCCGTCGGCGCTCGGCATCCTGGGCCTGATCTCCCTGACCTGGACCGGCGCGCCCCTGGGCGTCGCGCTGGCGCTCGCCGCCCTCGTCGGCGCGTCCAACGCCCAGGTCGGCGCCATGGCCCGCGCGTCCTGGTCGGCCCGCTTCGCCGGCCGGCCCGACTCGTCCCGCCGCGTCGAGGTCGCGATGGGGTACGAGACCGTCGCCGACGAGATCTCGTTCGTCGTCGGCCCGGTGCTGGGCGCCACGCTGGCCGCCGCCGTGTCGCCGGTCGTCGCGCTGGGCGTCTCCCTCGCCCTCCTGCTGGTGGCCCAACTGGGCTTCGCCGCGCGCGTCCGCGGCGGGCACGCGCCGGTCGCGCACGTCGGCGGCCGGATCCACCACCGCGGCCTGCTGGCCCCCTGGGTCGCCGTCGCGCTGTGCGTCGGCCTGGTCTTCGGATCGGTGCAGACCGGCGTCACCGCCTCGCTCGCCGAGACGCCCGCCGCCGGCTTCACCGGGGTCGTCTACGCCTTCCTGGGCGTCGGCAGCGCCGTCTCGGGCATGCTGACGCACCTGTTGGCGCGCTGGTCGCTCCCGACCCGCGTCATCAGCGCCGGGACGCTGCTGGCGATCGCGGGCGCGGCCCTGATGCTGGCGGCCACCCCGGTCGCCCTGGCGGCCGCCTGCCTCGCGGCCGGCCTGTGCGTCGCCCCGCTGCTCGTCTCCAGCTACGCGGCCGCCGAGCGGCTGGCCAGCGCCGGGAACACCCTGGTCCTGACGCTGCTGTCCACCGCGATGACCGCCGGGGTCGGCCTCGGGGCGTCGCTGGCCGGCGGCCTCATCGAGGCGTCCGGCCCGCACACGGCGCTCGGGATGCCGGTGGTGCTCGGCCTGGCGTGCGCCCTGCTCGGGCTGGCGGCCCGGCTGGCCCGCACCGACGTCTTCGGCCCCGCGGCCGCCCGATCCTGAGCGGATTCCCGGGCCGACCGGGACGATGCCCGGTGTGCGCCTAGGGTTGGGGCACCCGCCGCACAACCCAGGAGTGCCATGGACGACAAGGAACGCCTCACCGCGCTGATCGAGGACGCCGACCGTCTCCCCTACGAGGAGCAGGTCCCCCTGCTGCTCTCGGCGCTCGAACTGGCCGACGCCTCCGGCGACGAGGCCGCGCAGGTGGCCGTCCGGATGGGGCTGGCGCAGGCGCAGACCTTCGGCGACGGTGAGCGGCTCCCCGAGACGCTCGGCTGGCTCCTGGACCGGCTGGACGCCGGACGGATCACCGATGAGGCCGACGTCGACGCCGTGCTGTGGATGAACAAGTGGCTCGTCGGCGCCCTGCTGGACGTCCCCGACACCGACCTGAGCCGGGCGCGCGAGGCCGTCGCCGAGATGCGCGCGCGCTACGGGCGCCACCGGCGCGCGCTGCAGCCGGTGCTGAAGTCGGAGTACATCCTGGACGCGCACGTCCTGGGCGAGGCGGAGGCGTCCGACGCCTACGCCGCGTGGGTCGGCGCCGAGCGCACCGACCTGTCCGACTGCGAGGCCTGCGAGCCGACCACCATGGCCCGCCACCTGTCGGCCCTGGGGCGGCACGCGGAGGCCGTCGCCGCGGCCGAGCGGGTCCTGGCCGGCGAACTGGGCTGCGCGGAGGAGCCCGAGGACGCGATCTCGGTCCTGCTGCCGTCCCTGGTGGCCGTCGGACGCGGCGAGGAGGCGGCCGAACTGCACGCCCTGTCCTGGCGGGCCGTCCGCGACCGGTCGGCCGCCACCTCGATCGCGGGCCGGCTGATCGGGTTCTGCGCCCGCACCCACAACCTGGGCCGGGGCGTCGAACTGCTCCGCGCGCGCTGGCGCGACCTGACCGACCCGGCGTCGCCCGAGGCGGAGATGGAGTTCTGCGCGCACGCGTCCGCGCTCTGCCGCGCGCTCGTGGCGGCCGGGCACGCCGACCTGCCGCTGGTCCCGGGCGAGAGGGCACGGGACGCCGCGGACCGGCTGCAGGCCCGTGCCCGCGAGCTGGCGCGACAGTTCGACCGGCGCAACGGCACCGGCGCGATCGGGGACGTGGTCGAGGCGATCCTGGCCGCGCCCGACCTGGGGCCGGTCGACCTGGGCGCGGTCGGCCGCCACCCGCTCAGCGAGATCCCCGTGCCGGAGCGCTCCTCCATGCCCGGCTCGCCCGACCTGCGCGCGCTCGACCTCACCGACATCGGGGCGCTCGCCGCGGCCATCGAGGCCGCCGACCACTTCGGCGGCGAGGCCGAGGTGCTGCGGATCACCGCCGCCTGGGAGGTGATCCGGGCCGAGCGGCTCGCCGCGCTCGCGACCTCGGAGGACTCCTGGCAACTGACCGCGGCGGCGCTGCTGGAGGTACGCGGCTACGTGGCCCTCCGCGCGCAGGACCCCGCCGACGAGCGGCTGGTCCACGCCCGCGACCTGTATCGCCGCGCCGGCCTGACGGGCGAGGCGCTGCTGGTGGAGGAGCGGATGGCGTCCGCGGCCGGCGACCGCGACCGCATCCGCGCCATCGTGGGCCAGATCGACCGGATCGGGACGCTGGAGGAGGTGATGCGCGCCCAGTTGATGGCGCTGCGGGGTGCCGACGACTCCGACGAGGCGTCCCGGCTGGCCGACGCGCTCACGTCGATGGCGCCGGCCGCGCGGGAGTCGTGGCGGATCCGCGCCCTGATCGCGGCCGCGTCCGCGGAGCGGGTCGAGGAGGATCCCCTCCTCGCGCTGGCCACGGTCGAGCAGGCGCTCGGCCTGCTGCAGCCCGACGAACTGCCCGACGAACGCGGCGGCCTGCTGCTGGCCCGCGGCGTCCTGCTCGACGAACTGGAGCGACCGGCCGAGGCCAGCGCGTCCGTCGTGGAGGCCGGCCGGCTGGCCTGGGACGCCGGCTGCCCGACGCTGTGGGCGCAGGCGCTGACCTACCGTGCGCAGGCCGCCACGGCCGGCGACGACCTGGCCGCCGCCGAGGCGCTGCTCGCCGAGGCGTCCGCCGCGGCCGCCGAGGCGCGGCAGCGGCAGCCCGCCGGGCAGCTGATCCTCAACCAGGCGGCCGTGCTGTCGGCGCTGGGGCGGCCGGTGCAGGCCGCCGAGATCGCCGAGCGGGCGCTGGGTCTGCTGGACGATCCGGTCGACCGGGCGTCGGCGGCGGGGCAGGCGGGGGAGTACGACGCCGACATCGGCGACCTGCGACGCGCCCGGGAGTTCGCGGCGCTCGCCGTCCGCGAGCACGCGGCCCTGGGGCCCTCCGGCAGCGCGTTCGCCGCGCTGGGGGAGTTGGGGCACCTGCAGTGGCGCCAGGACGACGACGCGGACGCCCTGGCGACGTTCGAGGCGGCACTGGGGCAGGCGCGGCTCATGGATGACCCGCACGCCGAGACCTTCGCGCACTGGTGGTGCAGCAAGCCGCTCACGACGCTGGGGCGGTTCGACGAGGCGCTGGCCGCCCTCGACGCCGCGGATGTCGCGCTGAACCGGTTCGAGGCGGACGCGCTGATCGAGCCGGGGCTGCGCGGCCGCTGGAGGAGGGGGACTTCGCCCAGCTCCGGCGCGCGTTCCGGTCCTCCCGCGCCCGCACGCTCGGCTCGACCGAGCGGTACGCGGACGCCCTGGCGGCGCTCGGTGACCCCGAGGACTGGTCCTCGGACCCCGACCACGAGGAGGTGCGCCAGCTCGCCGAGATGCTGCGCGCCGACCTCGCCGCCCAGGAGGGGTAGGGCGGAGCTGCCGACCCGGGGGCGATCGTGGCAGGCGGGTAGGGCGGGTCGCCGACCCCCGATCGCCCAGGCGGATAGGGCTGATCGCCGGCCCCGGGATGGCGAACGCCCACGGGAGTCCCGCTGCCCACCCGGCCGGTGCCCGCCTAGACGAACTCGATGACGCCGGACGTGCCGTCCAGCCGGATGCGCTGGCCGTCGGTCAGCCGCGTCGTCGCGTCGTGGACGCCGACCACGGCCGGGATGCCGTACTCGCGCGCCACGACCGAGCCGTGCGTCATCAGCCCGCCCACCTCGGTGATGAGCCCGCCCGCGGTCAGGAACAGCGGCGTCCAGGCCGGGTCGGTGCCCGGGCACACCAGGATCTCGCCCGGCACCAGCTGGGTCGTCCGCGGGTCGCGCACCACGCGGACGGGCCCCTCGGCGACGCCCGGGGACACCCCGGCGCCGTGCAGGTCGCCCTCACCCGCCGACAGGCCGTCGTACAGGGCGCGGCCGTCCTCCACCAGGACGCGCGGCACCTGGGTGCGGCGCCTCTCGGTCTCGTAGGCCTCGCGTCGCTGGGCCACGACCTCGTGCCAGTCGGCCGAGAACGCGCGCGTGATCTCGTCGAAACGCAGGAACACCAGGTCGGACGCCGCCCCGAGCCGCCCCTGCTCGACCAGTTCGGCCGCCGAGGCGTCCAGGCCGTCGCGGATCAGCCCGAACGCTCGGATCATGGTGAACTTCGGGGTCTCGCGGGCCCCGGCGAGCCCGCGGATCGCCTTGGCGGCGCGGCGGATCTTGTCCGCGCGGCCCGGCGTCGAGGCGTCCATCAGGGCGCGGATCGACCGGCCGGCCTCGTGCTGGCCGGCCAGGTGGACGGCGCGCGGCTGCGCGTCCGCCGGGAGGGTCAGGTACGACTTCACCGTGTGCATGACCGGCGCGGGGTCGTCGCGCCAGCGGGGGGCGCCGAGGTCGATCTCCGCGACGCCCCGCATGCCGTAGTCGGCCATGAAGTCGCCCAGCGCCCGCTGCGCCACCCGGGGCAGCCCGTCGGCGAGGAACTGGCGCGCCAGGTCGTCGGCGGACGTCTCGGCGACCCAGCCCCACGCGTTCGCGTCGGACTTGATGGTGGCGGCCACGTCGGAGAGCCGCAGGTCCATCTCGGTGGTGACGTTGCCCGGCAGCGCCCGCATCACGTTGAGGGCGAGCGCGTCGGCGTTCGGCAGCCCCGTCTTGGCCGCCAGCTCGCGCAGCGTGGTGAGCTGCAGGATCGAGGGCACCATGATCGGGCCGAACACCGGCAGCAGCGCCGGCAGAGCCTGGTCGGTCATGGACACGAGCGCGTGCGCGCGGCCCGTCAGCCGCTCCTGCGGCGTCGCGGCGCCCGCGGCGCGCGCGAGTTCGGCCTGGACGCCCGCCACCAGCCGCGCGGCGGCGCGGTCCACGTGACGGCGCCCGGCTTCGGGGTTGCGGATGTTCATGCGCGCCCGGGACGCGACCCGCGACCCGAACGCGGCCAGCGCGGCCATGATGGCCGCGGGCGGCGCCGCGTGCGTGGGCCGCAGTCCCGGCTCCTCGCCCAGGGCGTTCAGGATCCCGAGGGAGCCCGGCTCCACGAAGGGCAGGAACCGGCCCAGGAGGGTGCGGGTCGCGCGGGTGCGCAGCAGGGGGTCGACGCGCAGCCACAGCCGCTCCCCGGCGACCTGCACGGCCCGGTTGCTCCGCCAGTCGGCGCGGCGCCCGATCACGCGCGGCGCCGCCGACAGCATCATCCGCAGGGCGTCCTGCCCCAGCGGCGTGAGCGGTTCCAGGACGCCCTGGAAGGCCCCGACGCTGAACCACACCTCCGGGGTGGGGTGCGGCCTGGGGTTGGCCGGCGGCAGGGGGTACAAGCCGGTGATCGGGCGGGCCTGCACGACGAAGAGCTCGTCGCCCTGGGTCGCGAACTCGATGTCCATGGGGACGTCGTAGAGCTCGACGATGCGCCGCCCGAGCGCGACCAGCGCCTCCAGCTGCGTGGCGTTCAGCGCCGCGCGCGAACCGGCCAGGACGCGCTCGCGCAGCGCGCCGGTCTCGGGGTCGAGGACGTAGTTGTCGGGGATGACGGCGCCCGAGACGAGCGCGTCGCCCAGCCCGAAGGCGGCGTCCACGACCGTCTCGTCGCGGCGTCCGGTGCGCGGGTTGGCCGTGAACAGGACGCCCGCCGCGTCGGCGTCCACCATGGTCTGGACGACCACCGCGAGGCTGACCTCGGCCTGGTCGAAGCCGAGCCGATCGCGGTAGGCGATGGCCCGCTCGGTCCACAGCGAGGCCCAGCAGGCGACGACGGCCTCGAGGATCGCGGGCGCGCCCACGACGTTGAGGAAGCTGTCCTGCTGCCCGGCGAAGCTCATGCCCGGCAGGTCCTCGGCGGTGGCGGAACTGCGGACCGCGACCGGGCCGTCGGCGACGTGCGCCACGGCGTCCAGGACGCGGACGCGCTGCTCGGCGCCCATGGTGGCCCCGGTGAACGCGGCCCGGATCTCGTCGGACGCGGCCGCGGCGCCGCGCCGCAGCGCGGAGGCGATCCGGGCCTCCAGGCCCGACTCGGACACGAAGGTGTCGTACTCGCCGGTGGGCAGCACGACGAACGGGGGGACCGGCAGCCCGGCCTCCCGCAGGATCACGAGGTTGGCGCCCTTACCGCCAAGATCCCCCGATGCGCTCATGCCCGTCAGTATTCCACCGCGTGAGGGCAGTTATCGGGCGACGGTGGGGCCGTCCGAGGGGCGGGCGGCCCGCATCCCGGCCCGTGGACCCCGACGCCGTTCTAGGGTGTCGGCATGGACGTTTCGGGGCTGCGGCAGGCGTACGTGAAGGGCGCGCTCGACGAGGACGCCGCGGGCGCGGACCCGCTCGCGCTGTTCACGCGCTGGTTCGAGGAGGCCCGGACGCTGGACGGGGTGGAGGCCAACGCCATGAGCCTGGCGACCGCGGACCTGCGCGGCCGGCCCTCGGCGCGCACTGTGCTGCTGAAGGAGTTCGACGAGCGCGGCCTGGTGTGGTTCACCCACTACGACTCGCGCAAGGGCGAGGATCTGGCCGCGAACCCGCAGGCGGCGCTGCTGTTCTTCTGGGCGCCGCTCGAGCGGCAGGTGCGGATCGAGGGCGAGGTGGTGCGGGTGTCGCCGGAGGAGTCCGACGCGTACTACCGGTCCCGGCCGCTGGGCAGCCGGCTCGGGGCGTGGGCGGCGGTGCAGTCGACGGTCATCCCCGACCGGGCGCTGCTGGAGCGGGCGGCCTCGGACGCGGAGCGCCGCCACGGCGAGGACCCGCAGCGGCCGCCGTCCTGGGGCGGCTACCGGCTGCTGCCCGACACCTGGGAGTTCTGGCAGGGCCGCGACTCCCGGCTGCACGACCGGCTCCGCTACCGCCTGCACGGCACCGACTGGGTGCGCGAGCGCCTCGCCCCCTGATCCCGGCCCGTCGGCAGCTGTGATGCGGCCCGGACGGGTCCGGGACAGTCAGCTGAGCCGCGAGAACGCCGTCGCCTCGGCGACCAGGGCGGGGTCGGGCCGGACGCCGGTGTAGAGCACGAACTGCTCCAGCGCCTGCAGGCTCATCACCTCGGCGCCGGTGATGATCGTCTTGCCGCGGGCGTCCGCGGCCTCGATCAGCGGCGTCCGGGCGGGCATCGGCACCATGTCGAACACCACGTCGGCCGCCGCGACGGCGTCCACGGGGACCGGCAGGTCGGACGCCTCGGGCCCGCCCGCCATCCCGACCGGGGTGCAGTTGACCAGCGTCGCCGGGCGTACGTCGCCCAGCTCCGGCGCCCAGGCGCAGCCGTAGCGCTGCGCCAGCGCGGCCCCGCTCGCCTCGTTGCGGGCCACGACGGTGACGTCGCCGAAGCCCGCGTCGCGCAGGGCGGCGACGGTCGCCTTCGCCATCCCTCCCGAGCCGAGCACGGCGGCCGCGCGGTCGGCCGGGACGCGGTGGGAGGCCAGCAGCGAGGCGACCGCGACGTAGTCGGTGTTGTGGGCCACCAGGCGACCGTCGGTGTTGACGATGGTGTTGACCGAGTCGATGGCGCGCGCGGAGGCGTCCAGCTCGTCGACCAGCGCGATCACGTCGGACTTCCACGGCATCGACACGGCGCAGCCGCGGATGCCCAGCCCGCGCACGCCGGCGATGGCCGCGGCGATGTCGGTCGTGGTGAACGCCTTGTAGACGAAGTCGAGGCCCAGGGCGTCGTAGAGCCAGTTGTGGAAGCGGGTGCCGGTGTTGCCGGGGCGTCCCGACAGCGAGATGCACAGCGTCGTGTCCTTGGTGAGGCCGGTGGCGATCTCGCGCATGGTTCCCTCCCGGGGATGTCGGTGGCGCCACCCTAACGGGAGGCAGGCGGGCGGGTGCCGGTGGGTGGCTCAGACCCCGGGTTCGCTGGGGAGGCGTCCGGCGGCGATGGCCGCCACCAACTCGGCGTGGTCGGCCTCGGTCTGGTCCGCGTAGGCGCGCGCCCACGCGACGAAGGCGTCCACGGCGGACTCCTTCTTGCCGAGGTAGCCCGAGATGATCGAGGCGCCCGACGTGCGGGCGTGGCCCTTCGCGAGCAGGTGGCCGGTGATGCCCGAGTAGTCGATCAGCGAGGCGGGCGGCATGTTGTCCAGCGGGACGCCGCCCTTCATGTTGCGGTACTGGCGGACGTAGTACTGGTGCTCGCCGACGGTCGTCCAGCCCAGCAGCGGGTCCGAGACGGTCTGCAGCACCTGCTGGTACTCCACGACGCGTTGGCCCTGGTGCTCGTGCCAGGCCCGCTCGCCGTGCACGAACGGCGCCAGCACCGAGCGCTGCGCCTGCTTGAGCTGCAGGAACAGCACGTCGTCCTCGCGCGAGCCCACCAGCAGGGCCACCCAGGCGCGCAGCCCCACCGAGCCGACCCCGACCACCTTGTGGGCGATGTCGACGAGCGTGTAGCCGCCCACGATGCGGCGCCACTGCGGCGTCAGGGTCGTCAGGTAGGCGTCCAGCCCCTGGGCCAGCGCCTCCACCTCGGCCGGGTCGGGGTGGGTCACCAGCGGCGGGTCGTCGACGATCCGGGACGCCGTGGTGGCACCGCCGGTGAGCTTGGGCAGTTTGCGGTCGGAGGTGCGCTTGCGGGCGGCGGTCGCGGCGCGGATGATCTCGTCGCGCAGCGCCTCCTCGGTGACGGTCGAGTGCAGGTTCTCCAGGTCGAGCTGGTCGTAGGCCCGCCACAGCAGCGGCTGCTTGGACAGGAAGCTGACCTCGTCGCGGTAGGCCGCCACGCAGTGCCGGACGGCCTCCTCGCACTGCTCCTCGGTGGCGCCGTTGTCGCGCCCCAGCACCCAGATGGACGCCGTGAGCCGCCGCAGGTCCCACTCCCAGCAGCCCGTGTGCGCCTCGTCGAAGTCGTTGAGGTCGATCACCTGGTTGCCCTCGGGGCTGCGGTAGAAGCCGATGTTGCCGATGTGCGCGTCGCCGCACGCCACGGTCTGGACGCCGGTGGCGGGCAGGTTCGCGACGTCCCAGGCCATCATCGCCGCGGATCCGCGCAGCATCCCGAACGGGGACGCCGCCATCCGGGCGTTCCGGACGCCGAACAGCCAGGGCAGCCGGCCGTACGCGCTGGCCTCGATGAGGTCGATGACGCCGGGGCGGTTGTCCGCCGGCGCCCAGGCGCCGAGCGCCGCGTGCGGCGTCGCCTCCCGCAGCGACTTGCCGTGGTCGACCCGTTCGCGCCGGTCCGTGGCGGGGATGCGGAACGAGCTGAAGGCGTCCGAGAAGTGCTCGGCGGTCGAGGCCTGCTGCATGCAGCCCATCTTGGACCAGCGCCCGCGGGGAGGAAACCAGGGGGCCCTGGCGGGTTGCGGGGTGTGCCGGGCGGCGGTCTCGGCCATACTGGCAGGCGAGCCAGCACCACCACCTGAGGAGGACCTCGATGTCCCGTTCCGGCCTCGCCCTGACCATCGGGTTCGCCGCCGAGGCGGTGCGCGAGAGCGCGCCCCACATCCAGTGCGTGGCCCCGCGCGCCGCGACGCCCTTCGTCGCCGACACCCTCCACGGCGTCGGCGCGCGCTCGCTGGTGACCGGAACCTCCCCCGACGCCCTCGCGGCGGCGGGCGGGGCCGAGGCGGTCGTGATGGACCTCGCGGCGCTCAGCTCGGAGTGGAACGACGCGATCGTCGCCACGGCCGCCCGCCTGGACCAGGCCGGCCAGCCGTGGGTGCTCGACCTGACGCCGCTGGGCTCGCTGCCCCTGGATCGCGGCCGCGTGGACGCGCTGCTCGCGCACCGGCCGACCATCGTGCGCGTCCATCCCGAGGAGATCGGCGGCTTCTCCGGCGACGGCGTGGACGCCGCGATCGTGTGGGGCGAGTCGGCGGAGCGCGTGACGTACGGCGGGCGCGAGGTCGACGTGCCTCGCGGCTCGGAGATGCTGGCGCAGATCCCCGGCGTCCGCTCGGCGGTCTCCGCGCTGATCGGCGCGTGCGCGGTGATGACGGGGCCGCTCGAGGCGTCCCTGGCGGGCGCCGCCTGGCTGGCGCTGGCCTCGGAGCGCGCCGAGGAGCACGCCCGCGGGCCGGCGTCGTTCCGCACGACGCTCATCGACGCCCTGTGGACCGTCCGCGGCGACGAGATCGCGGAGTACCTGAAGGTCTAGGACGCCGGCCGGGGTCCGGGACGGTGTCCGCCAGCCTCCGCGGCGGCGTCCGGACGCCGCACTAGGCTGGCGGGCGTGGTTAACGCGAATCCTGCTCTGAACACCTGGCAGCGCCTCTACCGGATCACGTCCGGCATCAGCGCGGCCGTCGCCCTCGTGCTCGGCATCCTGGGCTCCCTCCTGACCAGCGACGGCGGCATCCGCCCGGCGCACGCCGGGTTCGCGATGCTGTTCGTGGTCACCTCCCTGCTGGCGAGCCTCGCTGCGCTGCGCTACGCGAAGCTGTCGGGGAACAAGGGCGGCATCGGGCACGCGTTCGGCGTCTTCGGGCTGTCGCTGGTCCAGTACGCCCTGGGGGAGATGCACGTGACGATGGTGCACATCATCCTCGGCGTCCTGATCGTGCTCGGCGCGCTGTCGCTGTTCGTGCTCGCGATGCGCCAGCCGGCCTCCGCCCCGGATTCGGCGGCCCCGCAGGCCTGATCCGGCGCCGCCATCTGGCACTCTGGAGGAGTGCCACCCTTCAACGTGTCCCGTGACAACTCGGGCGAGGCCTGGTTCCGGATCGGCCGCCTCGATGTGAACACGACGCTGCTGCTCGCGCTGCTCGGCGCGGTCGGCACGATCGCCTCGACCTTCGCCCCGACGCTCGCCGGCGCCCTGTTCCTGGACCCGCGCGCGGTCCTGGCCGGCCAGGTCTGGCGGGTGTTCACCTGGCCGTTCGTCGACTCCCTGTCGCTGTGGACGATCCTGTCCCTGGTGCTGCTGTGGTACTTCGGCCGTGACCTGGAGGCGCAGGTCGGCCGCCGGTCGATGGCGACGCTCTACGTGGGGATGTGGGCGTCGCTCACGGTGATCTCCCTGGTCGTGCACCTCGTCAGCGGGTCGGGCCAGATGTACGGGCTGGGGCTCATCCAGTTCATCGTGCTGCTGCTGTGGATCGCCGAGTACCCGCAGCGGCCGTTCTTCTTCGGGATCCGCGCCTGGGTGGTGGGGACCGTGCTGCTGGGCCTGCAACTGCTGCTCATGCTCGCCGGCGCCCGCTGGGCCGACCTCATCACGCTGGTGGGCGCGCTGCTGTTCACCGCGGTCATGGCGCGTCGGGCTGGGCTGCTGAGCGACCTGTCGTTCCTCCCCGGACGCAAGCAGGCGCCGCGCGCCCCGAGGTGCCCCGCGCCGAGCAGCGGGTGGCGCAGCGCCGCGCGTCCGACGCCGAACGCATCGACGAGCTGCTGGAGAAGATCGGCACCCAGGGGCTGCACAGCCTCAGCCCGGCCGAGCGCCGCGAGCTGGAGAAGCTGCGCCAGCGCCGCCAGTCCAACTGAGGCTGACCGCCCGCGAACCTTCCGCGGGCGGCCCCCGCCGTCCGTGACCGTCCTAGGGTGGAATCCTCCCTGAGGAAGGCTGCCGCGGATGACCGACCATCTCCCCGAAGAGATCTCCCCCGCCGGGCGCGACGCCCGCGCGCTCACCGACGCGCTGCGCCACCGCAACCCGGTGGTGCACAACGTGCGCGACGAGTGGGTGCTGTTGCGCCACGCGGACGTGAAGGCCGCCGCCCTGGACGACGCGACGTTCTCCAGCGCGGTGTCGGCGCACCTGCAGATCCCCAACGGGCTGGACGGCGACGAGCACACCCGGTTCCGCGCCGCGCTCGACCCCTTCCTCACACCCGAGGCGATCGCGCCCGCGGAGCCGCTGTTCGCCGCACTGGCCGCGCGGTTGGCGTCCGAGCTGCCGCGGGGGGACGCGATCGACGCCGTGGACGAGATCGGCGCCGTCTTCGCCGTCCGCGCCCAGAGCGCGTGGCTCGGGTGGCCGGCGGAACTCGAGGATCCCCTGGTGGCCTGGGTGAGCGCCAACCACGCGGCGAGCCGCGCCGGCGACCGCGACCGGCTGGCCGCCGTCGCCGCCGAGTTCGACGCCCTCATCGAGTCGGTGCTCGCGCCGCGCCGCGGCCCCGGGGGCGAGGTGCTCGGCGACGACCTGACGTCGGCGCTGATGCGGGTCGAGGTCGACGGCCGGCCGCTGCGGCACGAGGAGATCGTCTCGGTGCTGCGCAACTGGACCGGCGGCGACCTGGGCTCGATCGCACTGTGCGTCGGCGTCCTGCTGCACGACCTGGCCTCTCAGCCCGACCTGCAGCGGCGCCTGCGCGCCGGCGTCGGGGACGCCGAGCTGGACGCGGCGATCGACGAACTGCTGCGCATCGACGACCCGTTCGTCTCCAACCGGCGGGTCACCACCTGCCCCGTCACGATGTCCGGGGTCGACATCCCGGCGGGCGCGAAGGTGAAGCTGCACTGGACGTCGGCCAACCGCGACGAGGCTGTGTTCGGCGATCCGGACGGCTTCGACCCCGTCGGGCACGCCGCCGACAACCTCGTGTACGGCATCGGACGGCACGTCTGCCCGGGCCGCACGCTCGCGACGGTGGAGCTGCGGATCGCGGTGCGCGCGCTGCTGGAGGCCACCTCCTGGATCGACCGCGGCGAGGACCACCCCGTCCGCGAGGTGCACCCGGTCGGCGGTTGGGCCGCGGTCCCGGTGATCCTCACCTGAACCCGGCCGTCGGTGCCGGCGATCCTCCGCCCGAGGCGCCGGCCGCGCGCCGCGTGCCGCCGCCGGCCCGACGAGACGCCCCAGGGCCGCCCGCAGCCGTCCGCGCGCGGCTAGCGTGAGGCTCATGGACCTTCCCGGTGCCCCCGCCGCGACGACGCCGACGTCGCCGGTCCCCACGCGCAACGCCCGCGGCGTCCGGGTGTTCGCGGGCGTGCTGGTCGCGGCGGTCCTGCTGCTGGGCGTCATCGTGGTGCTGGTGGGGGCGCGCCCGGCGTCCTGGGGCGAGCTGACCGCCGCCGTGCGCGCGGGCGACGTGGTCGCCGTCACGGTGGAGGGCGACGACGTCGGGCCCGAGGCGGTCGGTCACATGGCGGCGGTGGTGCTGTGGACCCAGGGGCCGTGGCGCCACCACACCGACGTCCTGGTCAGGCTCGGCGACCCCGAGCAGGGGACGGGCCCGACCGACACCCGGCTGGAGATCGTCGAGGGGTCGGTCCAGGAGGCGCTGCGCGCGCTGCGCCCCGACCTGGAGATCACCAGCAAGCCCGCCGCGCGCACCGTGGGCCTGCTCGCGGGCTGGCGCGTCCCGATCGGCCTGGTCGCGTGGCCGCTCGTGGTGGCCGCGGCGACGCTGGGGCTGCTGATCGCCGGCCCGGAGCCTCGGTTCGCCACCCGCTGGGCGTGGTTCTGGCTCCTGATCAGCCCGCTCGCCGCGGTGGTGGCGCTCGCGTTCCTGACCCAGGCGGCCGTGACCGCGCACCGCCCGACCGAGCGCCGGCTCACCGGCGGTTGGGCCTTCCTGATCTCCCTGGTCGCGATGGGCCGGCCGGGCTAGCCTTCGCCGCCCGGGCGCGCCCGGGCTCAGTCGAGCTGGCGGCGGGCGGCGCCCTTGTCGGCCGACAGCGCCAGCGACGCGTAGATCTTCAGCGCGTTGCTGACGTGACGCTCACGGTCGACCGGCTTCCACCCCGCGGCGTCCTGCTCGGCGCGGCGCTGGGCGAGCTCCTCGTCGGAGACCTCCACGTCGATCGAGCGCTCCGGGATGTTGATCGAGACGATGTCGCCGTCGCGGATCAGGCCGATGGCGCCGCCGGAGGCTGCCTCGGGGCTGATGTGCCCCAGCGACAGCCCGGACGACCCGCCGGAGAACCGGCCGTCGGTGATCAGCGCGCACTTCGGGCCCAGGCCCACGCCCTTGAGGTAGGACGTCGGGTAGAGCATCTCCTGCATGCCCGGGCCACCCTTGGGGCCCTCGTAGCGCACCACGACGACGTCGCCGGCGACGATCTTGCCGCCGAGGATCATCTCCACCGCCTCGTCCTGGCTCTCGGCGACCTTCGCCGGACCCGAGAACACCCACTGGTCCTCCGGGACGCCGGCCGTCTTCACGATGGCGCCGTCCAGGGCGATGTTGCCCTTCAGGACGCCCAGGCCACCGTCGCGGGTGTAGGCGTGCTCGACCGAGCGGATGCAGCCGTCCTCGGCGTCGGTGTCCAGGTCGGTCCAGCGGTTGGTGGAGCTGAACGCCTCGGTCGTCCGGACGCCGCCGGGCGCGGCGTACCACAGGTCCAGCGACTCGGGCGTGGCGTGGCCGCCGCGGATGTCCCAGTCGTCGAGCCACTGGGCCAGCGAGGGGAGTGCACCGCGTGCACGTTCTCGTCCAGCAGCCCGCCGCGGCGCAGCTCGCCCAGGATGGCGGGCATGCCGCCGGCGCGGTGGACGTCCTCCATGTAGTACTTGGTGGTGTTCGGGGCGACCTTGCTCAGGCACGGGGTGACCCGCGACAGCGCGTCGATGTCGTCCATGGTGAAGTCGACCTCGGCCTCCAGCGCCGCGGCCAGGATGTGCAGCACCGTGTTGGTCGAGCCGCCCATCGCGATGTCCAGGCGCATCGCGTTGCTGAACGCCTCCTTGGTGGCGATGGCGCGCGGCAGCACCGACGCGTCGTCGTCCTCGTAGAACCGCTTGGCCAGCTCGACCGCCAGCGCCCCGGCGCGCTCGAACAGGCCCTTGCGCGCCGACGCCGTCGCCAGCGTCGAGCCGTTGCCCGGCAGCGACAGCCCCAGCGCCTCGGTGAGGCAGTTCATCGAGTTGGCGGTGAACATGCCCGAACACGACCCGCAGGTCGGGCAGGCGTTCTGCTCGATCGCCATGATCTGCTCGTCGCTGACGCTGGAGTCGACGGCCTTCACCATCGCGTCGATCAGGTCGAGCCGCTCGTTGCCGCCCTCGTCGGGGCCCCCGACACGATCCGGTCGCCGAGCATCCGGCCGGCCTCCATCGGGCCGCCGGACACGAAGACGGTCGGGATGTTGAGCCGCAGCGCGGCCAGCAGCATGCCGGGGGTGATCTTGTCGCAGTTGGAGATGCACACCAGCGCATCGGCCTGGTGGGCGTTGACCATGTACTCCAGCGAGTCGGCGATCACCTCGCGGCTGGGCAGCGAGTAGAGCATGCCGGAGTGGCCCATGGCGATGCCGTCGTCGACGGCGATCGAGTTGAACTCGCGCCCGACGCCGCCCGCCTCGGCGACAGCACCCGCGACGAGCTGGCCCATGTCCTTGAGGTGGACGTGGCCCGGCACGAACTGGGTGAAGCTGTTCGCGATCGCGACGATGGGTTTGCCGAAGTCGCTGTCCGTCATGCCGGTGGCGCGCCAGAGTGCGCGGGCGCCGGCCATGTTGCGGCCGTGGGTGGTGGTGCGGGAGCGGAGCTGGCCCATGGTTTTTCCTCCTGGTGCTATCTGCGCCAGCGTAGTCCGGCCCGCGCGCCCGCTCGCGAGCCGTCCGGTGGAGCGCCAGCCCAGCCGCCCCGGGACCTCAGGGGCGCTTCTTGGCCGGGGTGATCCAGACGGTGATGTCGCAGTGCACCGACTCCACGCCCGCGGCGTCCACCAGGGCGACGGGGACGACGACGTCCACGCCGGAGGTGATCGACGCGAAGTCGGGCAGCGGGTCCAGGACGGCTGTGGCGGTCAGCCCGCCGGTCGTCTTGGCGAGGTAGCGGGCGTCCATCGCCTTGGGGATCCAGCGGTGCGTGGTCGGCACGGACGCCTCGGCGAGGATGCCCATCGCCACCTCGGCGAGGTTGCACGCGGCGATCGCGTGGAACGTGCCGATGTGGTTCTGGACGCCCCACCACTTCGGGGCGGTCACGATGCAGCGCCCCGGCTCCAGGACGCGGACGTGCGGCAACACGGTGCGGAAGTACGGCGCCATCAGCGCCGCGGCCACGGAGAACACCCGCGTCCCGATCGGGCGGGGCAGCCGCCGCAGCCTGCGCCACAACGTGTAGGTCTTCGTCACATCGCTCATTCGAACCTCACCCACCACGCGCGCCGGTGCGCCATCTCCATCAGCTCCCCGAACGTCTCCCAGTTCTCCCCGCCGTCCTCGGGCGACAGCGCGGCGAACTCGCAGGCCATCAGCTCCGCGTGCCGTCCTGTCGGCGGCGACGGGACGAACACCCCGACCTCGGTGATGTCGAGCACCAGAAGGACGGCGTTGAACTTCTTCTCCCACAGCCGCAGGATCGCGGTGACGTCGCCGCCGGTCAGCTCCCGGTCGGACCCGCCCGTCCAGCCGAGCCGTGCGGGCACGTCCGCCGGGCGGGCGGTGGGCACCACGAGCAGCGCGGGCACCTCCGGCGGCACGGGGATGGCGACCGGCCCAGGGAAGGTCGTCGCGCCGGCGAGCTGGGTGATGGGCCGCGTCCAGGGGCCGTCGGCGTCGAACTCCTCGAACTCCTCCTCGTCCTCGTCCGGGACGCCGAACGCGAGGCGCGTCCGCTCCAGGATCTCCCGCGGCTCGCCGATCTGCTGGTCGGGTCCGGCGAGCTTCCCGGTGTGCCAGGGCCCGCCGGCGTCGCCCTCGAGGCCGTCCAGGATGACGGGCCACCACCCGGTCGTCGGGAACGCCGCGACGAGGTCCGACCAGACGGCGCGGCCGTCGGCGGGCGCCGGGATCAGCCAGGCGATCGGCCGGGGGTCGATGCCGTCGCCGGCGCGCACCGGTTCGGCGCCCAGGCCCGCCAGGCACGGCGGGGCGACGTCGGTGGGGGCGGGTTCTGGCGCCTGCAGGGTGGTGGTGACCGTCGGCCCGACGGGCGGGGGGTAGCCCCGGTACCGGAGGCGCAGTTCCTCATCAGCCATGGCGGCCACGCTAGCGGGCGACCGCGGGGCGCGACAGGCCGGCGCCGGGCGGCGTCCGGTCGGCGAGGCTCATCCCTGCGGGGCGCTCAGTCCCACCAGAACCACCAGATCCGCTCGTGGGCCAGCTCGGCCAGAGCCTGGATCGACTCCACGCCCTGGTCGATCGCGTCGGGGCAGAACGCGAACCACTCCTGCGCCAGCCGGGTGGCGTTCTCCCCGGCGGGCGGAGCGTCGACGTGCAGGGTCAGGGTGTCGAAGCCGATCCCCACCAGGACGGCGCCGAACCGGTCCTCCCAGGAGCGCAGCACCGCGGAGACGTCGCCGCCGGTCAGGCCGTAATTGCAGGGGCCCCACCAGCCGAGCTGTGCGGGGGCGTCCGCGGGACGGGTGACGGGGACGAGCAGCAGGCTCTGGACCTCGAACGGGGCGGGCAGGTCCACCGGCCCCTGCTCCCGGGTGGCGGACGCCGGCGCGCCCGGCGTGCGCCGCCACGGCTCGCCGGGCACCTCCTCGTCGTCCTCGCCCGCGTAGTCCGCCAGGCTGCGGGTGAGGACGACGCGCGCGTCGCCGATCTCCGTGCCCGGTCCGTCGAGTTCCCGGTCGCGCCACGGGCGGTCGATGTCGCCGTCGTGACCGTCCGTGATCAGCGGCCACAGCCCCGTCGAGGGGAACTGCTCGACGAGCCGGCACCACAGCTCCCGGCCGTCCGCCGGCGCCTCGATCAGCCAGGCCACGGGTTGCTCGCCCACCTCGGGGAGCACCGGCTCGACGTTCGGCAGGCCCAGCGCCGCGACGGTCTCGGCCGTGCCCGGCGCGGGCGCCGCGAGGCGGGCGGTCACGGGCGGCAGCGGCGCGGGGGCGGGGCCGGCGTCGCCGGCGAGGAAGTCCTTGATGCGGTCGAAGAGTCCCATGCGGTCAGGCTAGACCCAGGTCGTCCGGATGCCTTTCCTCCACCTGGTCGTCTGGTTCGGCGGAATCCTACGGACGCCGCGGCGCCGGCCGACACGCGCGCCGAAGGATGGGGATGGCCGAGCCGGCGGCGTCCAGGCAGGTCGCGGGGAGGATGCCGGTCGCGCGGCCCGCAGGGCGCCGAGGCGGCGGGGCGGGGTGGCCGGCGGCGTCCCCGGGGCCGTGTGTCCGGGACGGACGCGCGGCCCGCGGCGGTTCCTGGCAGGATCGGGGCGTGCTGGATCGCCTCACGTTGTCCGCGACGCTCACCGGGCCCGACAGGCCGGGCATCACCCACGCCCTGATGTCGGCCATTGCCGGGCTCGGCACCGAGGTGCTCGACCTGGAGCAGGTGGTCGTCCGCGGTCAGGTGACGATCGCGCTCCTGCTCGGATCGCTGCCCGACGACCTCGACACGCTGCAGGACCGCCTCGCCGGCACCTGCGCGCGCCTGGGGTACCGGCTCACCATCGACGAGGGCCTGGGCGACAACCCGCCCCGGCTCAAGCGGGTGGTCGTGACGGTGCTGGGGCGTCCGCTGCGCGCCACGCACCTGGCCGCGGTGTCGCGGGTGGTCACCGAGCACGGCGGCAACATCGACCGGATCCGCCGGCTGTCGCGCACCCCGCTGACCACCCTGGAACTGGTGGTGTCGGGCACCGACGTCGCGCACCTGCGTCCGGCGCTGGCCGCCACCGCGGCCGAGACCGGCTTCGACGTGTCGGTGTCGCCCGCCGGCCTGGCGCGGCAGGGCCGCCGCCTCGTCGTGATGGACGTCGACTCCACGCTCATCCAGGACGAGGTGATCGAACTGCTCGCGGCGCACGCCGGGAAGCAGGCGGAGGTCGCCGCGGTCACCGGCGCCGCCATGCGCGGCGAGATCGACTTCACCGAGTCGCTGCACCAGCGCGTCGCCACGCTCGCCGGGCTGCCGGTGTCGGTTTTCGACGCCGTGCGCGCCGACATCCGCCTCACGCCCGGAGCCCGCACGCTGGTGGCCACACTGCGCGACCTCGGGTTCGCGGTCGGCCTCGTCAGCGGCGGCTTCATCGAGGTGGTCGGTCCGCTCGCCGCGTCCCTGGGCATCGAGCACGTCCACGCCAACGCCCTGGAGGTCGTCGACGGCCACCTCACCGGACGCGTCACGGGCGAGGTCGTCGACCGGGCGGCCAAGGCCCGCACGCTGCGCCGGTTCGCCGACGCCGAGGGGCTCCCCCTGAGCCGCACCGTCGCGATCGGCGACGGCGCCAACGACCTCGACATGCTCGCCACCGCCGGGCTCGGGATCGCGTTCAACGCCAAGCCCGCCGTGCGGGCGTCGGCCGACACCTCGCTCAACCTGCCCTACCTGGACGCCGTGCTCTACCTGCTCGGGTTCAGCCGCGAGGAGGTCGAGGACGCCGCCGCCCAGCGGCGCCCGGACGCGGAGGACGCGTAGCCGACTGCGGGAGTCGGCGGTGGTGGGCCGGCGCGACGCGGGCGACTCGTCACAAACCGGAGCGACTCGTCGCAAACCGCACGCGCCGCAAACGGGCCCACTCGCCGCAAAGGCGGGCGTCGCGGCCCTCACCCCCGCTTCCCAGATGCCCCCGTATGCGTCAGACGCCCCCGTTCCTACGTGGGCAACTGAGACAAGCGGGGGCAGTTCGTCGTAAGAGGGGGCGATCCGTCGTGAGCGGGGGCGGCTCGTCGCAAGAGGGGGCGGCTCGTCGTGAGCGAGGGCGACTGGTTGCGAACCGGGGCGGTTCGTCGCAAGAGGGGGCGGCTCGTCGCAGTGGGGGTGGCTCGCCGCAGACGCGGGCGTCGTGGTGGCGGGATCGCTCCCGCCGATACCCAGACGCCCCCGTTTACGTCAGTTGCCCCCGTTCCTACGTGGGCGACTGAGACAAGCGGGGGCGGCTCGTCGTAAGCGGGGGCGATTCGTTGCTAGCGGGGGCGGCTCGTCGTAAGCGGGGGCGATTCGTTGCTAGCGGGGGCGGCTCGTCGTAAGCGGGGGCGATTCGTTGCTAGCGGGGGCGGCTCGTCGTAAGCGGGGGCGATTCGTTGCTAGCGGGGGCGGCTCGTCGTAAGCGGGGGCGATTCGTAGCTAGCGGGGGCGGCTCGTCACAAAGCGGGGCGGCTCGCCGCAAGCGGGGGCGACTTGTCGCAAACGGGGGCGACCCCGCCGCGACCTGACCGGGTCAGGGGGCGCGGAGCAGCCGGGCTTCGCGCCCGGGCGTGACGCCGAACTCGTCGCGGTAGCGCGCGATGAACGCCGAGGGCGTGTAGCCGGACGCCCGGGCCGCCTCGGCGACGCTGGCGCCCCCGCGCAGCAGGTGCACCCCGACGCTGAGGCGGCAGCGGGCCCGCCAGCGGGTGAAGGGCATGCCGGTCTCGGACAGGAACGTGCGCTGCAGCGTCCGGGCGCTGACGCCGGCGGCCGCGGCCAGCGACGTGAGCGGTTCCGCGTCGTGCGGGGCGGCCAGCACGCGTTGGGCCACGCGGCGGGCGCGCGGCTCGCTGGGCAGCGGCGGCATCGTCGTGCGGGCCCAGGGGCGCAGGTGCGCCAGGAGGGCGTCCATCGCCGCGACCAGGTCGTCGGCGCGTTGAGGCGTCACGAGAGGTTCCGCGAGCCGGTCGAGGTCCGCCGTGCGGGGGATGTCCAGGGGCTGCTCGCCCAGCAGGCGCAGGGAGGGGAGGAACACCGGGACCACCGCCGACCTCCCGGACGCCTGGACCCGATGCTCGACGCCGGCGGGCACGTAGACGGCCCGCTGCGGCGTCGCGGTGAAGGCGGCCCGCCCGATGGTGAGCACGACCCTGCCGGAGGTGACCCAGGTGAGCTCGTCGACGGGATGCGCGTCCGGGTGGCCCTGCCGGCCGCGCGGGGTCACGGCCCGCGCCGGCGCTCGGTTCATGTCGCATCCCTCGGATCGCTGTCGTTCCCCACAGATTAGGCAACCCTAACCACAATTGGCAAAGGTAGCGTTGCCAATATGTTGTCCGGACTCGCGCGTCTCGATCCCCGCCGTGGGGTCACCACCGTCGGCCACCCGCTCGCTCCCCGCGTGCTGGAGGTCGCCCGGGTCGAGGAGTTGAGCCCGCTGCTGCGCCGGGTGGTCCTCACCGGCGACCGGGCCGGCACGGTGCCGTTCCCGCCGTGGAGCTCGGGCGACCACGTCAAGCTCAGCTTCCCGGACGCCGCGGGCGCGGTCGCGGTGCCCCGCCTCGAGAACGGCCGCCCCGTCTGGGACGGGCCGCGACCCGAGCTGCGCGACTACACGATCCGCTTCGTCGACCCGGCCGCGAACGAGCTGGTCCTCGACGGCGTCCTGCACGACCACGGGCCGGCCGGACGCTGGTTCGCGGCGGCGCGCCCCGGCGACCGCCTCGGCGTCCTGGGGCCGCGGGGCTCCCACCTCTACCCGCCCGGCTACCGCCACCTGATCCTCGCCGGCGACGAGGCCGCCCTGCCGGCCCTGGGTCGCTGGCTGGACGAGCCCGGGCTGTCGGGACACGTCACCGTGGTCGCGGTGGCGTCGAGCCCCGAGGCCTACCCGCTCACGACGCCGCCGGTGCCGGCGACCGTGGACTGGCGTCGTCACGTCGCACCGCTGGACGCGGACCGCGGCGCCCTGTTCGCCCACGACGTCGCGGACGCCCTGCGCACCAGCCCCACGCCGGAGGACGTGTTCGTGTGGGCCGCCGGCGAGGCGGAGGCGATGAAGGCCGTGCGGCGGGTCCTGCGGGAGGCGGGGCACCCGCGCCACGCCTTCCACGTCGACGGCTACTGGCGCCGCGGCGTCGCGGGTTTCGACCACCACGCGGTCGAGGAGGACTGACCCCGGTCAGGCGGGAGCGCCGTCCGGGGCGTCCAGGCGGCGCACCCGGTACCACGGGATCATGCTCAGCAGCAGCGTGACGCCGGTCAGGAAGAAGGCCCATCCGAAGCCGAAGGCGTCCGCGATGAAGCCGGCCAGCAGCGTCCCGATGATGGTGCCCAGGTCGGTCGCCATCGAGAAGACCGACAGCGCCTGGCCGCCGTTGCGGTCCGAGCCGATGATGTCGGCCAGCATCGCCTGGGACGCCGGCTGGATCATCGAGGCGCCGACGCCGCCGAGCATCGACAGCCCCAGGAAGATCGGGACGGCCTGCGCCCAGCCGAACACGATGGTCGTCAGCCCGGCGATCAGCAGCCCGGTCATGAGCACCGGACGCCGCCCCACGGCGTCCACGAGCCGCCCCGTGAACTGCTGGCCGATCACGTTGCCGACGGCGAACAGGGTGAGCGCGAAGCCCGCCATGGGGCGCCGATCGACGGGATGGACACCGCCATCAGCGGCACCAGCGCGATCCGGACGCCGAACGTCGCCCACCCGTTCGCGAAGCCCGACACCAGCAGCGCCCGGTACTCGGGCAGCCGGAGCACCTCCGACAGCAGGACGCGCGGGCGCACGTCGTCGTCGCCGTCGCGGCGGGCGGGGTCGCGCAGGAAGACCAGCACGACGATGACGGCGACGACCACGGAGATGCCGTAGACGAACAGGGCGAACCGGTAGCCGAACTCCGACAGGAACGTGCCCAGGATCGGGCCGCAGATGTTGCCGATGAGGAACGCGCTGCCGTAGAGCGCCGACATCCGGCCGCGGGCGTGCACGGGCGCGAGCCGCACGAGCAGGCCCATCGACGAGACCGTGAAGGTCACCGAGCCGATGCCGCCCAGCCCGCGCCACAGCAGCAGGTCCCAGTAGCCCCGGGCGGCGGCGCACAGGAACGAGGAGACGGCCACCCCCGACAGGCCGGCGATGTACATCCAGCGCTCGCCGAAGCGGGCGATCAGCGCGCCGGCGGCGGGCGCGAAGGCCATCCTGGCCAGCGCGAACACCGTGACGATCGCGGACGCGGCCCCGAAGCCGACGTCGAAGCTGGCGGCGAACTGCGGCAGGATCGGGGCGATGAGGCCGAAGCCGAGCGCGATGAGCAGCGCCGCGGCGACGAGGACCCAGATCTCGCGGGGCACCGGCTCCCGCCTGCGCGTGACCGCCGCCGTCACACCGCTCACTTCCTTCGCTTCGTCGCCGCCCCGTTGGGACGTTTCAGGTGGTGGGGATGGCCCTAGGCTGCCATGTCCTGGGCGGTCGGGACGCCGATGACCACGGTACGGCGGGTGCGCAGCAGCCACAGGGCCGCGTTGAGGCCGCAGATCACCCCGACGACCGACGAGCAGATCAGGGTGGAGATGTCGCCCGCCAGCGCGGCCCAGGACAGCCACATCCCCTGCAGGCCGAAGGCCCCCAGGAGGTAGGCGCCGGAGATGCCGGAGATGTCGGGGGAGCGGATCAGGTTGCGGGTCTGGCCGAACATGCCGACCGCGACCGGGACGACCGCGACGATGCCGAACCAGGCCGCCGAGCCCAGCACCTCCACCGCGATGCACGCCGCCCCCACGGCGAGGCCGAGCGGCCAGACGCGGGCTGTGCTCAGGCGGCGGTCGCGCTGCAGCATCACCAGGACGAGGATCGACAGGATCGAACTCACGACGTTGGGGACGACGAGGTTCGCGTGGCCGACGAGCAGGCCGTGCGACGTCCAGCCGATGCCGACGCCGAGCAGCAGCTGCCACATCAGCAGCGACACGCCTTCACTGGTGCCCGCCCGCAGCAGACGCACCACCTGAGGCACCGACACGACCGAGCCTGCGAGGGCGCAGACCCACCCCCAAACGACCACCATCCCCACGATCCTCCAGCCTAGGTGAGGAGGCCCCGCCGGGCCGCTTCGGTGGCCGTCGGTTGCCTCCCCGGACGCCGACGCGAAAGGGGCCCGATCGGGCCGGTTCTCCGGGGTCGGGACGCGGGTAGTGTGGCGGAATGAGCACCCTGGTGATCACCGTCATCGGCACGGACCGTGCCGGACTGGTCAACGCGCTGGCCACCGTTGTGGCCGATCATGGCGGGAACTGGACGCGGAGCCAGCTCGCCGAACTCGCCGGCGCCTTCGCCGGCATCGTCGTCGCCGAGATCCCCGACGCCCGCGCCGCCGACTTCACCGCCGCGGTCCGTGCTATCGAGGGCCTGGAGGTCGTGGTGCAGGGCGGCTCGGACGCCGCCGCGGAGCACGACTCGCAGGTCACGCTGGAGGTGCTGGGCAACGACCGGCCCGGCATCGTCCGCGACGTCTCCCGGGTCTTCGCCCGCCACGGACTCTCGATCGAGGAACTGTCCACCGACACCCGCGAGGCCCCCATGGCCGGCGGGCGCCTGTTCGAGGCGCGCCTCGTCGTGGACGCCGCCGACCCGGCGGTCATGGACGCCGTCCGCGCCGACCTGGAACGCCTCGCCACCGAACTCATGGTGGACCTGACATGGGCGCAGAAGTGAGCACCGCGGTCCTGCCACCCCGCGCCACCGTCGCCGGGGACGGCAGCACGGCCGTCGCCCGCACCGTCCCGCAGAAGGGGCACCTCAGCGTCGGACCCTGGTGGTTCGTGGACGCCTTCGGCCCCGGGACCGGCTCGGCTCCCTGGGCGGGCGCCACGCCGCACGGCCACGCCGGGATGCAGTCCATGACCTGGCTGTTCGACGGCGCGCTGCGGCACACCGACGGCCTCGGCACCCGCGCCGACATCGTGCCCGGGCACGTCCTGATGCTGACGGCCGGGGACGGGGTCGTGCACGCCGAGGAATCGATCGGGGACGCGCCCCCCGCGGGGTGGCGCTGGGGCTGGTGCTGCCGGCCGCGGAGCGGCACCGGGCCGCGTCCGTGGAGGAGTTCGCCCCGGAGCCCGTGCGGTTCGGCGACCACGAGGTCGCGATCTTCGTCGGTGAGCTCGGCTGGGAGGACTCCCCGGTCGAGGTGTTCTGCCCGGCCGCCGGGGCGGAGGTGCGGTTCGCCTCGCACGACCCGCTCCAACTCGCGATCCCCGACGGCTGGGAGTTCGGCATCCTCGCGCTGGACGAGCCGCTGACGGTCGAGGGCGTCGCCGTGCCGCCCGGCCACCTGGCGGTGGTCGCAGGCCAGGATTCTCTGTCGGTCTCGGTCGGGGCGGACGCGGGGCACGTGGTCCGTGCGCTGGTGCTGGGCGGGGAGGTCCCCGAGCCGTTCGTGCCGTGGTGGAACTTCGTCGCGGGCGACCACGACGAGGTCGTCGCGTGGCGGGCCGCCTACGAGGAGGCCCGCGCCGGCGGGTCGACCTCGTTCGCGCCCCCGCCCGGCGTCGACCCCGGCTCGCTCGTCGCGGCGCCGCCGCTGCCCTCGGTCCGGCTGCTGCCCAAGCACCGTTCGCCGGCCTGAGCCCGGGTCCAGGCGCGCGCCGCCGCGGCGTCCACGCGGGCGAGCTTGTCCGGGTTGCGGACCAGGAACAGCGAGGCGATCCCGTCCTCGCCGCACCGCAGGCCCACCACCGTGGTGAGCGCGCCGCCCTCGAACACGAGCGCCCCCGGGGCGCCGTTGACCACGGCGGCCTCCAGGGTGGCGGCGTGCCGGGACGCGAGCCCCACCAGGAAGCGGGCGACCTGCTCGGCACCCTGCACGGGACGGCGGGCCGCGCTGACCCGCCCCCGGCGTCGCTGGTGAGCGCCGCGTCGGGGGCCAGGAGGGCGACCACGGCCGCCGCGTCCTCGCGCAGGATCGCCGCGGCCAACGCCGCCACCGCCTCGGCGTCCCGGGCGCGCGCGGGCACCGGCCGGCCGGCCACCGCGCGGCGGGCCCGGGAGACGAGCTGGCGGGCGGCGGGGACGCTGCGGTCGACCGCCTCGGCGACGGCGGCGTAGTCGAGCTGCAGCACCTCGCGCAGCACGAACGCGGTCGCCTGCTCGGGGCTGAGGGTGCTGAGGACGACGTCGAGCGCCAGCCCCAGGCCCTCCCGCTGCAGCAGCGCCCAGTCGGGGTCGCCGTCGGCGACCACCGGCTCGGGCAGCCAGGGCCCGACGTAGGACTCGCGCCGGCGTCGACGGCTGCGCTGCAGGTTCAGGGCGAGCCGGGACGCCGTCACCGCGAGGTAGCGGCCCGGCGCGCCGATCCGGGTGGGGTCCAGGTCGGCGCAGCGCAGCCAGCACTCCTGCACCACGTCCTCGGCGTCGACCCGCGAGCCGGTGATGTGGTACGCCGCCGCCAGCATGGCCGGGCGGTACTGGACGAACTGGTCGGCGTCCATGCGGCCCTCACGCCGCCGCGGGCGTGGCCGGCCCGGCGTCCGTGCCGCGCGGCCCGGCGGGCCAGCTGTAGCGCCCGGGGCGCTGCGCCTCCTGCTGCAGCCAGCGCACCGTCATCCGGCACACCGCCTCCTTGACGCCCGCTCCCGCCGGGCCGGTCAGCGCGAACGGGCGCTCCCGGTCGTCGGGGTGCAGCAGTTGGACGCGCCCGCGGCCCCGGCCCAGGTCGACGCACTGCAGGAGGTGCCCCAGGTCCAGCGCCGGCGCGTCCCGCCCGTCCCGCTGGGCGGCGAGCGCGTCGGCGGCGTGCGCGCCCATCGGCAGGGCGGCGGCGCAGCTCGGACGCAGGTGCGTCAGCGCCGGGACGACCACCGCGTCCCCGGCCCCGACGAGCCCCGGCACGCCGCGGACGGCGAGCGTCCGGTCGACGAGGAGCCGACCCCGGTCGTCGACGGGCAGGCCCGAGTCGCGCGCCAGCGTCGGGACGCCGAAGCCGGTGCAGTCCACGACGATGCCGGCGGGCGGCCGTTCGGGGTCGAAGCCGGAGCGGGGCAGCACCCGGACGCCCCGGCGCTCGAGCGCGCGGCGGTGCGCGGCCGGGGCGCGGCCGGACGCCAGGCCGTCGGCCGAGACGAGCGCGACGGGGCGGCGTCCGGCGAGGACGGCGGCCAACTCCACCCCGGTGAGCCCGGAGCCGAGGACCGTCACCGGGGCGTCCGGGTCGCGGTGCAGGGCCGCGCGCAGCGCCAGGGCGTGCTCGAGCGTGTCGACGCGGTGCCGACCGGGACGCCGGGCGGCGGCGCCGGAGCCGACGGCGTACACGGCGGATCCGAAGCCGATCTCGGCCCCGGACGCGAGCGTGAGGCGCCGCCGGGGCGCGTCGATGCGGGTCACCCGGTCCTCGACCCGGCCGACGGCCGGGTGCAGCACGGACGCCAGGGCGACGTCGGCCGCCGGACGGTCGCCGGAGGCGAACCGGTGCAACCGGATGCGCTCGACGAACCGGGTGCCCGGGGCGACCAGGACGACCGGGGAGTCGCGCCCGGCGAGGCGGTTGGCGGCCATCACGCCGGCGTAGCCGGCGCCGATCACGACGGTGGGCGGGGCGGACGGGGTCATGGGCGCTCCTTCGGCGGGGACGGGTCGTCGGGTAACCGACACCGGTGGGGGGCGGAATGTGACGGGTTCAGACCATCCCGGCCTGGAAGGCGATCACGACGAGCTGCGGCCGGTCGCGGGCGCCGAGCTTGAGCAGGATGTGGCTCACGTGGGTGCGGGCGGTCGCCTTGGAGATGAACAGCCGCTGCGCGATCTCGTCGTTGTTGAGCCCCTCGCCGATCAGCCCGAGCACCTCGCGCTCGCGTTCGGTGAGGTCGCCCAGCCCCGGGTGCGGGGTGGACGGCCGCCGACGCCCCGGGGTGAAGGTCGCGATGACGCGGCGGGTCACGGTGGGGGACAGCAGCGACTCCCCGGCCGCCGCGGCGTGGATGCCGCGCACGATGTCGTCGGGGTCGGCGTCCTTGATGAGGAACCCGGCGGCGCCCGACTCGAGGGCGGCGAAGACGTACTCGTCCAGCTCGAACGTGGTGAGCATGACCACGCGGGTGCCGGTCAGGTCGGCGTCCTCGCTGAGGGTGCGCAGCGCGGTCAGCCCGTCGACGCCGGGCATCCGGATGTCCATGAGCACCACGTCGGGGCGCTCGCGGCGCACGGCGGCGATCCCCTCCTCGCCGTCGGAGGCCTCGCCCACCACGGTCATCCCGGGCTCGGAGGCGATCAGGGCGCGCAGCCCCATGCGGACCAGCGGCTGGTCGTCGACCAGCAGGACGCGGATGTCGGGGTCGGTCATGCGGTCTCCTGGTCGGTGGGGAGCGTGGCGGCGACCACGAAGCGGCCGCCCTCCCGCGAGGCGCGGAACGTGCCCCCGAGGGCGGTGGCGCGCTCCCGCATGCCGCGCAGCCCGCCGCCCTCGCTGAGCGGGGCGTCGGCGGCGGCGTCCGGGGAGAGGTCGTTGACGATGCGCAGGTCCAGCCCCGTCGGTCCGCGCTCCACCCGCACGGAGACGGCGCGGCCCGGCGCGTGCCGGACGGCGTTGGTCAGGGACTCCTGGACGATGCGGTAGGCGGCGGCCTGCTCGGCGGCGCCCAGCCCGTCGGCGTCCGGGAGCGGGGCGAGGTCGACGGTCACGCCGCTCGCCCGCACGTCGGCCACGAGGCGCGCGACGGCCGCCAGCGTCGGGGTGGGGGCGCGCGGCACGTCCTCGTCGCCGCGGAACACGCCGAGCGTGTGCCGCAGTTCGGCGAGGGCGTCCTTCGACGCGCCGCGGATCGCCTCCAGCGACGCGCGGGCCTGGCCCGGGTCGGCGTCCAGGACGCGGAGGGCGACCGCGGACTGCAGCGAGATCATCGACAGGGAGTGCCCGACCACGTCGTGGATCTCGCGCGCCAGGCGCAGCCGCTCGTCCGAGGCGGCCCGCTCGAGGGCGTCGGCGCGCTCGCGGGCCGCGGCCTGGCGGCGCGACGCGACCACCGACACCGCCAGCGCGGGCAGCAGCGCCCACACGGTGCCGGTGACGACGCCGCGCCAGGTGTTGAGGTCGCCGGTGCCCAGCGCCTCGCGCGTCCAGTCGGGGGACCACAGGGCCAGCGGGACCAGCGCCAGGAAGGGTGCCGCGGACCGCAGCCCGGAGCGGGCCACCAGCAGGGCCGCCCCGACGCTCGCCGGCACGAACATGCCGAAGCCGGGACCACCGGTGAGCCCGTAGAGCACCAGCCCGGCGCACACCATCGTGAACCCGAGCCGGGGACGGACGCGCAGGAGCAGCAGGCCGGCCGCCGCGACCCAGATCCCCCCGGTGAGCAGGAGCGGCAGCGGCTCGGTGTCGGGCGGCCCGATGGTGGGGCGCTGATGCGGCATCCCGAGGTCGATGCGCGTGGCCAGCTTCGCGGTGGCGCCCATCGTGACGACGGACGCCGCCGCCGCGACGAGGTGTCCGATCCAGGCGCGCATGCGACGAGCCTACGGGTCGGGGCGGCCGCGCGGATCGGCCCGCGCGCCTACGCCGAGCGACGTAGGGCGGGGCTCCGCACCCGGCAATCCGGAGGCGGCGCGCGGCCGTCCAGCACCACGGCGGGAAGCGGCCTACGTCAGCGGGCTGAGCCTGGCGTACGTTCAGGCGCGTATCCGGCGCCGGAGCGGATTCAGCCCTGGTCCCGATGGCTGCGAGACGCCGACCGCGTTCGATGGAACCCATGATGACCACGTTGATCCCGCTCCACATGGGCGGCCATGGATTCTTCTTCCCGATGCTGTTCCCGCTCCTTCTGCTGGGGCTGCTGCTGTTCGTGCTGGTGCGCAAGGGCCGGCTCGGCCCGGTCCGGTTCGCCCCCGGACGCCCCGGCCATCCCGGCCACCCCGGCTTCGGGCGGCCGTCCGCCGAGGACGAGGCGCTGGCCCGCCTGGCCGAGCGCCTGGCCAACGGCGACATCACGCCCGAGGAGTACCTGGAGCGCAGCTCCGTCCTGCGGGGCTCGCAGCCCCACGGCCCCAACGGCCCGACCGGCACCGCCGGGTCCACCGGGAAGGAGTGAGCCATGTTCCTGATCGCCCTGCTGCTCTTCCTGTTCGTGCTCTCCCAAGTGGGACGCCTCGGCCCCTTCGAGTGGGCCGGACGCCGCCGCCCCGTGGCGGCGCACTACACGCCGGCCTTCGCCGGACCGCCGCCCGCCTCGGCGCCGGCGCCCGGCCAGGTCCCGGCGTCGGTCCCCGCCCCCTGGGGCCCGCCGGCCGGCTGGTCCGTCCCGCAGGATCCCGAGCGCATCCTGGCGCACCGGCTCGCCGAGGGTGACCTCACCCCCGACGAGTACCTCGAGCGGCTGAGCATGCTGCAGAGCCGCTGATCCGACCCATCCGACCCCGCGCGCCCACCGGCGCGCGGGGTCCCTGCCGTCCCGGCGCGGGTTGGCGGTGATGCCTGCCAACGGGCGTCTGCGGTGTGGTGCTGAGGGGAGTGCGCCTCCGGTCAGCGCAGCAGGCCGCCCAGGAAGGCGGCGTCCAGGGAGTAGTTCTTCGCGTCGGCCAGGAGCTTGTCGTTCTTGCGGCGCAGCCCGTGGGTGTGGGTGAAGCTGGCGAGCTCGTCGAGGCGCTCGACGATGACCGCCAGCAGTTCGGGCACGGAGGCGTCGGAGCCGTAGGCGTCCAGCATGAGCTGGATGCGGACGAGCAGGTCGATCGAGATGGTGGGGGAGTCGGGGTTGTCCGACCGCATCAGCGGGACCGTGCGGTAGGCGTAGTAGGCCAGATCCCACAGCCGCGGCCCCGGGGCGGCGAAGTCCCAGTCGATGACGCCCACGAGTTCCCGGTCGCGGAAGACCATGTTGTAGGGCGCGAAGTCGTTGTGGCAGATCACCTCGTGGGGCTGCCGGGGGACGCCGCGCCAGGTCGCCTCGGGGTCCTCGTAGTCGGCGGTGGCGTCGTGCAGCGCCCGCAGGAACCGGGCGCCGTCGCGCAGGACGGCCTCGTCGTAGACCCAGTCGGGCAGCGGGTAGATCGGGACCTTCCCCTTCAGGTAGGACAGCGCCTCGCGGCCGTCCTTGGTCCAGCCCTGCGGCTCGGGGACCCAGTCGAGCCCCCGGTCGCGCAGGTGCGCCAGAAGGCGCTGGATGGTCGGCGTCCACGGCCCCGCCTCGCGGAGAACCTGGTCGCCGAGGCGCGAGACCGGCGTCATGTTGCCGCCCTCGAGGGGCTTCTCCGGCTTCGGCTTCTCGGGCTTGGCCATGGGGCACAGCCTACCGAGGAGGCGCCGGGCCGCGCGTCCGTACGGCCACGAAGCCGCCGGCGGCCGCTCAGGAGGCCAGGGCGCGGCCCAGCATCGCCTCGAGGCGGGCGGTGGCCGCGGCCATCGCGGCGGCGTCCGGGATCTTCTCCCAGGTGAGGTTCACCGGCGTGCCCGAGCGGGTGGGTGCGAGCGCGGTGGCGGCGAGCCGGCTGTCGTCGGGCAGGCGCCACCGGACGACGGGCGTGCGGGCCTGCAGGTTGCTGCGCGCGGGTTCGCCCACCTCCCCGGCGACCGCCGCGACGAGCGTCGCGAGGGCGTCGAGCCGCTCGCCGGGCAGGGTGCGGGTGCGGGACACCGCGAACGTCCCGTCGGCGCGCTGCCCGGGCAGCCGCCCCTGGCAGGCCTGCTCGAAGTCCACGGTGATCCCCTGGGCCCACCAGCCGTCGACGCCGTGCTCCTCGACGAGGTGCGCGGCGATGCGGCCGTGGTCCCAGTCGAGAGCGCCGGCGTCGGTGAGCAGCGCGCGCCACTCCTCGTGCGTCCTTCCGGTCGCGGCACGCAGGGCCTCCGGGCCCGCCCCGTCCCGCTGGGCTCGCACCATGGCGTCGCTCCTTCCCTCAGGCGTGCAGGACGCCGTGCGGCTCGTCGGCCCGGAAGGTGGCCGTCTCGATCTGAATCGTCGCATGCTCGAAGCAGACGGGGAAGTGTTCGCGCAGGCAGGAATGGGCGTCGGCGAGCAGCGTCGGCACGGCGCCGGAGCGGAACGCCTCCTCGGCCACGACGAGGTGCGCGCTGACGACGGGCAGCCCGGTACCGATCGTGGACGCGTGCAGGTCGTGGACGGCCTCGACCCCGCCGAGCTCGGCGAGATGCTCGCGGACCTGTTCCAGGTCGACGCCCGCCGGGGCGGCCTCCATCAGCACCGCGAACGTCTCCCGCATGATCCGGAACGCGCGCGGCACGATCAGCGCGGCGATGAACAGGCCGGCCAGCGCGTCGGCCCGCTGGAAGCCCGTCGTGGCGATCACCACGGCGGCCGCGATGACGCCCAGCGAGCCCAGCGCGTCGTTCAGCACCTCCAGGAAGGCGGCGCGCATGTTGAGGTTCGCGTCCCGGTGGCCGGCCAGGATCGCGATCGCGACCAGGTTGGCGACCAGGCCGAGGACGCCGAAGGCGAGCAGTTCCCCGGCGGGTACCTCGGGCGGCGCGAACAGGCGCCGGACCCCCTCGACGGCGGTGTAGAGCCCCACGGCCAGCAGGACGGTCGCTTGCCCCAGGGCGGCGAGGACCTCGACGCGCGCGAACCCCCACGTGCGCCGGGAGGTGGCCGGCCGGAGCATCAGCGTCGCCGCGACGAGGGCCACGAGCAGGCCGGACGCATCGGTGAGCGCGTGGGCGGTGTCGGTGAGCAGCGCCAGCGAGCCGGTGACGATGCTGCCGACGAACTGGATCACCACCAGCGCCGCGGTGATCCCGAACGCGATCGCGAGCCGGGTCCGGTTGCCGCCGTGGCGGTGGTCGTGGCTCATGACGCGTCCCCGATCGCCCCGTCGTCGTGGTGGGTGCGCAGCGACGGGCCGATCCCGGTGCCCGCGACGAAGGCCTCGGTGGCGCCCAGCAGGTCGGCGAGCAGCGCGGGTGCCGCCAGGGAGAACCAGGACGACCGCCCCTGCGGCCGCACCGCGACCAGCCCGCAGTCGCGCAGGCACGCCAGGTGCTGGCTGACCGTCGACTGCGCCAGGCCGAGGTGCTCCACCAGGTCCCGGACGCGATGCTCGCCCCCGAGAGGTGGGTCAGGATCGCCAGCCGGGTCGGTTCGGACAGCGCGTGGAACAGCGTGGCGACCTCGGGCTGGGGGCCGGTGATCGTGGGCTCGGCGTCCAGGGCGCTCGGATTCGACATGAGGCGATGATATCGCCGAAAACCGATGAATCAAACGCATGCAATCTGTCAACACCCGTTGCGGGTATCGCTACTGTGCCCTCAGCGCCCCACCAGGACGAACTGAAGCAAAGGAGCTCCAGTGACCGGCATTCCGCTCATCATCGCCTTCGTCGTCGCCATCGCGGCGATGATCCTCGCCATCTCGAAGCTGAAGATCCATCCCTTCCTGTCGATCATGGCGATCTCGCTGATCTTCGGGCTGGTGGGCGGCATCCCGCTCATCGACGCCAAGGTCGGCGACAAGACGATCCCCGGCATCGCCACGGTGATCGGGCAGGGCTTCTCCGGGACCTTCACCTCGATCGGCATCGTCATCATCCTCGGCGCCCTGATCGGCATGATCCTGGAGGTCACGGGGGCGGCGTTCAAGATGGCCGACGCCATCGTGAAGCTCGTCGGCGCCAAGCGTCCGGTGCTCGCCATCGAGCTGATGGGCTGGGTCGTCTCGATCCCGGTGTTCTGCGACTCGGGCTTCGTCATCCTCAACCCGATCCGCAAGGCGCTCGCCCGGCGCACCGGGGCGTCCTCGGTCGCCATGACCGTCGCGCTGTCGGCCGGCCTCTACACCTCGCACGTCTTCATCCCGCCGACGCCCGGCCCGATCGCCGCTGCCAACACTCTCGGCGTGGGCGACCACCTCCTGCTCGTCATCGGGCTCGGTGCGCTCGTGTCCATCCCGTCGCTGATCGTCGCCTACCTGTTCGCGCAGTGGGTGGGACGCCGGGTGTCCTCGTCGGAGGACGAGGAGAACCTCGACGCCGACATCGAGGCCGGCTACGAGCAGCTGCGCGCGTCCTACGGCAAGCTGCCCAGCACCTGGCTGTCGTTCGCGCCGATCATCGTGCCGATCCTGGCCATGGCGCTGGGCTCCCTGGCCACCATGCTGAAGTGGACCGGCTTCGGCGCCGAACTCGCCAAGTTCTTCGGGACGCCGATCATCGCCCTGGGCCTCGGCACCCTCATCGCGGTGGCGGTCCTGGCCGTCACCAACCGGATGGGCGAGTTCTACGAGGTGACCAACGAGACGCTCAAGGTCGTCGGCCCGATCCTGTTCATCACGGCGGCCGGCGGCGTCCTGGGCAAGGTCATCGCGAGCACCGACATCGTCACGTTCATCACCTCCAACGCCACCGCGATGGCGTCGGTGGGGCTGTTCTTCCCGTTCCTGCTCTCGGCGATCCTCAAGACGGCGCAGGGGTCCTCGACCGTCGCGCTGGTCACGACGGCCGGCATCGTCGCGCCGCTGCTGCCCGCGCTGGGCCTGGCAACCCCCGTGGAGATCGCGCTCGCAGTCATGGCCATCGCCGCCGGCGCGATGACGGTGTCGCACGCCAACGACTCCTACTTCTGGGTCGTGACCAACTTCGGCGGCATGACGCCGCAGCAGGGCTACCGCACCCAGACCCTCGTCACGCTCCTCATGGGCGTCACGTCGATCGTGTTCATCTGGCTGCTGTCGCTGGTGCTGTAGGGCGCCACCGGCCCGTCCCGCGCGACGCGAACGTCCGTGACAACGCCTCGCCGGCGCGCCGCCCGTGGGTGGGCGGCGCGTCCTGGACTACCTGCGGCGGCGGCGGACGATCGCGATCACGGTGACGAGGACGATGATCAGGGCGAGGATGCCCAGGACCACCGTCAGATCGAGGCCGCCTTCGTTCATGATCGGCTCCTGTCGGGGTGTGGCTGCGGTCGGGCTGCCGATCCTAACGCTGTTCGGCACCCGGCTCGAGGGCGCGCAGCCACCGCGACAGCAGCCTGGCCAGCGCTTCCCGGTCGTCCGGCGGCAGCGCTGCGACCAGTCGCTCCTCGTTGGCGACGTGGCGGGCGACCACGGCGTCCACCGTGGCCAGGCCTTCGGGGGTGAGGCGGACGTGACGGCCGCGGCCGTCGGTCTCGCGGACCTGCCGGGCGATCAGCCCCCGGGCCTCCAGCCGGTCCAGCCGCTTGCTCGTCGCGCCGGTCGTGACCATGGTGTGGGCGGCGAGCTGACCCGGGGTGAGCAGGTAGGGCGCGCCGGCCCGGCGCAGCGTGGCGAGCACGTCGAAGTCCCCGTCGCCCAGGCCCGCGTCGGCGAACACGGGCCGCAACTCGGCCTCCAGCAGTGAGGCCAGCCGGTGCAGTCGGCCGACGACCAGCATCGGGGAGGGATCGAGGTCGGGGCGCTCGCGGCGCCACTGCTCGACGATGCGATCCACAGCGTCCATGGGGCCAGCCTAGGCGATTCCTTCCATGGAAGGTATGGTTTCCTTCCGTGGAAGCCAAACGGGTCACCTGGCGCGACATCGCGCTGACGGCGTTCGCCCCCATCGCCTGGGCGACCACCTACGCGATCACCCAGCTCTGGCTGCCGCCGGGGCGGCCGCTGTTCTCGGCCATGATCCGCTGCCTGCCCGTGGGCCTGATCCTGCTGCTGTGGGTCCGCCGCCTGCCCACCGGAGACTGGTGGTGGAAGGCGGCGCTGCTCGGCGTCCTCAACTTCGGCGGCTTCTTCGCCCTGCTGTTCGTGGGCGCCTACCGCCTGCCGGGCGGGTTGGCGTCCACGCTGCAGGCCACGGGCCCGCTCGCCATCATGCTGCTGGCCTGGCTGCTGCTGCGCGAGTCGCCCCGGCGGGCGGCCATCCTGGGTGGGCTGCTCGGGCTCGTGGGCGTCGCGGTGCTGGTGCTGCGGGCCGGATTCGTGGTGGACGCCGTGGGTGTCCTCGCCGCGATCGCGTCCGTGCTGGTGACCTCGACCGGCTTCGTCCTGGTGAAGCGCTGGACGCCCCCGGTCGATCTGCTCACCCTCACCGCCTGGCAGCTCGTCGCGGGCGGGCTGTTCCTGCTGCCGCTCGCCCTGGCGATCGAGGGGCCGCCGCCCGTGCTGACCCCCGCCGCGGCGGGGTCGTACGTCTGGCTCGCGCTGGTGGCGACCCTGCTGGCCTACCTGTGCTGGTTCCGCGGCCTGCGCCTGTTGCCCGCCGCCGCGGTCGGGACGCTCGGCCTGCTCAACCCGCTCACCGCCACCCTGCTGGGCGTCGTGCTGGTGGGGGAGAACTTCGGCCCCTTCCAGGCGCTGGGAACCGCGCTGGTGCTCGCCGGCGTCCTGCTGGGCCAACCCGCCGTGATGGACGCCGCCCGCGCGGCCTGGCGGCGCCGCGCCCGCTGACAGGTCGCTCCCTCCGCGCACACCAGTCCGCCGTGCCCGCCGAGCCCCGTGCCCGCTGCGCCCCGTGCCCGCTGCGCCCCGTGCCCGTCGCGCCCGTGCCCGCGGCGGCTCCCGCCGCACTCGCTGATGAGTGTCGTTCCTGTGCCACTGGTCGCGGATCCTCGCCCGCCGGATCGCCGTGACAAGGCCCGATGCCAACCGGGCTTCGCACTCGGGGCACCAGAACGACACCCGGGACGTGCCGGCTGCCCCTGCGTCCCCACGTCTTGTCGGAGCCGCTCGCTAGGGTCCCGCCCATGGAACCCTCCGCACCCCCGGACCAACCCACCGCGCCGCGCACCTGGGTGCTGGTGGCCTCGCTCGAGCACGCCCGGCGCGGCGTGGACGGCGGCTTCGTGATGGCCAACCACGGCAAGCGCGCCCCGCTGGCACGCATGGCGGTGGGCGACCGCGTCGTCGTCTACTCGCCCACCACGACCTACCCGAACGGCGAACCCTTGAAGGCGCTCACGATCGTCGGGGAGGTCACCGGCGAGGCGCCCGAGCCGTCGCCGGTCATCCCCGGCGGCTTCCGTCGCGCGGCGCGGCTGCGCGTGATCGACCCGATCCCGCTCGCCGACGTGCGCCACCTGATCCCGACCTCGAAGCTGCGGTTCGGCTTCTTCGAACTGGACGCCGAGGCCGCGGCCGCCCTAGGGGAGTTCCCCGGCGTCAGCGGATGAACCCGCCCTCGGTGTTGATGACCTGACCGGTGATCCAGCGGCCGTCGTCGCCGACCAGGAACGCGATCAGGCGCGCCGGGTCGTCCGGCTCGCCCCACCGGCCGAACGGGAAGCTGTCCTTCAGGCGCTCCCGGAGGGCGGCGTCGACGTAGGAGTCGGAGTCGACGGGGCCGGGGTTGACGCAGTTCACCGTGATGCCGCGCGGCGCGAGCTCGTGCGCGATCGTCGGGGTGATGCCGGCGAGCGCCGCCTTCGCGGCGGCGTAGCAGACCTCGTCGGGCATCGGCCCGAGCTGCTGGCCCGAGGTGAGGAAGACGATCCGGCCGCCGGGGCGGCCGTCGTGCTGCGCGGCCACCTCCTTGGCCAGCAGCAGCGCGCTGCGGGCGTTCACCGCCCAGTGCCCATCCAGCATCGCCGCCGTCGAGGCGAGCAGCGGGCCGTCGCCGCCGGAGCGCGCGTGGTTGGCCACCAGGGCGTCCACGTGCCCGAGCCGCTCCCGGGCGAACGCGACGACGCGCGCGGGGGCGTCCGGGTCGGCCAGGTCGGCGCTCAGGTCGACGACGCGGCGTCCCGGCAGCAGCTGGGCCTCGATGCCGGCGACCACCGCGGCGACGTCGTCCCCGCCCCACGGCAGCCCCTCGTCGTGGGGCGCGTAGTGGGTCAGCGCGAGGTCGAAGCCCAGGGCGGCGAGCCGCGAGGCGATCGCGAAGCCGATGCCGCCGCGCCGGGAGACCCCCGTGACGAGGGCGACGCGGCGCTCGGTCAGTGGTGTGCTCATGCGGCCATCCTCCCGCATCGCCCGACCCCGGTCGGACCCGGGTTCCGGCCGCGGGCTGAGGGCCGCCAGCGGCGTCCCACCTAGACTGGCGACCATGCGTGAGGGCGATCTGGTCGGGGGCGGTACCGCCTGCACGCGCGCCTGGGGCGCGGCGGCATGGGCCAGGTGTTCCGGGCGACCGACGAGCGGCTGCGCCGCGAGGTCGCCATCAAGGTGGTCGATCTCAGCCAGAGCCTCGACACGTCCGTCGGCCAGCGCTTCCACCGGGAGGCGCTCGCCACCGCACGGCTCAACCACCGCGGCATCGTCACGATCTTCGACGCCGACACCGACGGACGCCTCGCCTACCTCGTCATGGAACTGCTGCCCGGGCGCACGCTGGCCGACATCCTGCGGCAGGACGGGCCGCTGCCCGAACGCCGCGCGGTGGCGCTGGCCCGGCGCGTCGCCGACGCCCTGGTCGCGACGCACGCGATCGGGGTGGTGCACCGCGACATCAAGCCCGCCAACATCATGGTCGATGGCGACTCGGTCAAGCTGCTGGACTTCGGCATCGCGCTGGCCCAGAAGGACGCCGAGGTCAACCTGACGGCCCCGGCGACCACGCTGGGGACCGCCGCCTACATGTCCCCGGAGCAGGCCCAGGGTCTGCGGGCGACCGCCGCGTCCGACGTCTACGCGCTCGGCGGCGTCCTCATGGCCATGCTCACCGGGAAGCCGCCCTTCGCCGGCGACAACGCCATCCAGGTGGCGAACCGGCACCTCACCGAGCCCGTCCCCGACGTGCGGGCGCGCCGCCCCGAGGTGTCGGCGACCGTGGCCGACCTCGTCACGCGCATGCTCGCCAAGGACGCCACGGCACGGCCGACCGGCGCGCTGGTCTCCACGGCGCTCGCGCACCTCGAGACGAACCCGGGAGCCGACGCCACGACCGTGCTGCCGGCCGCCGCGGCCGCCGCGGCCGCGATCCCCGCCGCGGCGGCGTCCGTGCAGCCGGACCCCACCGCGGTGCTCCCCGCGACCACGCGCGCCGAGCCGGTGGGCGTCCCGCACGCGACCCGGATCCAGCCGGTCCCGATCCAGTCCGACGCGGGCACGCCCCGCCCCGCGGTGCAGCCCACCACGGTGCTGCCGGCCGCGACGCGCGTGCTGCCCGCGGGCGCCGAAGAGGCGATGCCGGGCGCGTACGCGTTCGCCGGTGACGGGGGTGAGCCCCCAGCGCCCGCCGCGCCGGATTCGCGCCCGACCCCGGGGGCCGGGGCGGCGCGCCCGACCCGAGGCGGTTCCGGACGGCCGCCGCCTGGATCGCCGTCCTGATCGCGGCCGTGCTCGTCTTCGCCATCATGTGGGCGATCGGCAACCAGGTGGTGGCGCCGGTCGCCGCGACCCCCAGTGCCTCGCCGACCTCGGCGACCCGATCGCCGAGCGCCAAGCCGACCACGACGACCGCCGCGCCCAAGACGACCGCCCCGAAGACCACGGCGCCCAGGACCACCGCCCCCACGACGACCCCGCGGACCACCTCGCCAGTCGACCAGGCCACCTCCGCGATCGGCTCGGCGGCCAAGAAGGCCGCGATCGCCAGCGCGGTCAAGGGGGTGGACGCCGCCTTCTCGGCGCTGCAGGGCGACGACTCGCCGCCCGTCATCAAGCTGCAGCAGCAGTGGCAGTCGGCGTCGGCCGACATCACGGCGGGGAAGAAGCCCAGCCAGGCGCTGGAGAAGTTCGCCGGTCAGGTCGACGACGCCGAGTCCAAGGGCGACCTCACGTTCTTCGAGGCCCAGACGCTCAAGTTCGCGCTCTCCGGAGTCCGCGCGGCCCTGTAGCGCGGCGGCGTCCGGCGGGCCAGGCCGGCGGGGGCGGCGTCCGGGCCGGGACCGCGCGGACGCGGTGAGGGCGCCGCCGCCCCCAGCACCCCGCGCGCTGGGTAGGTTGGCAGCATGACGATCTCCGCCGACAACCCGCTCGCCGAACGCTCCCCGCTGCCCTACCAGCTTCCGGACTTCGCCGCGCTGACGCCCGAGCACTACCGGGAGGCGATGGTCGCCGCCATGGAGCGGCAGCGCGCCGCGCTGGCCGACGTGGCCGCCGATGCCGAGCCCGCCACGGTGGAGAACGTGCTGCACCGCTACGAGGCGTCCTCGGAACTGCTCGACCGCGCGATGCTGGCGTTCCACGCGGTCTGGCTGTCCTACTCCTCGCCCGAGTTGGACGCTCTGAACGAGGAGTTCAGCCCGAAGTTCGCCCAGCACAGCGACGCGATCCTGCTCGACCGGGCGTTGTTCGACCGGTTCACCGAGCTCGCCACCCGCGCCGAGGCCCGCGAGGTCGAGCTCGACCCGCAGGACGCCTGGCTGCTGGCGGAGACCATCCGGTCGTTCACCCGCGCGGGCGTCGCGCTGGATGAGGCCGACCAGGAGAAGCTGCGCGCCCTCAACACCCGCCTGGCCGAGCTCGGTACGAAGTTCCAGCAGGCCAACCGCGACGGGCGCGTCGCGGGCGCGGTCGTCGTCACCGACCGCGCCGAACTCGACGGGCTCACCGACGAGGAGATCGACACCCTCGCGACCGAGGACGGCTCGTGGCGGATCGAGCTGGTGAACACCACGCAGCAGCCGCTGATGGCGAAGCTGCGCCGCCGCGACCTGCGGCGCCGGCTCTTCGAGGCGTCGGTGAACCGCGGGCTCGCGGGCGAGCACGACGTGCGCGGCATCATCGTCGAGATCGCCCGCCTCCGGGCCGAGAAGGCCGCGCTGCTCGGCTACGACAGCTACGCCGCCCTCTCGATCGAGTCGGGCTGCGCCAAGACCACCGACGCCGTGAACGCGCTGATGGAGCCGCTCGGCCGCGCGGCGAAGGCGCAGGCCGCCCGGGACGCCGAGGACTTCGCCGCCCGCTTCGCCGAGCTCGAGCCCGGCGCCGAGTTCGCCCCCTGGGACTGGGAGTACGTCGCCGAGATCGTGCGGGGCGAGCGCTACGGGATCAGCGACGAGGAGCTCGCGCCGCACCTGGACGTCCACAAGGTGCTGGACGCCGTCTACGCCGCCGCGCACGACCTGTACGGCATCACGTTCACGCCGCGCCCGGACCTCGTGGGTCACACCCCCGACGCCGACGTGTACGAGGTGCACAACGAGGACGGCAGCCCCATCGGCCTGTTCCTGATGGACTTCTGGGCCCGCCCCACCAAGCAGGGCGGCGCGTGGATGACGCCGGTGGTGAACCAGACCACCGTGTTCAAGCAACTCCCCGTCGTCACGAACAACTGCAACTACACGCAGGCGACGACCACGATCAGCTGGGACGGCGTCCGCACGATGTTCCACGAGTTCGGCCACGCCCTGCACGGGTTGTTCGCGGACTCGAAGTACCCCTCGCGGTCGGGCACGTCGACCCCGCGCGACTTCGTGGAGTTCCCCTCCCAGGTCAACGAGCACTGGTTCGAGCAGCCGGGACGCGTCGTGCCGGCCGAACTCCTGGCCAAGCTGACCGAGGCGGCCTCGTTCAACCAGGGCTTCAGCACGCTGGAGGTCATGGCGGCGACCCTGCTCGACCAGGCCTGGCACCAGACCCCGCTGGAGGCGCTGCCCGCGTCCGCCGAGGAGGTCGAGGACTTCGAGGCCCGTGCCCTGGCCCGCTGGGGCGTCGACTCCGACCTGGTGCCGCCGCGCTACCGGTCGGCCTACTTCAACCACATCTGGGGCTCGGGCTACGCCGCGGGCTACTACGGCTACACGTGGTCGCAGGTCATGGACGCCGACGCGGTGGCCTGGTTCGACGAGGTCGGCGGCGGGACGCGCGCCAACGGCGACCACTTCCGCCGCACCCTGCTCGCCCCGGGCGGCTCGGTCGACCCGCTGGAGACCTACCGCAGCTTCCGCGGGCGCGACCCGGAGGTCGGCCCGCTGCTGGACCGCCTCGGCCTCGAGATCTGACCCCGGCGCGGCGGTCCGTGCGACCGCCGCCGGGGATCGGCTCAGGGCAGCTGCATGGGGCGCACGGGGGCCCGCGTGGCGAGCTGCTCGGGCGTCAGGGAGGTGCCCGCGGCGTCCGTGCAGGAGCCGGCGACCAGCAGGAGGCAGTTGTACGCGGCGAGCGTCCACTCGTGGCCGCGCTGATCCACGTGGATCGGATGCTGCCCCGCCAACTGCTCCACGACGTTGCGGGCGTGCAGCCCGTTGAACGCCCAGCTGATGGCGTTCACGTCGACGTCCTGGTGGGGACGCAGGTCGTAGGCGTCCAGCAGCGCGTGGTAGAGCGGCACGTGCAGCACCAGCAACTCCTCGCGGTAGGCCCCCATCGCGTTGCGCACCGGTGGGTAGTCCGGCCACAGGGTCTGCAACGCCTCGGCCACGCGGATCGTCTTGGACGCCGCGGCCTCCTTGTAGGACTCGTCGATGAAGAACCGGATGAGCGCCCCGAGCGGCCCGCGGGCCTTCTCCATGAGGCGGGGGCCCAAAGGCGAGGCGGGGTCGCTGAAGCGCGCGGGCCGCATGATGTAGTTGACGACGTCGGTGTACCAGTCGGACGCCAGCGGCCAGCGGCGCAGCATCTGGTGCTGGCTCATGCCGAGCACGGTCTCGATGAAGGGCTGGTGCCCGAGCGCGCTGGAGAGCAGACGCGGCACCGAGTAGCGGCCGTCGTCGCCGGGGAAGGCGTCGTCGAGCAGCCGGTCGGCGAGGTAACTCGACGCCTCGGACAGCATGTACTGGGTGACGGGGTTCTGGGGCCCGTTCGCGCCCTGCTTGGAGGAGATCGTCGTCAGGACGGGGCGCAGGTCCTCGATGACGATGTGACCGCGCAGGCGCATCTGACCGCCACCGCGGTCCTGAATCCAGATGGGGACCTCGTCCCCGGGCTGCCCCTCGATGACCCGTTCCACAGGAACATTCTGCCGGATCTGGACCGAATCGCTCCCTGAAATCCTGAATTACGTAGTCAGAACCATTTGGTCAGCATTCAATGACGTTGACGGCCAGCCCGCCCAACGCCGTTTCCTTGTACTTGGCCTGCATGTCGCGCCCCGTGTCGCGCATGGTCTTGATGACGTTGTCGAGGCTCACGATGTGCGAGCCGTCGCCGCGCAACGCTGTCCGGGCGGCGGCGACCGCCTTCACCGAAGCGATGGCGTTGCGCTCGATGCACGGGATTTGAACCAGGCCGCCGACCGGGTCGCAGGTGAGGCCGAGGTTGTGCTCCATGCCGATCTCGGCGGCGTTTTCGACCTGCTCGGGGGTGCCGCCCAGGACGGCGGCCAGCCCGGCCGCCGCCATCGAGCATGCCGACCCCACCTCGCCCTGGCACCCCACCTCGGCGCCGGAGATCGACGCTGTGTTCTTGAAGATCATCCCGATCGCGGACGCCGTGAGCAGGAACCGGGCCACGCCCTTCTCGTCGGCGCCGGGCACGAAGTTCCAGTAGTAGTGCAGCACCGCGGGGATGATGCCGGCCGCGCCGTTCGTCGGGGCGGTCACGACCCGGCCGCCGGCCGCGTTCTCCTCGTTCACGGCGAGCGCGTAAAACGTGATCCAGTCCAGGCCGCGCAGGGGGTCGCTGGTGTTGCTGCCCTCGCTGACGAGCTTGGCGTGCAGCGCGGGAGCGCGGCGCAGCACCCGGAGCCCGCCCGGGAGACGCCCCTCCGTTTCGGCGCCGTGCTGTACGCACTCCTGCATCACCGACCAGATCCGCGCCAGCCCCGCCTTGATCTCGGCGTCGGGGCGCAGCGCCCGCTCGTTCTCCAGCGCGACCTGGCCGATGGACAGCCCGGTGCGGTGGCAGATCTCCATGAGGTCGGCGGCCGTGTGGTACGGGTGCGGCATCGACACGTCGTCGGGAACGACGGGGTCGGACGCCGCGGCGTCCCCGGCGACGACGAAGCCGCCGCCCACGGAGTAGTAGGTGGAGGACTCCACGACGCCCCCGCGGCGTCGAAGGCGGTGAGCACCATCCCGTTGGGGTGCGTGGGCAGTTCGATCGAGCCGTCGAGGATGAGGTCGGAGCCGGGGTCGAACGCGATCGAGCGGCGTCCGGCCAGATCGAGGGTGTGGTCGGCGTAGGCGGCACGCACCTTGCCGGCGACCTCGCGCGGGTCGACGGTCTCGGGCCGCTCGCCGAGCAGGCCGAGGATCACCGCGTTGTCGGTGCCGTGCCCGCGCCCGGTGGCCCCCAGCGATCCGTACAGGTCGCAGCGCACCCGGGCCACGGCGTCCAGGCGCTCGCCCAGTTCGTCGAGGAACATGCCCGCCGCCCGCATCGGGCCGACGGTGTGCGACGAGGACGGGCCGATCCCGATGGAGAAGAGATCGAACACGCTGAGAGCCATACACCGAGCGTAGTCGGGGAGTGCGTCCGTGGCACGCCGGTCGGGGGGTTCCCCTGCGCCGCCGGGTGGACGCCGATCGGGCCCCCGAGCCGATGTGGAATGTCGGGGTGAACGAGCAGGCTTGAGCCATGATCTTCCTCACCTCGATCCTCGTCCTTCTGACCGTCTCCCTCGTCGTCGCGATGGCCATCACCCCGCTGCTGGCCGACTCCTGACACCCTCCCTCGAGCGCCGCACCCTTGTCCTCCGTAGGGGGACTTGAATGCAACCGGTTTCCCCGCAGGTCTGTGTTTTTCTGTGTAACGGTGTGTTCATCTTCATAACGATGTTGGAGAACGCCGTTGTGCTCCGTTAGTCTGCTTGCGCCAGACGAGGCGTCATCTCTGTGACCCCTCCGCCCGGAGCCGCCCCCCACACGACAGGGTCGCGTCCCGACCGGAGGTGCAAGCCCCCTGGTGCCGGTTCGACTGACTGTCAAAGGGGAGCCTTGAGTGCTCGAAGTGTGAAGCACGGGGGTGCGAAGCGGTTGAGGAGCGTCCTCGCCGCGATCGTGTCGTTCGTGCTGGCGGCAGGCGTGATGGTGGCGGGTTCCGCCCCGGTCGCGCACGCCGCGCCAGGGGATCTGGAGGTGAGTGACCCACGAGGGGCGTGACCAGCCGGTCACGCCCCTCGTGGCGTCCGGAGGTAGTCGCCGGAGGGCCGCCTCCGGAGGGGCTGTGTCCGGCGGGTCGCACGCTGGCGCACGCGGGTGCCCGTGAGACCGGGCGCACCCTCGACGCCCACCGGCGCCGCGATTAGGTTGGGCGCATGACGCTGACGCTCGGCATGGTGACCATCGATTCGTCCGACCCCGCACCGCTGGCGGCGTGGTGGTCCGAGCGCCTCGGAGCGCCGATCAGCCAGGAGAACGAGGGCTGGTTCTACGTCATCGACGCGACGCCGCTGCTGGCCGTCCAGAAGGTCGACGACCCGACCCCCGGCAAGAACCGGGTCCACCTGGACCTGAACGCGCCCGACCTGGACGCCGCCCGCGACGAGCTCATGGCCGCCGGTGCGACCCTGGTCGCGGAGCGGGGCGACGCGTCGTTCCGCTGGATCACGCTGGCCGACCCCCAGGGCAACCAGTTCTGCATCGCCCAGCATTGAGGCGTGGCCTCGGAGCCGGCCGAAGCCGGGCGCTCAGCGCCGCAGCCGGACGCCGCGGGGCGTCTGATGGAAGCCCGCGGCCAGCAGCGCGGCGACGAACGCGTCCTGTGATCCCAGCGCCGCCTCGCCGTTGACCCGCTCGACCGTCAGCGCGGCCACCCGGCCCGCGCGCACGAGGTCGGCCAGGCCGTCCGCGGCGCGGACCGCAGCCCCCTCCTCGCCCGGCCAGGTCAGCGCCGTCCGGCCGCCGCGCTCCAGGTAGGCGACCAGGCGCCCGGCGTCCAGGACGACCAGCGCGCCCGCCTTGCGTCCGGGGCGGTGGTCCCCGGATTCGGGCCACGGCAGGGCCGCGCCGAACGGGTTGGCGGGGTCGCCCGCCGCCAGCACCAGGGCCCGCGGCGGCTCGGGCGTCGCGCCCAGCGCGGGCGGGCGCCCGGTGGCCCGGAGCCGGTCGATCGCCCCGGTGGTCGCGAACTGGGCGGCTCCGAGCCCCTCGACGAAGTAGCCGCGGCGGAGGCGTCCGGCGTCCTCGGCGGCGCTGAACACCTTGTAGACGCCGGCGAAGCCGCCCTCGATCCCCTCGGCCTGCACCGAGCCGCGCGTCGCCACGCCGTAGCGGTCCAGCAGGAGCTCCGAGGCCAGCACGAGCCGCTCCTCGGGGGCCTGGGCGTCGGCGTCCGGGAACAGCGACCAGCGGCCGCCGACGGCGCGGGGCGCGTCCGTGCGGGGGGTGCGGGGAAGGCGCGGGCGTCCGTAGCGGGTGCGCGGCGGCGCGGGCCGGCGGCGGTGCGTGAGGGTGCCGCCCCCGAGCCGGGCGCGCAGCGGCGCGAGGGTGTCGTTGGTGAGGAGGCCCTTCCAGACCAGCGACCACAGCGCGTTGGCGGCCGCGATCCCACCGGGGTCGCCCACCGCGTCCGCGAGCGGCGGAAAGAACGAGGCACCGCCGTCGCGCAGCGCCGCGAGCAGGGCGTGTTCCAGGTCGCCCTCGGGCTCGGCGATCGGGCCACCCAGCACGCCGAGATCGGCCGGCCACAGCGTCACCCAGCCGTCGGACGCCGCCAGCGACCCCTGGCCGCGCCAGGCCACCTCGCCTGAGGCGCACAGCTCGTCGAGCATCGCCGGCGCGTAGTCGCGGACGCGGGCGGGCAGGACGAGCGTCTCGACCGCGGACGCGGGCAGCGGCACGCCCGCGAGTTGCTCGACGGCCCGCAGCACCCCGTCGATGCCGCGGTAGGCGCCGCCGACGCCCTGCCACGCGGGCAGGAATCGGGCGAAGTCTTCCGCGGGCACCGGCTCGACCTCGGCGCGCAGCGCGGCCACCGAGCGGCGCCGGATGATCCGCAGCACGCCCGGGTCGACCCACTCGCGGCCGTCGGTGAACGCCGCGGTGCCGTCGGGGTGCCGCCAGCCCGGCGGCACGAAGTCGCCCTGCACGACGCGGCCGTCCTGCGCGAGCCGCTGGTAGCCCGACTCGACGACGAACCGGCCCAGCCCGAACCGGGCGGCGACGTCGTCGGTCGTGAAGGGTGCGTGCGTTCGCGCGTAGCGCACCAGGAGGTCGCCGAGCGGGTCGGGCACCGGATCGGTGAACGCGACCGGGAGCCCGGGCGGCAGCGCGAGGCCCAGGGCGTCCCGCAGCCGGCCCGCGTCCTCGGCGGCCGCCCACCGGCGCTCGGGGGATGGTGGGGCCTCGGCGGTCGGCCGGGACGGGGGGTCGGCGTTCTCGCGCGTCGGGGCGTCGTGGGCCCCGGAGCCCGGGGCGACGGCGAGGGTCCACGCCGCGTCGAGGTCGGGCACGGCGTGGGCGGGAACCTCGGGCACGGAGGCGTCCCGCGACCCGGCCGCGGCGGACGCGGGGGAGGCCGGGATCACGCGGCGGGCCTCCGCCAGGGCGGCGAGCCAGGCGGGGACGTCTGCGGGGCTGGCCGACCGGGCGGCCAACTCGGCCTCCGAGAGGGGGCCCAGCACGCGCAACAGGTCGTGCAGCTCGTCGGCGTCGCGGGCCCTGCGGCCCTCGACCAGGTGCTGCAGTTCGGATTCGGTGCGCGTGAGGGCGTCCGGATCGAGCAGGTCGCGCAGGCTCAGTCCCTCGGCCGTGCCCAGCAGTTCGGCAAGCAGGTCGGGGTCCAGGGACAGGGCGGCGGCGCGGCGTTCGGCGAGCGGCGAGTCGCCCTCGTAGAGGTACTGGGCGACGTAGCCGAACAGCAGGCTGGACGCGAACGGGCTGGGCGTGGGCGTGGTCACCTCGACGACCTGGACGGCGCGCGAGCGCACCTGCCCCATCAGGTCGACGAGGCCGGGCAGGTCGAACACGTCCTGCAGGCACTCGCGGACGGCCTCGAGCACGATCGGGAAGCCCGGGTACTGGCTGGCCACCTCCAACAGCTGCGCGGACCGCTGCCGCTGCTGCCACAGTGCCTGCCGCTTGCCCGGACGCCGGTTCGGCAGCAGCAGCGCGCGGCCCGCGCACTCGCGGAACCGGGCCGCGAACAGCGCCGAGCCGCCCACCTGCTCGGTCACCAACGCGCGGACGTCCTCGGGGTCGAGCAGGATCTGCTCCAGCAGGTCCGCGGGCAGCCCACCGCCGGAGCTCGTGTCGGCGTCGGCGTCCCCCAGGTAGGGCAGTCGCAGGACGATGCCGTCGTCGGCGTGCATCGCGGAGACGTCCACGCCGAACCGCTCCCGCATGCGCGCGCCGATGGCCAGCGCCCAGGGGGCGTGCACCTTCGCGCCGTAGGGGGAGTGGACGACGATGCGCCAGTCGCCGAGCTCGTCGGTGAACCGCTCGACGACGATGGTCCGGTCACTGGGCAGGGTGCCGGTCGCCTCGCGCTGCTCGGCGAGGTAGGCGAGCAGGTTGTCGGCGGCCCACGCGTCCAGCCCGGACGCCGCCAGCCGCGGCCGGGCGGCGTCCGCCTCGAGGCCGCCCACCTCGCGGACGAACGCCCCCACGGCGGCGCCCAGCTCGGCCGGACGCCCCAGCGTGTCGCCCTTCCAGAACGGCAGCCGCGCCGCCTGGCCGGGCGCGGGGCTGACCAGCACCTGGTCGTGGGTGATGTCCTCGATGAGCCAGGTGGAGGTGCCGAGGGTGATGACGTCGCCGACGCGGGACTCGTACACCATCTCCTCGTCGAGCTCGCCGACGCGCCGGCCGGGGCCGTCGCCGGCGATGAACACCCCGAACAGGCCGCGGTCGGGGATGGTGCCGCCCGACGTGACGGCGATGCGTTGGGCGCCGCGGCGTCCGGTGAGGGTGCCGGCCACCCGGTCCCAGACCAGACGCGGGCGCAGCTCGGCGAACTCCTCGCTGGGGTAGCGGCCGGCGAGCATGTCGAGCACCGCCTCCAGGACGCCGCGGGTGAGCGTCGCGAACGGGGCCGCCCGGCGCAGGGTCGCCTCGAGGTCGTAGACGCTCCAGTCGTCGAGGGCGACCATGGCGACGATCTGCTGGGCCAGGACGTCGAGCGGGTTCGCCGGTACGGTGAGCGCCTCGATCGCGCCGGCGCGCATCCGCTCCACGATGACGCTGCTGGCGACCAGGTCGCCGCGGAACTTCGGGAAGAACACGCCCTCGGACGTGGCGCCGACCTGGTGGCCGGCGCGGCCGACGCGCTGCAGCCCGGACGCGACGCTGGGGGGCGCCTCGACCTGCACGACGAGGTCGACGGCACCCATGTCGATGCCGAGTTCGAGGCTGGAGGTGGCGACCACGGCGGGGAGGCGTCCGGCCTTGAGCGCCTCCTCGGTCTCGGCGCGCTGCTCGTGGGACACCGAGCCGTGGTGGGCCCGCGCGATCTCCGCGGGCGCGGGGGCGGCGTAGGAGGTGGTGCCGTAGCCGGTCGAGTGGGGCGGGGGCGCCATGCCGTCGGCGGACTCGCGCGGGTCGGCGCCGGTGGCGCGCTCGGCGGCGATCTCGTTGAGCCGGGTGGTGAGCGTCTCGGCCAGGCGGCGGGAGTTGGCGAAGACCAGCGTCGAGCGGTGCGCCTCGATGAGGTCGACGATCCGCTCCTCGACGTGCGGCCAGATCGAGGGCCGCCGCCGCGCTCCGCCGGCCGACGGGTCGGCGTCGGCGTCGACGGCGTCCAGGCTCGCCATGTCGGCGATCGGGACCTGCACCGCGAGGTCCCACGCCTTCTCGGCGGGCGGCGCGACGGTCGTGACCGGGCGGCCCCCGGCCAGGAAGCGGGCGACCTCGTCGAGGGGACGCACCGTCGCCGACAGCCCGACGCGCTGCGCGGGGGCGTCCAGGAGAGCGTCGAGGCGCTCGAGGCTCAACGCCAGGTGGGCGCCGCGCTTGGTGCCCGCCACCGCGTGAACCTCGTCGAGGATCACGGTCTCGACGCCCCGCAGCGCCTCGCGCGCCTGCGAGGTGAGCAGGAGGTACAGCGATTCGGGGGTGGTGATGAGGATGTCGTCGGGTTGCTTGGCGAACCGCCGCCGCTGGTCGGCCGGCGTGTCGCCCGAGCGGACGCCGACGCTCACCTCGGGCGGCGGCAGCCCCAGCCGGGTCGCCGCGTGCCCGATGCCGACCAGGGGCGCCCGCAGGTTCTTCTCGACGTCGACGGCCAGCGCTTTGAGCGGGGAGACGTACAGCACCCGGCAGCGCCGCATCGGGTCGGGCGCGGGCTCGGTGGCGAGCCGGTCGATGGCCGCCAGGAACGCCGCCAGCGTCTTGCCCGAGCCGGTCGGGGCGACGACCAGGGTGTGGTCGCCGGAGGTGATCGCGTCCCAGGCGCCGGCCTGCGCGGGCGTGGGCGCGGCGAAGTTGCTGGAGAACCACGCCCGGGTCGCCGGCGAAAATCGCTCCAGCGCGTCGTTGCTCGCGGGCGCGCTCACGCGTTCAGCCTGCCAGCCCGCCCCGACATTTCCCACGGGTCACGCGCCGGGCGAACGGGCCGGCGCGCCGCGGGAGGGGGCCGAGGCGGCGCGAGGGTGTCGTTCTGGTGCCCCGAGTCCCGAAGCCCGCTCGCATCGGGCCTTGTGGGGTGGAAACGGCGAGCGGCGATCCCCGACGCGGGGCACGAGAACGACGTTGTGTGGAGGAAGGTGTGGTGTCAGGCGTCTTTGCGCTTGACCACGAGCGCGATCAGTTCGCGGCTGCAGCCCAGCGCCGAGGCGAGCGCGCCGTAGGACCAGTGCTGGGGGTCCTCGGCACGCAACTGCCGGATCAGCCGGTCGCGCTCGGCGCGCTGCCGGGACGCCAGCGCCTCGGTTTCGGCCGCGAGGCGATGCAGCTCGCGGGCGCGGGCCGCCCTGGCGTCCGAGACTCCCGAGCGGGCGTCCGGGACTCCCGAGCGTGCGTCCGGGACCCCCGAACGTGCGGAGATGGCGCCCCTGCCCGGGACGCCACCTCCTGTGCGGCCGTCAGAGCCCACGCGCGAACTCCGTGATCAGCGACGGCACCGCCGCGTCGAAGCCCGCGACGTCGAGCATGCCCGGGTCGCTCGGGTCGGCGATCGTGAACCGCGTCGCCGTCATGCCGACCACGATCAGCTTCGCCGCGATGCCGGTCGCGCGCCGGTACTCGGCCAGCGCCTGGTGCGGGTGCACCCGGCCGGCCCACGTCTCGTTGTCGGTGTAGACCACGAACGTGTCGACCTCGAGCCTCCGCTCCCGTGCGTGGAGCATCGGCAGCGCGCAGTCGGTGCCACCGAACGGCATCGCGTCGACGACCCGCAGCGCGTCGTCCAGCCGCTGCCGCGGCGAGATGCCCAGCGCCTTGAGGGACGCCGCCCCGCCGATCTGGCCCTTCGCCGCGAACCCGACCGCGGACGCCGCGGGCTCGGTCGCCAGCTGCACCAGCGCCAGCGCGGCGGCCGCCTCGCGCGCGGTCAACGCCATGCCGGAGATCGGCGCGCCCATCGAGCCCGACACGTCGACGGCCAGCAGCGTCCGCGTGCCCGACGGCTCGACGGCGCCGAAGGCCGCGTAGAACGCGGCGTCCAGGGCGTCGACGATGGCGCGCGTCGGCGTCCAGGTGCCCGCGCCGCGGGCCGAGCGCCCTGCTGCGTAGGTCCGCTGCGCGACCAGCGCGTTCACCGGGTGGATGCGTCCGCGGCGCAGCCGCTCGGGGTCGGCGAGTTGCGCCGCCACCTCGCCGGTCCGCCCGCCCAGATCGGGCAGCAGGCCGAGCCGGGTCAGCCGCGGCAGTTGGCGCATCAGCGCCGTCTGCGGGACGCCCACGTCGAGCAGCGCGTCCCAGACCGCCGGCTCGCCGACGGCCGGGTCGGGCAGCATCTCCCAGGTGAGGCCGTACTCGGCGACCAGGCGGGCCCAGGTGGGCGCGTCGGTCGCGGCCTGTGCCTTGACGAAGCCCTCGATCAGGCGCGGGACGTGCTCCCCGACCGAGCCGCGCACGATCCAGTCGAAGGTGTCCTTCAGCTCAGGCGTGCCCGGCACGGGGTGCGCCAGGCGGAGCAGGTCGCGGTGCGACCAGCCCTCGCGCTGCCGGTACTTCACCGCCTGCAGCGCGACCCGCTCGATCGGAGCGTCGGTGTACCAGGCCCCCACCGCGCGCCGCAGCCCGCGGCCCCAGCCACGGAACTGCTCGACGTAGGCGGCGAACTGGAACAGGTGCGTGCCGGTCCGCGCGACCTGCGGCAGGGCGGCGAGGGCCGCGGGGGCGGCGTCGGGGACCGAGGCGGCGTAGGCCAGCGCGAAGAGCGCCGGGTTCTGCCGGGGCGCGGCCCCGCGGGTCGACACGTCCACGATGGTCGACACGAGTCCGGCCGGGTCGGAGGCGGCCAGCCGGGTCAGCACCTCGGCGTTGTCCAGCGCGAGCGCGCGCTCGGACGCGTAGTAGGTGCCCCCGTCGACGCCGAGGGTCAGGAACCGGCGCAGACGGGCGTGGTCATCGAGCTCGAAGGTGCAGCCGCCCGCCGAGTTCTCGACCTGGCGGGGGTCGGCCTGCTCCGCCTGCGGCGTCCGCAGTCGGCTGATCAGTCGAAGTACGTCCATGGGTTCCTCCTCTCGGTGCGAACGGCGGTGGCGGGCGTGTCGTGTGGGCCGGGTGGACCCGGCTACCGCCGGGCTGCCCCGCTCAGGGGCCTCCGGGAGAGGGATGACCGACCCACGCCGGCCCGCCACCGCGTCGCGGTGTGGGTGAGCGGGCGTGTGACCTCCTCCGGTGCCGGGGATCGAACCCGGCGACGCACCAGGTAACCGAAGGATTCCGGCCCGCTCGTGAGGCCCGACCGTGATCGGACCCCATGCAGTTGTGCGTGCCGCCCGGGCGGGCGTGGTGGCGATCGCCGGACGCTGTTGCTCTACCAGTTGAGCTAATCGCTGACGCGATCGGGGACTCGAACCCCGAACCCACAGTCCAGAGGTAACCGACGACCTTCGGACCGACCGGGCGGCACTCCCTCAAGTGTGTAGTGCACTACACAGTGGTGTCAAGCGCCGCCCCTGGCTGGGCGGTCGGCGCCGATCCCGGCGGTCAGCGCAGCAGCCCGTGGGCGTCCGGGTCGGGACGGGCGGGGCCCGGCGACCAGAGCGGTGCGAAGCGGGGACGGCCGTGCTCGTGGCGCGGGTTGCCGGGGCCGCCGGTCATCGAGGCGGGCAGCGTCCGGCCGCAGGTGGGGCAGCGGGGGAGGTCCGGCTCGGTCCGGCGCTCGGGGGACGCCTCGGCCGGCTGTGGGGAGGCGTCGGGTCGTTCGGGCGTGGTCACCATGAGCGTCCGTTCATGCGGACGCAGGCGTCCAGGAGTGCCTGCGTCTGAGGAGAGAACTCCGTGTCGGGGTAGTCCCCGCTGGCCGCCACCTGGCGCACGGCCGTGAGGTAGACCCAGCAGCGCGCCGGGTGGTCGAGCGCGTCCCAGGGATCGCCGGCGTCGGGAAGGGATCCGCCCGCCTCGGCGTACCCGTCGACGCACGCCTCCCAGCTCGCGGTGTCCAGCAGGCCCGCCGCCCACATGCCCGCCGGCGCGCCCAGGTCCCATGCGGGGCCGCCGAAGCCGAGGGTGCTCGGATCCGACAGCAGCCACGACGGCGTGCCGGGCACGCGTCCCACGGTGGCGAGCGTCAGGGCTCCGTGCACCAGCACGGGGTCGGACGCCGTGGGCCAGGTCCGCAGCAGGGTGCGTCCGAGTTCGCGCAGGATGTCGGTCGGCCCGCCGGCATGCAGCCGGTCGGCGCGGGCGACGGCGTCGGTGAGGAGCGCCCGGCCCGCGTGCTCGGGCAGCCCGGCGGGGACCGGGCAGGCCTGCAGCCGCGCGATCAGGGAGCCGATCTCGCGCCAGGGCGGCCGCTCACCGGGCGGCTCGAGCCGCGGTTCCAGCGTGATGAGGTGTCCGTCGGGGGCCGCGAGCGGCGTCGCGGCCAGCGGCGCGGCGTACAGCGGGCGGATCGGGTCGGTGGTCGCGGCGGTCAGCCGGACGGCGAGGTCGGCCGTGCGCAGCGACGCCGGATGCTTCGTGACGACCACGTCGTCGACCACCACATGGGCCATGAAAGCTCACCCTACTGGGCGGGATGCTCGCGCGGCAGGACCCCGTCAGGCGACCTGGAGCTGGATGCGTCCGACCTCGATCACGTCGCCCGAGCGAAGCTGGCGGCCGCGGCGGGACTCGACCTCGCCGTTGACCCGCACCTCGCCGTCCGCGATCAGCTCCCGGGCGTGCGCGCCGGAGTCGGCGAGTTGGGCCAGTTGCAGGAACTGGCCCAGACGGATGGTGCCTTCGACGTCGATCGTGTCCACGGCTCCATCATGGCGGACGCGGCCGGCCGTCTCTCGGTGCGCGCTCACGAAGGCCTACCGTGGCCGGGCCGCGCTGGATCCGGCGGCGCGAGGGTTCCCCCGTGACGGAACGCGGCGCACAATGCCCTCAGAGCCTGACCGCACCGTGGTGGGGCCTCTGGCAAGGGGGACGCTGATGAGGGCATCGTCAATTGCGCGGCGGAAGGGATCGGACAGCGGATGCGGTGCGGTCCGACGTCCCGGGGTCGGGCGGTGGGCGTGATGGCCGCGCGCGTCCCCGAACTTCCCTCGGAGGTGTCGCGGCGCATCGGCCCGTTCGACCGGTTCGCCGGGTTCGCCGGCCGGCTCACCAGTCGCGCCGTCTTCTTCGCGTTCTGCGTGGTGCTCATCCTGGTCTGGGCGCCGTCGATCCTGCTGATCCGCGACGTGGACACCTGGCAGCTGATCATCAACACCGCGACGACCATCATCACCTTCCTGCTCGTGGCGCTCCTTCAGAACAGTTCGTCGCGCAGCGATCTGGCGGTGCAGCACAAGCTCAACGCCCTCGCGCAGGGGCTGGGTGACCTGATGGAGCACCTGAACGATCCGGACGCGAGCGAGCGCGACCTGCTGCGGGACCGCGACGAACTCCGCAAGGCGGTCGGTCTGGAGCGGTTCGAGGGGTCGGACGCCGCGGACTGATCTCCCGGACGCCCCATGCGCCGCAGCGCCCCGCGGACGCGCCGATGTGGAAGGGTGGCGTGACGTGGGACACGTCGACCTCAACCAGATCTCGGTGACGCTGCCGGACGGGCGCCCCCTGCTCGACGAGGTGAGCTTCCGGGTCGGGGAGGGCGCGGTCGTCGCGCTCGTGGGCCCGAACGGCACGGGCAAGACGACGCTGCTGCGGATCCTCGCCGGGGACCTGACCGACTTCGACGGCGCGGTGACCCGGTCGGGCGGGGTGGGGGTGATGCGGCAGTTCATCGGCTCGGTGCGGGACGACTCCACCGTGCGGGACCTCCTCGTCGGCGTCGCGCCCGAGCGGATCGCCGCCGCCGCGCGGCGGGTGGACGCCGCGGAACTCCGCATCATGGAGGTCGACGACGAGCCCGCCCAGATGGCCTACGCCCAGGCGCTGGCGGACTGGGCCGACGTCGGCGGCTACGACCACGAGGTCGTCTGGGACGGCGTCACCACCGCGGCGCTCGGGGTCGGCTTCGACCGTGCGGAGCACCGCAGGGCGTCCACCCTGTCGGGGGGCGAGCAGAAGCGGCTCGTCCTGGAGGCGTTGCTCGCCGGTCCCGACGAGGTGCTGCTGCTGGACGAGCCGGACAACTACCTGGACGTCCCGGGCAAGCGGTGGCTGGAGCAGGCGCTGCGCGCCACGACCAAGACCGTGCTGCTGGTCAGCCACGATCGCGAACTGCTCAACCAGGTCGCCACCCGGGTCGTCACGCTGGAACCAGGCGCGGCGGGCGCCACGGCCTGGACGCATCCGGGCGGCTTCGCCACCTGGCACGAGGCCCGCGCCGAGCGCAACGCCAAGCTGGAGGAGCGGATGCGGAGGTGGGAGGAGGAGCACGCGAAGCTGCGCCAGCTGATGCTGCTGTACAAGCAGAAGGCCGCCTACAACTCCGACATGGCGGCGCGCTACCGCGCCGCGCAGACCCGGTTGGCGCGCTTCGAGGACGCCGGACCGCCGGAGAAGGTGGCCCGCGAGCAGAACGTGTCGATGCGGCTGCGCGGCGGCAGGACCGCCAAGCGAGCCGTCGTCTGCGACCGCCTCGAACTGCTCGCCCCGGACGCCGCGGGCGCGGCCGACGCGCTCATGAAGCCCTTCGACCTGGAGGTCTGGTACGGCGAACGCGTCGCGGTGCTGGGCTCGAACGGGTCGGGGAAGTCGCACTTCCTGCGGCTGCTCGCGGGCGGCGGCACCGATCCGGAGCCCGAGCAGCAGCCGGTCGGCGACGTGCGTCCGCCGCACGTCCGGCACGCCGGCGTCGCGCGGCTCGGCTCGCGGGTGCGTCCCGGCTGGTTCGCCCAGACCCACGACCACCACGCCTACGACGGGCGGACGCTGCTCGAGATCCTGCACCGCGGCGACGACCACCGCGCCGGACGCACCCGCGACGAGGCGGCCCGCGTCCTGGACCGCTACGAGCTCGCCCGAGCGTCCGAGCAGGCGTTCGACACGCTCAGCGGCGGCCAGCAGGCCCGGTTCCAGATCCTGATGCTGGAGCTGTCGGGCGCGACGCTGCTGCTGCTGGACGAGCCCACCGACAACCTCGACCTTCAGTCGGCCGAGGCGCTGGAGGAGGGCCTGGACGCCTTCGACGGCACGGTGCTGGCGGTCACCCACGACCGCTGGTTCGCGCGCGGCTTCGACCGGTTCCTCGTGTTCGGCGCGGACGGCGAGGTGTACGAGGCCCCCGAGCCGGTCTGGGACGAGGCCCGCGTCCGGCGACGCCGCTGACGCCGCGTCCGCACGCGGGGGCGTCCGTACCTCGTTGGTGGTCGCGTACTGCCGGCGGCGAGCGGGGCGCGTCCGTAGGCGCATCCGGGGGCGCAGGCGACCTCGGGGGCGCGGACCCAGGACCTCGCCGGCGAGTGACCGGCTACGCTGCCCGGGTGTGGACGGCTCGCCGTCCCGACGCCTCCCCTCCGACGACCCCCGACCACGAGCAGAGGACACCCCATGGCATTCGATCTGTACGCGGGCTCGCTGACCCGCTACCTCAGCGGCGACTGGAAGACCGCCGAGCAACTGCGGGCCGACCCCGAGACCGCCCCCGGCGGCTTCGACGGCCAGGAGCTGGAGCGGACGCTGATCTGGCAGGCGTCGCTGCTCACCGAGCTGGGCGGCGGCGAACCCTGGGCCGAACGCTCCGACCTGACCTACTGGACGTCCTCGCCGCGCGCGGCGGGGGTAGGCGGCCTGCAGTTGCTGGCCGCCTACCAGGAGCAGCCCGACCTGATGCCCAAGAAGGGCGGACTGTTCTCCCGGCGCAAGCCGACCGACGACCCGCTCGACCCGGGCGCGTCCGCGGCGTTCCAGGCGGCCACCGCCGCCCCGACCCGGTACGCGACGCTGCTGAGCGGCGTCCAGTGGTGGCTGCCGATCTCCGGCGTGCCCGCGGTGTTCTCCGCGAAGGCGCCCGACGGTCGCACGGTCACGATGGGGACCGTCACCGGGCTGCGGATCGAGCTGGCCAACCTCGCCACCGCGCTGGGCATGAATGAGGCGATGCTCAACATCATGTCCTCGGACGAGCCCGACATGACCGATCTGGTGGCCGCCGGCACCTACGGCCTGGCGCTGTTCATCGACATCGCCAAGGTGGCCGACGACAACCGCCAGCCGCTGGTGCTCGACGTCTGAGCGACCGCCGGCGACCGCGAGGCCCGGAACGAAGACCGCGACCACGCCCACGAGCAAGGGCGAGGGTGCGCGTCCACATGATGGTGCGGGGGGGTGTCCCTATGTTCCTCGTCAAGTGGCCAGAGGTCGGGGTGAGGGTTCTGGTGTTGGGGCGGGAGCCCTGTAGGGCTCTCGATTCCTGAGCATGGCGAACAGGACATCGCAGCGGCGACGGGACAGGCAGATGAGGGCGGCGTTGTGCTTCTTGCCCTGGGCTCGTTTGCGGTCGTAGTAGGCGCGGCTGGCGGGGTCAGATCTGAGCGCGGCGAACGAGGAAAGGAAGAGTGCTCGTTTGAGGTGCTTGTTGCCTGACCGGGCGGGGAACTCGCCCCGGATACTGGTCCCCGAGCGGCGGGTGACTGGCGCGAGGCCGGCGTAGGCGGCCAGATGTCCGGCGGTGGGGAATGAGCTGGCGTCGCCGATGTCGAGCAGGATCCGTGCTGCGGTCCTGACCCCGACGCCTGGCATCGAGGTCAGGACCTCGGCAAGAGGGTGGTCATCAACGACCTTCTCGACCTGGAGGGCCAATTCGGCTCGCTGTTCCAGGGTCTGGCGCAGGGAGGCAGCGAGTTTGGGCAGGACCTTCTCTGCCGCGGCAGTGCCGGCGACCACGACGGTCTGCTCGGCGAGGGCGGTCGTGATGGCGTCTGCGAAGGACTGGGCGCCGCGCGGGTTCGCCTTGGTGACGATGCGCAGCAGGCGTGACTTCGTCGCTGCGGTGATGCCTTGGGGGCCGCCGAGATGCTCGATGACTGCGAGGCCTTGCTTGGTGGTCAATCGTGGTCCGACAACGCGTTCCAATGCGGGATGGATCTGGGTCAGTAGGCCGCGGATGCGGTTGGACAGGCGGGTGGCTTCGGCGGCGAGGTCGTCGTCGAAGCCGACCAGGACCTTCAGTTCGGCCAAGGCTTCCTCGCCGACATCGACCCGGCGCAGGGTGTGGGGCATGGTGCGAGCGGCATCAGCGATGATGAAAGCATCGCGGGCGTCGGTCTTCGCGTTCCCGGGGTGGAGGTCGGCGATGCGGCGCATTGCCAGCCCGGGCAGGTAGGCGACGGTGATGCCCATCGATCGGGCGACAGCGATCGGCAGAGCCCCGATCGTGTTGGGCTGGTCCACAATCATCAGCACCCGGCCGTGTTCGGACAGCCTGCCGAACAGGTCCTCGAGTTTGGATTGGTCCTGAGGCAGCGGCTTGTCGAAGACCCTGTTGCCGGCAGCATCCAGCGCGCAGGCGTGATGGGCTTGTTTGCCCACGTCCAGCCCGCACCAGATGTCGAAGCCGATCTGTTTCTCCATGACGACCACATCCTTGCATCGCAGCGACGGTCGTCGTGGGCTGGTGATGCGTCAGCTGCCGGCACCCACGTTACGACGAGACCTCATTGCTGGGCCGTGTCCCTATCAGCGGTCATCTGGCGCCACCAGGCCCGGTGACAACACCCCCCGGATCATTCGTACGACAGGGGCAGTAAGTCATGCCGGGCCCAGCGACCGTAACCCCGACCAACGGGGTCACCAGCAAGGTAACGGGGCGGCCACAGCCGCGCGGAAGTCGTCCTCGCTGACGGTGCGGGTGTTGGTGGCGTCCTTCGCCTTGCTGATCACCCGCAGCTCGAGGGCGTGGTTGACCAGCAGCACCACCCCCATGGTCAGGGCCAGCACCGCATCGTGGGGCCCGATCGGCGCCTCACCGTCACTCGATGCCGGGGCGAGGGAGCGAAAGACCACGAACCCCATGAACGCCAGCCAACCGACGCCAGACACCAGCGTCCAGCCCTGCATGCGACCGGCCCAGTCGAACACCTCCCGCGGGGAGTGCCGGGGCGTCGGCTCGACACTAACGCTGGTGCCGCCTGGCCGGCGCTGCATCTTGATCCCGTAGGGCCAGGCCGCAACCACGGGGGTGAGGCCGGGCACGTCGGCCTCGTAGCGGGCTGCCAGCTCCCAGGACGCCGCCGTGGCCACGACGTCGACCCCGGCGGCGTCGGCCGCGGCGATCAGGGGTCCGATGACCAGGCTGCGCAGGGCCGCTCCCTGCCCCGCTCCCTCTTGCGCGCGACGTGCTCGCCGATCTGCCAGTCGCGGGCGGTGGCCGCGACGACCAGCACCGCGTCTTCGGTCAGGTAGGTCCGGGCGCGCTTACTGCTCACGTACCACGAGCAGATCGCGAAGCGCGGGAGCGTCAGGATCAACGCCAGGAGATACCAGCCGAGCTGTGCCAGCTGGGAGGGCAGGTCGCCCTCCTTGCCCTCGAAGGCCTGGAGGGCCCACCAGCACATCCTCCACGCCACTCCCAGCCGCCCCGGTCGCTGGCCACGGGTGTAGGTCACACCGGCGATGGACGGGGGCGGGGAGTCATGGGGGTGCCTCTCGGGGGTGTTCGGTCACCAGTCTGTCAAGTCGCTCAGACAGTCCTCCGTCAGAGCTGAATGTGGCATGTTCCATCATCTAACAGAGGGGCATAGGCGAACCCCCCATCACGATCCGCCTCCAGTACGACCTGTTCGGCGAGATCGAGGCCGCCGAGCAGGCAGCTGCGCTGCACGCGGCCCAGCACGCCACCGCGGCCGCCGAAGCCGCTCAGCTGCGCAACGCCATCTGCCGCGGGGCGGACCTACCGCGGTGGATGGTCGAGATCCGCGACGCAGCCGAGGCCTCCGGCGTCGAGCCCACCCAGCTGCGGGCTGGCATGTACGACGTCCGCTTCCGGATCGCCCCCATCCCGATGGGCTGGGCGTGGCGTGCGGGTATCCACTACAACGTCCTCTACTCGGGCACCCCCTGGACGGGCCCCTACGCGAGCCGCGCGGACGCCGCCGCCGAGGTCGCGGTGTTCCTGGGTCGGTTCCTCCACAGCCCGCAGGGCGGGGCGTCGGGCAAGACCAAGATCATCGGCCTGATCAACGCCAGCCTCCAGGGCGACGCATAGCGCCAGCGGCGGGGGAGGGGCGATTCCACTGGAATCGCCCCTCGTCTGCGTCTAGCGCCCCGACGACGACGCGGGCCGCACGCGGGTGGCGATGAGGTCCAGCACGATGAAGTCGTCGCCCTGGACGACGGCGACCCGGCCCCACCAGGCTCCGTCAGCGGCGCGCCGCCACCCGGCCAGCAGCCCCGGCGTCCACTCGCCGTCCAGCTCGACGTCGACATGAGCAGCACGGCTCTCGCTGAGGGACTGCGGCGCCGCGATCCGGTCCTGCAGCGAGCCGAAGTCGGACACCTTGCGAGTCATGAGGCCACGCTATGAGACGAACTGGATCTAGCGCGTTGAGCGCCGCGAGCCCCGACGTGGGGTGAATCACCCTTGATGGACTGGGCTATGCGGAGACGCGGGCGCGGAGCACGGCTCCAGCCTCGCTGAGACGGCTCTTCAGCTCCTCAGTCTGGCGCAGGAAGTCGGGATCCTCAGGGGCTCGATCGGCCATCTCGTTGACGGCACGCCGGATGAGGGCGTTCGTGGTCGAGCCGGTCACCATGCTCATCGACTGCAACGCCTGGTACTCCTCGTCGGTGAATCGGACTGAGAGCACTCGGGACACGGACATCTGGTTCTCCAAAAAGTTATGCCGTGCGCCCTCTCCGAGGGAGAGGACGCACGGGGCTAGGGGTTTCTGTTGTCGATGGGGTCCACCATCGCTGCCACCAAGGTACGCGCCACTGCCAGTTCGCGCAAACATCTAGCTACGGAGTGTCGAGGTGTGATGAAGGGTTGTAACACATGGTGCGCGACGGATAGGGTTCGTCGGGAGCAACGACGCTCGTGTAATTAGGAGGAGCCATGTCCGATCTGCACCGCTTCCACCACGACGCCTCCTTGAACGAGAGGATCGCCTACGCGCTCGCCCACGCCGGCTTCATCGCTGTGCGCCGCGCCGAGCTCCTGCAGACCTACGGGAGGGACATCCAGGAGGCGGAAGCCCTGGGGAACAGCGTGGCGGCCGCCCAGTCCCCGTCCGATGTCGATGCCGCGCTGGAGGGTCTCCGGAACCGCAAGGTGCAGCGCGAGGATCAGCTGGCGTCCGGCCTGAACCTCGACCTCTACTACGAAGGTTTCGCTGAGAGCGTCCCGGACTTCCAGGGCGAGGCTGCCATCGGCTACGACATCATCGCGTGGACCGCCATGGAGTACACGGCGCGCACGTACGGGAACGTGGAGATCCTCGGTGAGGAGGATCAGTTCCGGCCGCTTCAGGATGGACCGACTCGCCGGGGCGAGTACCTGCGGAAGCTGCTCAGGGAAGGCCGCAGGGTCGCGGTCGTCGACCCCCTTGATGGTTCAAACCAGGCTAGGGCGATGGGTATGCGCTCGGGCTGGGCCACCTGTGCCATGGTTCTCGGCCCGCAGCAGCGGACGATCGCGGCCGCCGTGTACCTCGGGGACGGCCGCACGGTGGTAACGGCCGGCGATGACGGAGTCTGGGCCAGCGAGCCCGCCCACCCCGACAGGCCCACCGTCGCGTATCGACTGGACCCCCTCGCGCGCCAGCACCCGACCTTCGCGCGAAGGCACTGGACCATCCCGGCGGCGAAAGCCAAGACCATCGAGCACGCGGTCGCCATGATCGAGGCATCGAAGAACGAGCAGTCCGAGCCCCCGGTGTCGTGGGTGAACCCCCTCGCCGGCAACCCCGGGTTCGTGACCAGCATGCTCTACGCGGGGGCTGTCGCCGCGATGCAGCCCGAGTCGTATGCCTGGGACGCCCTCGGCCCCTACCTGGTCGCCGTCGCCGGCCTGCCCACGATCTCGGCCGAGTCGGACGAGATGCTGACGCCCGAGGAGCTCAGCGACATGCTCATCACCGACTTGATGGCTGGGAGGAGGACCATGACGCTGTACTCCGGACGCACCTTGAAGGACGCCAGGTACCTTCGCAGCATCGACCGCGCAGCTACCGACGCGCGGAAGCGCATGGGGCGCGCCTAGCTCCTCGACGCCGAGACAGCGACGCGGGGCCGTAGCCGGGCGGTGATGAGGCCCCACCACGATGACCCCGCTGGGCGAGGGCGACCCCGGCCACCAGGCTCACTCGCAGCTGCCCGCGATTCGCTTTCTGGTGCGGACCCGTCTCTACTGGAGGGTGGCCTACACCCCATGAGGACAGAATGTGCCAGTACGACCCCAGATGCACCGTCGATCTACATCGCCCAGAGACGAAATGCCCGCTACGCGAAACGGGCTTTGTCCAAAAGGCGACCAATCCCACCGGGTGACCTAGACGTGCTTCGTCCGAAGCTCCCCTCGCAGAGCACGAGCAACTTCTTGGAGCCCTGGGATCTGAAGTGTCTTGTGGGTGGCTGCACGAGCCCTAGCCAAGTCCCCTCTTCCAAGGATAGTCTCCCTAAACACCTCCAGGCGGAGGTTCACTCTGCGCATGGCGCCGAGGTGCAAGGAAGGAGGTATGTCCATTGAATAATCTAGCGAGAGCCGGCTTGGCAGTGGCTGCCGCCGCTGGGCTAATGCTTAGTGTCGGCGTATCCACTGCTGCGGCAGATGTCCGTAGTTTTGGCTCCATCACCTGCCCGAACTACAATGCGTCCACCTTTTCGCGCGTTCAGGCGTCCGCAGCATCATTCACCGTGACCCATGCGGTTCGGGGCTACAGCGGCTGGTGGTACCAGAGCTGGCAAGGCGGCGGATTCACCGAAGCGACGCACGGAAAGAACTGGGGTTGGGTTAACCTCTTGGAGGGTAACGTCACGACTCCTGCCAGCAAAGAGATCAAGGCTGCCTCGAGAGGGTGCGGTCTGTGAATCGCTGGTTCCCCTGTGGGGTGGTGATCCCGGTACTGCTCCTGGTCAGCTGCTCCGCAGGGGGATCACTTGCGACGACGACACCCGACGGCTCTCGAACTGATCCGCTCCAGGTGGTGAAGGAATGCATGGCTGAGCGGGGGTGGCAAGTCGAGATTAGTGATGGGGGCATCGCGTCCGGCCCGGTCCCTGACGCTCAGAAGGAGCAGTATGAGAAGGCTTCTGAGGAGTGCTGGGCTCTGGCGCCAAAGGGCGCTACCTTTGACGAAATGCCCGAGCCGGACCGGCGCAAGTACTACGACTTCTACGTTCAAACTCGGGTGTGTTTGGTGAACGGTGGGGTGGATCTTCCTGCCGCGCCGTCTTATCAGGCCTGGTCGGAGGCCAAGGGCGCTTGGCGGCCATACGACGACGTTCCAGACGACCAGATGTTCGAGGTGTACAAGAAGTTCAAGGACCTATGTCCAGAAGTGCCTCCGTGGGCCCGATAGGCGAGTCGCGGCTTCCGCCTGCTGGGCCACGCTGGTGGCCGTGGGTTGCTACCGTGCTGGTTTCTGTCGTTCTGGGTGGTGCTGCGGTGTGGGCGGCTAGCTATGTGATGAGGCCGGCAGCGAACCCGCTGGAGAGCAACGACCATGTGTTGGTGGAAGTGGTGGACGGGGAAGTGGGGTCCTCCATTTCTTTGAACGCGATCGCGCGGTGGCCTACTACGTCTGCTGGTGTGAACCGTGCTTCGGGTGTCGTGACCTCGCGGATCGCGGAGGGAGCAACGAATGTCACCCAGGGGAGTGCCCTGTACACGGTAGGTCTCCGGCCTGTGGTGGCAGGCGAGGGTGCAGTGCCGGCCTTTCGCCCGATCGGACCAGGCGATCGTGGAGACGATGTCGCTCAAGTGCAGCGAATGCTTCGAGATCTGAGCCTGTACCAGGGTTCAATCAACGGCCGGGTGGACAGCAAAACGGAGGCAGCGATCCGCGCGTGGCAGCGCAGACTGATGCTGCCAGTGACCGGGAGGGTCGAGGCCGGAGACATCGTGTTTCTCCCCGACCTGCCGTCGCGGGTGGCCCTCGATCCCAAGGCCGTCGCCGTGGGCAAGCAGCTATCCGGTGGCGAAGAGGCCTTGTCGGTGCTGGGTGATGCACCCGAGTTCGAGCTGCCGGTCTCGACGTCTCAGCGGTCGTTGATCCCCGAGGGCACGGTCGTGGAACTGACCGGGCCACAAGGGGAGAAATGGGACGCCGTAACGGGCGCACCACGGGCAGGCGAGGGCCCTGATTTGGTGGTGGTGCCACTGGTGGCTACCGGAAGCTCGATCTGCGCTGATCAGTGCGGATCGCTCGCCGTGAACGGCGAGACGCGCCTGGCGGCGAAAGTGATCACCGTTCCCACGCGATCGGGGCTCGTGGTCCCCTCATCAAGCTTGGTGTCTGGCTTCAATGGCGAGGTGGCTGTGGTGGACGAGGGCGGGGCCATGCGCGCTGTTCACGTCGTGGCCTCGGCCCGTGGAATGTCGGTCATCGAGGGCGTGGAACGCGGGCTACGAGTCCGTATCCAGAAGCAATGACGCACTCAGCCCTCACCCTGGAGGTGCGCAACCTCACCTTCTCCTACCAGCGCGACTCCCCTGTGATCCTGGACCGTTGGTCGGAACGCTTTGAACCTGGCACGATGACCGCCATCACCGGGCGCTCGGGGCGGGGGAAATCTACACTGCTGTACCTGCTAGGGCTCATGCTGCGCCCGACGAGTGGCGAACTGTGGGTGGGCAGCAGCAACGCCGAGGCCATGAGTGATGCTGAACGGTCAAGGATGCGGGCGCAGCTCTTCGGGTTCATCTTCCAGGACGCAGCCCTAGACCCGACCCGGACTGTTCTCGACAACATCACCGAAGTGCTTCTTTACCGCGGGAGCAGCCGGCCTCAGGCACGGAGGAGGGTCGTGGAACTGCTGACTCAGTTGGAAGTCGATGTCCCGATCGATCGCCGCCCAGGGCAGGTGTCTGGTGGCCAGGCTCAACGCATCGCTCTGTGCCGCGCATTGCTGAGTGAGCCGGCGATCCTGCTCGCCGACGAACCCACCGGAAACCTCGATTCGGAAACCAGCCGCATCGTCATCGACGCAGTGCGGGCGCACGCCGACAGCGGAGGCTTGGCCATCGTGGTCACCCATTCCGCCGAGGTCGCCGCCCAGTGTGACCGAGAGGTTCGCCTGTGATCGCCGTCGTCCGGGAAGCGATCGCCTCACTTCGAAGCCAGGCAGCGTCCACGATCCTGACGTTCATGGTCGTCGCCGGAATGATCGCAGCCGTCATCCTCACATCAGGGCGCTCCATCGCTGCTGAACAGCAAGTCCTCAGCAGCATCGACCAAGCTGGAAGCCGATCCATCACGGTGCGAGCAGAGCCCGGCTCAGGCGTGACGACCGCCTTCCTGAACCGCATGGCCAGCGTCCAGGGCGTGTCCTGGGTAGGAGCGTTCTCGCAGATCATTGACGGCCACAACGCCGACCTTGCTTCCGCGCCCAGCGTGCCACTCCGTCGGCTCTACACCAGCGACCCCACCGCGGTAGGCCTGCCCGAACGACCCCTGGAGCAAACCGCCTACGCCTCACCATCAGCCCTTCGTTTACTCGGCATGCCCTATGGGTCAGGAGCGATCTCCCTCACCACAGGGGAAACCATTGGTGTCGTTCCAGCCGCCACGGAGGTTCAGTTCTTGGCCGATTTCGAGCCGTTGGTGCTCATGCCAGCGACATCCACGGGAGAGGAGCACGTCAGTGTCGTGGTCGTCATTGCCGAACGCCCCGGCCTCGTTGCGCCCCTGACCGAAGTGGTTAGCTCACTCCTGAGTCCCGACAAGCCGGACAAAGTCACCATCACCACCAGCCGAGCACTTGCCGAGTTGCGAGCAATCATCGAAACCCAATTGGCGACATTCTCTCGCGGGCTCGTCATCGTCCTCGTGGGAGCGGCGTCCATCGTCATCGGCGCACTGCAGGCCGGCCTGGTCACTTTGCGGCGCAAGGACTACGGACGACGGCGCGCACTGGGTGCCACTCGATCCCTCATCGTCACTCTCGTCCTGCTGCAGACCCTGATCGTCACCCTCGCCGGTATCGCAGGCGGCGTCGGAGCCGCATGCGCCCTTCTCATTGCCGGTGGCGGCTCTCAGCCTGGTTGGACGTTCGTTGGAGCCCTGAGTCTCCTCACCATGACAGCAGCACTGCTCACGTCGCTAGTGCCAGCAGTGCTCGCCAGCCGCCGGGAGCCAGTGAGGGAGCTACGCATCCCCTAACTCGGGCTGCGGCGTTGTTCAATCGCGTGGCGGATCGCGTTGGTGCCGTACTCGCTGCCGGCCGGTTAGTCGGGCCGGCTGCCCATTGACGAACGCTTTCGGGCACGGCCCACGACGTCGACGCGTCGGGACCGGTGAGGCGCGACGTCCTGCTCGAAACCCCTGCTCAGTGTGTTGCTGCTCGAAACCGTCTGGATGGCCTATCTTTCGGGCATGGTTATGTGGGGGTACGCCCGAGTCAGTACAGCCGATCAGGATCCCGGCCTGCAGCACGATGCACTCGTGGCCGCCGGCGTTGAGCAGGAGCACCTGATCACCGACCACGCGTCCGGGGTGCGCAGCGACCGTCCCGGCCTGGGCCGGCTCCTTGGCCAGCTCGAGCCGGGCGACGTTCTGGTCGTGTGGAAGCTCGACAGGCTCGGCCGATCCCTCGCGCACCTCGTCGGCCTCATCTCGGAGCTGGGCGATCGCGGCGTCGAGTTCCGTTCCCTCACCGAGTCGATGCTGGACACGACCACGCCCAGTGGTCGACTGCTGTTCAGCATCATTGGTGCGTTCGCCGCGTTCGAGCGCGACCTGATCGCCGAGCGCACCCGTGCAGGCCTGCAGCGAGCCAGGGCCGCTGGGAAGCCGCTGGGGCGCCCCTCCCGCGTCCAGCCCCGGCAGCACGCGCGGATCCACGAGCTGCACGCCCAGGGTGTCGCACAGACGCTCATCGCCGAGGAAACCGGGCTGAGTCGTCAGGTCGTGGGCCGCGTCCTGCGCGGCGAGATCGCTTCACTCGCGTGGCTGGCCCAGGGAGACGCCCTGCAGCACGACGCCGACCTGGTCGACGCCAGCGCACTGCCCTGACGACGCGGCGTCGACATGTCTCCGCCGGTCACCTGTGCCAGGGCGCATCGAAGAATGTCGGTCGCGGCCGGTAGCGCCGAGTCATGGATAACCCCACCCTCAAGCGCGCCGCCCCGTACTTCATCGTGGCCTACGTCGGGTCTGCCTCGCGTTTGGTTGACACGGTTTCTCAGGCGACGATGGTCACCTGGGTTGATTGAACCAGTTCGTACTCGATGGGAGTCAAGGGTCCCAGGCGGGCTTGGCGGCGTCGACGGTGGTAGGTGCCTTCGATCCAGGTCACGATGGCCAGGCGAAGTTGCTCAACGAGCGCCAACGGCAACGGTTGAGGACGTTCTTCTGTAACAAGGCGAAGAAGCTCTCCATGGCCGCGTTGTCGCCAGCAGCACCGACTCTGCCCATCGATCCGACTAGGCCATTGGCCCTGATCGCCTCCACGAAGCGGCGGGAACGAAACTGCGATCCTCGGTCCGAATGTACCTGGCAGCGGGTTACGTTCGAGCGGCCACCACGCCTGGCAACCGACATCTTGAGGGCGTCAACCGCCAGCGTCGAGGTCATCCGTCGGTCCATCGAGTAGAACATGCCAAAACTGCCGGCGCCAAGGCCGGCTACACCTACCTACACTCGGCAGCCGACGGGTACTCCCGACTGGCCTACACCGAGGCACTGCCCGATGAGCGGGCGGTGACCGCAATCGGGTTCCTGTTCCGTGCCAAAGTCTGGTTCGCTGCGCACGGCATCACCCGCTTCACCCGGATCGTGACCGACAACGGTTCTTGCTACCGGGCCAACGACTTCACCCGCGCGGTTCACTCGTTCGCCTCACGCCATCAACGCACCAGGCCGCACACGCCCCGGCACAACGGCAAGGTCGAGCGCTACCAGCGAATCTTGGCCAACGAGCTGCTCTACGCCCATCCCTGGCTCAGCGAGGAACACCGCAGCGACGCCATCTCCCGCTGGCTGATCCACTACAACTACCATCGACCCCACAGCGCCGCCGGTGACCAACCCCAGCCTCGCGTGCCGGCGAGTCGATGACGGATCGGTCCAGCCAGCCGCATCGCCAGCCCGGAAATCCCCCGATCGTGCGGCCGGTGCTGGAGTTACGGTGGCGCAAACGCCTCGGCCCCTGCAGTTGGCGGCCCGGACCGATCAGTACAGCTAGGCCAGATCTCCGTTCTTGCCCGGCGCTCTCAAGTACTTCGTGACTCATCGCCCACCAGTCTCCCGTCGGCCAGTACGAGGCGGCGATGTGCGTATGTGGCGGCTGCGGGATCGTGGGTCACCATGATGAGCGTCTGGTTCAAGGACCAGGCCGATGGCACCGCGACGCTGCCATTCGCGACGGCGACGTCTCCGGGCTGGGGTTCTACCTCGACCGTGGGCGCGTGCACGTCAGCGACGAGAGCGACCAGCTCGGCGCCGTGTTCGCTGCGTGGGCCGCCGACCGCGATGCTGGCCGCACCTCGCTGATGCTTGCCCCTCTCGCGAGTGGGTCAACGAACTGAACTCGGTGGCCCGATCGCTGCGCCTGGGCGGCACTGTCGTCCCGGACAAGCAGCAAGTGAAGCTCGCTTCCGGCCTGTACGCGTCGGCCGGCGACGTCGTGATCACCAGGAAGAACCGCCGGGTCCTCCGCTACACGGCGAACGACTATGTGCGCAACGGCGATCGCTGGGTCGCGCAGACCGTCCACGAGGACGGCACGCTGACACTCAAGCACGAGCGCGCCGGTGCGACACTGCGGATGCCTGACTGGTACGTGCGTGAGCAACTCGACCTGGGATACGCGACCACCGTTCACGGCGCTCAAGGCGCCACGGTGGACACCTGCCACGTTGCGGTGGGCGGGTCGGAATCTCGTCAGCTCCTCTACGTCGCGCTGACCCGAGGACGGTGCGAGAACCACGTCTACGTGCCCCCGAGTGGGCCCAGCGACAACCCGATCGTGGATCCGGCCGGTGGTCAGCCCGCTGGCCAGCCACGACGTGCTGCGCACGATCATCGAGCGGGATGGGGCCGGGCAGTCGGCCACGACCTACGCCCTCACCGAGGCGTCGGCCAAGGTGCTGCTGCGCCGCGAGGCGCAGGTGTTCAGCGACGCGCTGCTCTACGGCGCGGCCGCCGAGGTCGGCGTCGACCGCCTCGCGCAGTACCGCAGCGCGGCCGAGCTGATGGTGCCCGGCATCACCGACCAGTTGTCGTGCGACCGGCTGCAGGGCTCCCTGGCGGTGCTCCAGCTCAGTGGGCAGGACCCGCTCGCTTGTCTCGAGGACGCGGCCCACGCCCGCCCGATCGGCGACGCGCGCGATCGCGCCGCCGTAGTGGAGTGGAGGCTCACCCTGGGCGCGGCGGGCCCGCTGCCGTGGCTCAGCGGTCCCCCAAGGCTCTGAGTGCCCACCCCGTCTGGGGCCCCTACCTGAGCGCCCGCGCCGTGCAGGTCGACGCGCAGGCCGCTCGCCTCAGCAGCGAGTTCCACACCATGTCCGAGGACGAGATGCCCGTCTGGGCGCTGCTGCTGGCCGACAATCGTGACCTGCTGTCCAGGGTGGCTGTCTGGCGAGCCTGGCACGACGTCGACGACCACGATCCCTCCCTGCTTGGCCGGCCCTGCGTCCAAGAGGACGCCCGCCGCTACCAGGCCCAGCTGCAGGAGGACGTCACCCGTCTCCTGGGAGCCGCGGTGGACTCCGCCGAGGAACTCTGGGTTGTCAGAAGTGCGGCAGCACCAAGACGGGAGTACGCATCGCGCGTCGCGGGGCGGAGGTCGGCCCACCGCAGTTCGGATCCTCGATTGAGGACCGGATCGGTGGGGACGCCGAGCAGGGGAGCCTGTCTAGGTTCAGCTCGGTGAAGAGCTTCTGCCTCTCGAGCGGGAGGATGTGGCGATCGTCAGGGCCGCACGAGACCACGAGGATGATTCGGTCGTCCACGTCCTCACCAGCGTCGCGGAGACCCTGGATCATGCGTGCAGCAGGGACGATGTGATCAGGGCGGAGTTTGACTGGGACGATGATCCCGTCGGCGATCGCGACTGCTGCTTGCCGTTCTCGGCACGGGTGCTGTTACCGGTGTCGACCACGAGGCAGCGGAAGTACTTGCTCAGGGCGGCATGGACGACGCCGAACTCCTCCGCGGTCAGCGAAGGCTGCCCCGGCCCGTGGGCCGTCAGCGACGCCGGCTGCGGCCGCCGCGGGGTGGGCGTCCCGGACGCTGACCCGAGCGGTGCCGCGGTGCCCGGCCGGGCGCCGGACGACCCGCCCCGCGTCCGGGTGCCGGGCTCTCTCCGCGGGACGCCCCCGGGCCCTCAGAGTCGGCGCGCTCCTGCGCCGAACGCTCTTGTGCCGAGCGGGAACTGTTCGCGGTGCGGCCGCGGACCACGCCGATGAACTCGTCGATCCAGGGGTGATCGTCGTCGACGTGCCAGGCCAGGCCGATGCGGGTCGGCTCGGCGTCGGTGATCGGCCGGTGCACCATGTCGCGGCGGCTCTCCTGCCGGGCGACCCCCAGCGGCGCCACCAGCACGGCGTCCGCGAACGCCGCGGTCTGCAGGGTGTCGGGCGTGACCTCGGTCAGGACGACCTCGCCGGCCAGGTCGGCCAGGGTGAGGGTGTCGACGGCCTCGAGGGGATGGTCCTTGGAGGACCAGGCCACCTGGACCTCCTCGTACAGCGGGATGAGGTGCAGGCCGTCGGTGTCCAGGGGCAGCCGGACGAAGCACATGTCGACCTCGCCGGCGTCCAGGACGCGGCGCTGCTCGGCCTGGGGGACCTCGACCACCTCCAGGTCGACTCGCGGGAACCGGTCGTGCCACCGCGTCCGCCACTTGGTGAGTGTGACGCCGGGGACGAACCCGACGCGCAGGCGTCCCGGCTCGGCGGGCTGGTCGCTGGTCACCCCGGCAGGGTACCGCGACGCCGTAGGCTGGCCGCGTGAGCCAGACCATGAAGCCGGCGACCGCCGCGAAGAAGCTGGGCGTCTACCTGCCCGCGACGCCCGAGGAGTTCCAGTCCGCGGCGCTGACCCGCGACGAGGTGGACGCCCTGCGCGCCGACCCGCCCGCGTGGCTGGTCGACCTGCGCCGCAACGGCCCGTTCCCGCGCGACGTGGTGGCGGCCAAGCTGGGCATCTCCCGTTCGGCGCTGGCGCGCTCCGGCGTCAGCGATGCGATGGACGCCGAGGAGATCGGCGTCCTGCTCGCCGACCCGCCGCAGTGGCTGACCCACGAGCGCGAGGTGCACCGCGAGGTCCTGGCCGAGGAGGCCCGGCTCAAGCAGCAGTGATCCACAGCCCCATCCCCAGCCTGGGGAAAACTACACCCGTGTAGTTCGATGGACCCGGGTCCACTTCAGATTGGCTCTGGCGTTCCGCCCGGTTGCTGTGAGCGTCGGTGAATCTCGTCGGCGAGGTCTGCTGGACTGCGTCCTTCGACGTGGAGTTCGAGGCCGCGGGGGAGGTCTTTCGAGGCGTCGGCGAACCGGTCGTGGTCTCGACGTAGGAACTCCGGATTGCGGCTGATCCCACGGGTGGGGTCGTTCTGGGCTCTTTCCAGTGAAGCTTGGTAGTCAGCTCGCAGCACCACGTGCTGGACGATCGTGCTGTCGGGTACTCGGGTCAGAACCGTCTGGACCTCGGTCAGGTTGCAGGTCCCTTCGTCGATCACGACATCGATGGGAGTGTTCAACCAGGCGGCGACGAGGCTGCCGTCGACGGTGTGGGCCCAGTCCCAAGCATGGCGGGCGCTCATGTCAGCCACGGTGTCCAGGTCGGTCATGGCGACGCTCTTGCCTTGGTTGCGGAGCAGATCGGCCAGGGCGGCAGCGATCGTGCTCTTGCCGGTCGCGATCGCGCCACTGATCATGATCAGTCGGGGTGGCCCTTGATTGCTCACGCTCGAATGTGACGTGCCTGGGAAGCGCAGGGAGGTCAGTGACCTCAAGCCGGCCGTCGCCATGCTCACTCGCGGCCCCGGTTGGATCGACCCCGAGACCAATAGGCTCGAACTCATGCAGCATGACCGCCGTGCCCCGTCCTTCCGCGTGCTCGGATCAGGGGAGGACCCCGCGGTGGTCGTGCCCGGGGGACCTCTGCTCGACGGGCAGTACCTGGGAGACCTGGGCGGAGTGTCTGCACACCGTGCCTTGGCGGTCCTGCACCTGCCGCGGATTCCCGCGTCCGAGGTTCCCCGACTGATCGAGGCCGCACGCGATGAGCTGGGCCTCAGGGCGGTGGACCTGGTCGCGCACTCGGCCGGCACGTCAGCTGCCCTGTGCTACCTCGCGGAGTTCCCTCAACACGTGCGTCGGCTGGTCCTGATCAGTCTGGCTGTCAGTGCCGCCGGTGTCGAGGCCGATCCCGAAGGGATGTCGACCGTGCTGGACAGCCGGAAGGAGGAGCCCGGCACGGACGCCGCGATCAATGCGAGCAAAGCCGACCCGGACTCGCTGGAGGCCCAGCGCTTGTCGTTCGGCTCCTGGGGTGACACCCTCGCACGACCGCGGCGGCGTCGGCTCAGTCGGCGGCCTCGTCGTGCCTGACCCACAGCGTGCTGCTGACGAGCAGCCCCAACGCGAGCAGCACCGAGGTGAGCCAGAACGGCCACGACCGGTCCATCCCCGACAGCCAGCCGGAGAACCAGCCGAACGGCGCGGCGGCGAGCATGACGCAGGTGCGCTGGATCGCCATCACCCGCGACCGCTCGTGCCGGTCGACGTGCAGCGCGACCAGCGACTCGGCCAGCATGAACAGGATCCCGGCGCCGAAGGCGTCCAGCAGCAGGCAGCCGGCGAGCATGGCGTAGGTGGTGAGGTCGGCCGCCCCCGCGGGCACCGGGATGGCGAGCAGCAGCGCCTGGCCCGCCAGGTAGACGCCGAACCCCCATTGCGTCGCGCGCTTGAGGTCGTGACCGCCCAGCAGCCACGGGATCAGCGTGAAGAACAGCCCCATGGACAGCAGGGAGCGCACCATCGGGAAGTACGGCAGCAGGCCGTCCGGGACGCCCAGCCGGGTGCTGATCGCGACCTGCCAGAACGTGCCGGTGACCAGGGTGACGGAGGCGACGAGCGCCGAGATGGCCAGGGAGAACAGCATCCCCTTCGAGTGCAGGATCAGCCCCAGCACGCCCCGGTACCCCCGGAGGATGGTGAGCAGCGGAACACCGTGGACCGCCGCCCGGCGCCGCACACCCGTCCGGGTCTCGGAGGAGTAGCGCCACAGCAGGTAGACCTTCGCGGTCATGATGACGAAGGCGTTGAGGTAGAGGATGCGCACCGCGGGCACCAGCCCGAACTGCGCCACCAGAACGGCCGCGATCGGGGCGAAGATCGCCGACATGTCTCCGGCCACCTTCACCAGCGAGTACACGTGCGGGATGGTGCGGCGCTCGACGTCCTCGACCAGGAGGCAGTCCCAGGAGTTCTGCGTCACCTGCCAGGCGCCGTTGACCAGCGACGCCACGAGGAACCACCAGAAGTTCTGCGCGAAGGCCCAGATCAGGCACGGGATCGACCACGCGATGATGTCGAACACCGCTGTGGTCGCGCGCCGGCCGAGCTTGTCGGTGATCGCGCCGCTGAGCAGGCCGAACAGCACCTGCGAGAGCGTCGAGATGGTGGCCAGCAGGCCGATCGAGCGGTCCTCGATCCCCAGCGCCAGCATGTACACCGACGCGTACGGCAGCACCAGCGCCATCGACAGCCCCCACATGGGCTCGGTGTAGACGCACGCGCGGCCGTTGCCGCGCAGGTTCACCAGGGTCGACCACAACCCGGGGCGGCGCTCAAGCATGGACTTCCTCGGACGATGGGCGGGGCAGGACCACAGGACGCTAGCAGCCGGCCCCCGCCGCCGAGGCCGGGCGGACGGGGTGGCCGCGGGTTGCCACGGGACCCCCGCGCGGGGCGGGCGCGTCGCGGACGCGCAACGCCGTTTCCGACGCCGCCGCGTCCTAGCCTGACGCCATGCCTCGCACGGCGGGCGACCCGCCCAGGGATCCCGCACCCGGATGGCCCGGACGCGTCCTGCTGGGTCGCGTCCTGGCGTGGTTCTGCGCGCTCGTCGCCGCCGTCCCCATGTTCGGGCTGATCGACCTGGGCACGGTGTTCGGCCTGTCGGACCCGCAGTACACGTGGCAGGTCGGGGTCGAGGCGAGCTGGGGCGCGCTGTTCACCTTCGTGATCGCGGCCGGCTTCGCCCAGGCGGGGTGGACGCCGACGCGCGCAGCGCAGGGGGTCGCCCTGCCGGGGCTGGCCGCTGGGTCGCTCGCGGTCGCTGCGGCCGTGTTCCGCGACCCCGCGCCCCTCGTCGTCGCCGGCGCGCTGCTGGTCGCGACCGTCGCGGTCGCCTGGATCCTTGCCGCCCGGCCGCAGCCCCGGACGCGGCCGTCGCTCTCGGCCGCCCTGGTGGTGTCGGCGGCCGGCGTCCCGCTCTGGCTGGGCTACGCGGCGCTCACCCACGCGGCGTGGCTGCGCGACCCCACGGTCGGCGACGTCACCAACGGGGTCGACCACTGGCCCGTCCAGGCCGCCCTCGGGCTGACCCTCGCGCTCGGGTCGGCCGCGCTGGCGCTGCGTCCGGGCGTGCGGTGGTGGCGGTGGTGCTTCGCGCTGTCCGCCGGCGTCCTGGCCTACGCCACGCTGGCGTTCCCCGACCGGGCGGGCGCGATGCCGCACCCGGCCTGGGGGTGGCTGTTCGCGGTGTGGGCGCTGCTGATCCTGCTGCCGCCGTGCCCCTCCGCCGCGCGCATCCCGGCGCGGTGACCGATCCGCGAAGAGCCGCCGGACGTCACTGGCCCTTGAACTTGTCCCCGACCCATTTGCCGAAGTCGCCCAGGGTGTCGCCGACGTCGCGCAGGAGCTTCGTGGCGGCGTCCTCGCTCTCGCGGAACGTGGTCGCGTAGGCGTCCGCGGCCGCGGCGGCCTCCTCGGAGATCTTCGCGTCCGCGTCGGTGTCGCGGCGCGGGTACTCCCCGGCGAGCACCGCGGCGTACGCGCCGGAGTCGACCCAGCGGCGGATCTCGGCGGCCCGCACGACGCCCATCGGGTGTGAAAGACCGTCCAGCATCATCAGCTTGACGATCGAGTCGCCCAGGTCGTCGGACTCCTCGTACTCGCGCGCCTGGGCGAGGAACTCGGTCTGGTCGAGCTGGTCGAGGTGCCCGCCCGAGGCGAGCTTCATCTGGACGCGCACGGCCGTCTGGACGTCCTGGGTCGCCAGCAGGCCCGCGCGGTCCCCCGACAGCTCGGACTTGCGCGCCCACTCCGTCAGCGCGAGCCGCACCACGTAGAGGCCGACCCCGCTGAACGGGATGGCGCTCACGCTCTGGCCGATCATCACGACGTAGGCCAGCAGCGTCCGGTACAGCGCGTGCCCGCTCAGCGCGTGCCCCAGTTCGTGCCCGATGACGAACCGGAGTTCCTCGTCGTCCAGCAGGTCGATCAGGGCGGAGTTCAGCACGATCTTGGGGTGGTCGATCCCGATCGTGACCGCGTTCAGGACGGGCGAGGCCGCGACGAAGAGCTCGGGCACCTCCGCTGCGTCCAGCGTGGTGGCGGCGTCCGCGTACAGCCGGTGCACCCGGGGGAACTGCCGCTCGGTGACCCGGACGCTGGAGCCCAGCAGTGTCATCTTGACGACCCGCTCGTTCAGCAGGCCGGACAGCTTGCGCACGACGACGTCGAAGCCCTTGAGCTTGCGCAGCGCGACCAGCGCGCCGCGATCGGCCGGATGCTCCCAGGCGCGGCTCGAGATGCCGCGCAGGGTGACGCGGGGACGGGTGGGGGTTCGGCTCTCGCTCATGCCCCCAGTCTGCCGGATGGCCCTGAGTCGGCCGGGCGGCTCCCGGACGCGGGGGTGACGGATAACGGCGTCCCGGTTATGGTCGCCCCACGGAAACCTGCTCAGGGAGGAGCACCCCATGCGTGTCCGATCCATCCTGCTCGCCGCCGCAACAGCCCTCGCCACGGCGGCCATCCCCGTCGCGTCGGCGTCCACGGCGGACGCCGCGATGATCGCCCCGTGCCGCGGCTACCTGATCTCCAGCGTGCCGTGGTTCGGGCTGATCCACGAGGGCGGCGACCGGGGCGAACTGCGCGTCTACTACGACCCGGCCACGGGGAACAACTGCGCGGCGATGCAGCACCTCAACTCGACCTACGGCAAGCGGATGTACACCTCGGTGAGCCTGACGATCTGCCGCGAGTCGCGCCCGGGGACCTGCACGCCGCTCACGACGCGCACCGACGCCGGGAACTACGCCTACTACGCCGGGCCCGTGACCGCCTACGGCAAGGGCCGGTGCATCCAGGTCGTCGGCCGCACGTCGCTGATGGGTGCGCAGGGCTCGCTGAGCGTCGGCGTCCCCGGCGGCGCGCACTGCGGCTGAGTGCCCCCGGGGCGCGTCAGACGACGGCGCGCCGCGGGGCGGTCCTGGCCGCGGCCGTGCCCGCCACAGTCAGCGCGGCGACGCCGGTGGTCAACGGGACGCTCAGCACCAGCCCGATCCCGCTGCCGAGCGTCCGGATGATCTCCTCGGAGAACTGCTCGGTCGACAGCAGGATGTGCAGCGGCTGCTCGTACAGCGACAGCAGCAGGAGCAGCGACAGCGACGCGCCCGCGTAGGCGAACACGATCGTGTAGATCGTGGAGGCGATGTGGTCGCGCCCGATCCGCATGCCCGAGGTGAACAGCTCGCGCCGGCTCAGCCCGGGCCCCGCCGCGCGGATCTCCCACACCGAGGACGCCTGGGTGATGGTCACGTCGTTGAGGACGCCGAGCCCGGCGATCACCAGGCTGCACGTGAGGATGTCGGGGAAGTCGAGGCCGCCGAGCACGCCCGCCAGGGCGACCGTCTCCTCGCTGGAGACGCCGCTCAGCCGGGCCAGCGCCACCCCGAGCGCGCCGAGCCCGGTGGTGACCAGCAGGCTGAGCCAGGTGCCCACGAACGCCGAGGTCGTCCGCCACGAGACGCCGTGGGCCAGGTAGAGCACCACGAACATGATCGCCGTGGAACCCACGATCGCCACGGGCACCGCGGGATGCCCCGACGTCAACGACGGGATGAGGAAGCCGAACAGCACCGCGCCGGAGACCACCAGCCCCAGGAGCCCGAAGAAGCCCTTGCGTCCGGCGACGGCGAGGACGGCGAGCACGAAGGCGATGATGAAGCCGATCAGGACCGGCATCCGGTCGACGGTGATGAGCGCCCAGTCGCCGGGGGAGCCGTCGGCGTCGGGGACCTGGGCCACCTGGAGGGGGTCGCCCACCGTGAGGCCGCTCGCGGCGGTGACCCCGATGAGGTCGACGTCGGCCTGGCTTCCGGCCGACGGACCCTCCTCGATCAACACCCGGGCGATCGAGCACGCGTGCTCGAGGCCGCCCGGCTGGGTCGGGTCCGGGGCCCCCTCGTTGTCGGGGCAGGGCTGGATGCTGACGATGCGGGCGCGCACCGGATCGATGCCGGCGGCCGTGAGCGAGGAGCCGTCGTTCATGGGGCGCTCGCCCGGCCACAACCACACCAGCCCGGCGAGCGTCAGGGCCGCGACGACGGCCAGCAGCACCATCGTGGCGGTCCTCGCCGTGCGGGACAGGCGCAGATCGGGAGCGTCGCCGTGCGCGTGGCCGTGGCCATGACCGTGGCTCATGAACGCCTCCCCGGGCGTGGGCGCGAGGTCGCGGGGTTGAGCGGGCTGAGCAGGGGATTCACGAGGTCAGGGTGCTGGGCGCGGTGTCGCGGCGTCAAACTCGGGCGGCGTGGGAGGGGCGGCCGGGGCGTTGCCGCCGCGTCGGATCGTCCTTAGGCTCGTGGCAGCGACCCCCCACGGAGGAGAACGACATGCCGAACCTCGCCCCCTACATCGCCTTCCCGGGCAACGCCAAGGACGCCTTCGAGCACTATCGCGACGTCTTCGGCGGGGACCTCCAACTGTTCACGTACGCGGACATGCCCATGGAGGGGGCGCCGTCCACGCTCGACCCCGCCTCCGTCGCGCACGCGAGCCTGACCCTCCCGGGCGGCACCATCGTCGGCGGCGACGCCATGCCGGGCGAGGACTACCCGATCCGCGGCAGCGCCTACTCCCTCATGTACTCGCTGGAGGACCCCGACGAGGCGCGCCGCCTCATCGCCCTCCTCGTGGACGCCGGCGGCAGCGTCGGCATGCCCTTCGAGCCCGCGCCCTGGGGCGCGTACTACGGCCAGGTCTTCGACCGGTTCGGCGTGATGTGGGCGTTCGACGTGGACGCGGAGGAGCCCACGCAGGCATGACCTGGCGCACCGAGCCGGTCACCCCCGAGCGGTTCGACGACTTCGCCGACGTCATCAACCCCAACCGCCGGGAGACGCACTGCTGGTGCCTGTCGCACCGGCTGCCCGCGCGTCGGATCGAGGAACTCGGCGGCGGCTCCCGCGAGCGGGCGATGCGCGCCGTCTGCCGGGAGGCGCCGCCCGGCGTCGTGACGTACCGCGACGACGTCCCGGTCGGCTGGTGCCACCTCGGCCCCCGCGCCGACATCCCGCGCCTCGCGGCGTCCCGGCTGATCCGCCCGGTGGACGACCTGCCCGTGTGGAGCATCATCTGCGTGGTCGTGCGCGGCGGGCACCGGCGTCAGGGCGTCACCGGCGCTCTGCTCGAGGGCGCGGTCGGCTGGGCGCGCGCGAACGGGGCGCCCGCGGTCGAGGCGTACCCGGTCGACCCGCCGGGCCGGATGGACACGACCATGGCGTTCGTCGGGACGCGGAGCATGTTCGAGCGGGCCGGCTTCGCGGTGGTCGGCACCACCGACGCCGTCGCGAGCCGGATGCCGCGCCTGGTCATGCGGCGCATGCTCTGACGCTGATCGGCGCCCGGGTCGCCCCGTCGTCCACACCTGGGGACAGTCCTGGGGAAAACTACATGCTTGTGATTCTCGTGCCGGCGGCGCGCCGGGAGCCGCCGCCCCGTGCGGTCCGGATGTCGTCCTGGTGCCGCCAGTCGCACCCGGATCGCCCGCGACAAGGCCGTTCGCGCCCGCGCGCCCCGACTCCGGGCACCAGAACGACATCCCTCTCGAGCGGGGACGCTGGCCGGGGGTACGTCCGGTGTGGCAGGTTGGACCATCCGTTCCGAGGAGGCGATCCCCATGTCCCGCGACTCACCGTCGTCGTGAACCCCACCAAGGTCGACGACCTGGATGCGATCCGCAGCACCCTCGAGGACGCCTGCGCCCGGCACGGCTGGGAGCCTCCCGAGATCGTCGAGACCACCGAGGACGACCCCGGCGAGGGCCAGGCGCGCGCGGCCGCGGAGGCCGGCGCCGACGTGGTGGCGTCCCTCGGGGGAGACGGCACGGTCCGCGCGGTCGCGGCCGGGCTGCTCGACACCGACGCGGCGCTCGGGCTGTTGCCCGGCGGCACGGGGAACCTGCTGGCGCGCAACCTCGACCTGCCCATCACCTCGATCGAGGAGGCGACCGAGGCCCTGCTCACCGGCTCCGAGCGCCGTCTCGACGTCGGGAAGCTCGACGACGGCAGCGGAAAGGAGGAGGTCTTCCTCGTCATGGCCGGCCTCGGGCTGGACGGCGCGATCATGGCCGACACCAACGAGCGCCTCAAGGGCGTCGTGGGCTGGCTCGCCTACGTGGTGGCCGCCGGCAAGCACCTGTTCGACCGGGGATTCCGGGTCGCCGTGGACGCCGACGCCACCGGGGGCGGCCCGGCCGTGCACCAGCACGCCCGCACCGTCGTGGTCGGCAACTGTGGCACCCTGCAGGGCGGCATCGAGTTGCTGCAGGGGGCCGAGGTCGACGACGGCCTGCTGGACGTGATCATCGTCGCCCCGCGCGGGCTGCGCGGCTGGGGCGCCGTGCTCCTGGACATCGGCACCCGGCACCGCGCCGGCCACCGCCGGCTGCAGCGCCTGCAGACGCCCGAGCTCACGATCAGCGCCTCCCGACCCGTGGAGGCGCAGATCGATGGTGACCCCATCGGCGAACGGGACCGGATGGCGCTGCGCGTGCTGCCGGGCGCGCTGCGGGTCCGGTGCTGAGGGGCGGCAGCGGGCAGGATGGGGAGGGGCGCCGTCGGCACGCTGCTGAGGGGGCGGCAGCCGGCAGGCGGGCGAGTGCGGCAGGCGGCCGGCAGGCTGGTGCGGCACGCGGTCAGCGCACTGCTGAGGGCGGACGCCTGCACACTGAGGGGAGGGAACAGATGGGCACTCTGCTGGGGGAGAACCCGATCGGCTGGTCGGTGCAGTTCCTGGACGCGCCCCTCGACGTGGTCCAGGCCGAGATCCTGCGCTTCCCGCACCGCTCGAAGCGCGGCATGCGCTCCGTCGGCCGACTCCCGGACGCCCTGGACGCCCTGATGCCGTTCGAGGCGCCCTGGACGCGGGAGCTGATCCTGCCCTGCGGCCGCTGGACCGCCTACCTGAACAACTTCATCGGCGGCGGCGACCCCACGGCGATCGGCGGCGGCCTCGGGCTACGGCTGGGGATCACCTGCGTGGTCGCCATCCACACCCCGCGGCACGGCCCCGGGCACCAGTCCACCCAGCTGTGGGTCCACGGGCCCGGCGGGAGGCCGCCCCTGATGGGCATCCGCAGCATCTCCGCGGACGCCGCCGACGGACGCTGGTTCTGGCGCGAGAGCGGCACGCCGTTCCCGTTCGAGGAGACCGACCGCTACACCGCCCGGCTCAAGCGGGAGCGCTTCGACGGCCCGATGCTGCTGCGCTACCTCCGCGCGCTGGACATCCCCGCCGCCGCCGACGCCGCCTACGGCCCGGGCGTCCTGTTCCAGCAGCATGTCGACTACACGCCCCGGCAGCAGACCCTCGCCGAGCTCAGGGCGATGGTGTACTGAGCGGACGTCCTCAGCCGGCGTGCGCGGAATCCGTCGCTCGATCGCCGGGGGCCGCGCATCACACCTCGGTGGCCGTCCTCATGGAGGGAGTGTGCCAGCCGTCGGCCGCGAACCGTCCACCTCTGCCTGCCTCCTGCGGACGGGGGTGGCCTCCACCTGGGACCTGCCCCGGATGAGGCGCACCCTGGGGTCATGTTCATCTCTGTGATCCCCGAGGCCGAGGCGACCGGCGCGCTGGCCGACTGGTACGCGTCCGAGCGCAAGGCGTGGGGTTTCCTTCCCGACTACGCCGGCTGCTTCACCACGCGGCCCGACGTCGCGGCGGCCTGGTCGGCGCTCGCGTCGACGGTGCGTTCCGGCATGGACCGCCGCCGCTACGAGCTGGCCACCCTCGGCGCCGCCCGAGCCCTGCGCTCCACCTACTGCACGGTGGCGCACGCCTCGTTCCTGCGGGACGTGTGCGGCGACCAGGCCACCGTCGAGGCGATCGCCCGCCACCCCGAGGCCCTGACGGAAGTCGACGCCGCGGTGCTCGCCTTCGCGGCGAAGGTGGCCGTCGACGCGGCCTCCGTGCAGCAGGACGACGTGGACGCCCTCCGCGCCCTCGGCCTCACCGACGCGGACGTCGCCGACGTGGTGATGGCCGCCGCCGCGCGCGCCTTCTTCACCCGGGTGCTGGACGGCCTCGGTGCGCAGCTCGATCCGCAGACCGCAGCGGGCTTCGCCCCGGAGATCCTCGCCCCGCTCGTGGTGGGGCGCCCGGTCGGCTCCTGAACGGCGGCGCTGCTTCAGGGGGACCGTGCGAACGTGTGTCCAGATTGCCGGCGGAGGATCCCGACGAGGGCAAACGCGGGTCGATGCTCAATCTCGGCATATTCCGCACGGGCGCGGGGCCGGGGGTCCTGCGCGAGGCTTGGGCGGGGGTCTGTGCAGGATCGGTGTCTCGATGGACGCGGCGTCCGCTTTCCCCCGTGTCGCGGATTCTGCCGCCGCATCGAGGTGCAGATCCTGCACAGGCTGAGACCGACGATCGCCGGGCCGCCCGAGGGGGGACGGGTCGAGCGGGTAGGTGGGACCTGACCTGGCCGGTCAGTGCGAGCGGGTCTGGCCGGGTCAGGGGAGCGGGCGGACGGGTCAGCCGAGCGGCCCCCGGGTCAGTGGGAGCGGCGGGCCGGGTCAGTGGGAGCGCGTGGTGCCCAGGTAGGCGTACGGGACGCCGACGAACACCGCGCCGCCGACGGTGTTGCCCAGGAAGGCGACGGACACCGCGACCAGGGCCGCGACCCAGTCGATCGGGGCGACCATGCCGTAGGCGAGGAACAACCCGGCGTTCGCGACGGAGTGCTCGTAGCCCATCACCACGAACACGATCACCGAGGCCCACATGGCCAGCGCCTTGCCGAAGCCCGAGCGCACCGAGCCGTTGTAGACCACGGCCATCGCCAGGTTGATCAGCAGGTTGCACAGGATGGCCCGGACGAACAGGTCGGCGTACCCGAACCAGCCCGCCTCCAGGTAGGACAGCTTCGTCTCGGTGACGTGGGCCAGGTGGTCCAGGGTCGAGCCGGTCATCACGGTCGAGAACCGGGCCAGCACCGCGATCACCACGCTGCCCAGCCCGTTGCCCAGCATGCAGGCCACCAGCAGCTTCCAGAACCGGCCCTGGCTGAGGCGGCGGGTGAACGCACCGACCCCGGCCACCATCATGGTCGAGGTGGCCAGCTCTGCGCCCAGGAAGTAGATGAACACCAGCGCGAACCCGAACACGCCCGCGCCGGCGACCTTGCCCAGCGCGGCCCCGCCCGGCATCCCGGACGCCGCGAACAGGCCGGCCACGTGGTAGTTCGCCAGGACCATCAGCGAGATCAGGACGCCCGCCAGCCCGGCTTTGACGAAGTAGCGGACGGGGTCGCCCTCCAGCAGCCCCATCTTCTTGTCCAGGACGCCCTGGACCGTCGGAACGAACCCGGACGCCGCGGCTGCGGACGCCTCCCGCGTGCTCATACCCATCACCGCGCCCTCAGTGCACCGTCAGGCCGCGGGAACGGAAGATCGCGCGGACGGCCTCGACCTCGGACGCCTCGGGCGGGCGGGCGTCCTCGAGCTCGTAGCTCAGCCCCAGCTCGGCCCACTTGTCGCGGCCCATCTGGTGGAACGGCAGCACCTCGACGCGCGACACCGTCGCCAGGGAGGCGGCGTAGTCGGCGATGGGCCCGATGGTGGCGGGGTTGTCGGTCAGGCCCGGGACCAGCACGAACCGGATCCAGATCTCGATGCCCCGCTCGGCGAGGCGGCGGCCGAAGTCGAGCGTGGGCTGCAGCCGGCGTCCGGTGACGCGGTGGTAGGTGGTCTCGTCGCCGGCCTTGACGTCCAGCAGGACGAGGTCCACGTCGTCCAGCATCTCGTCGGACGCGTTCGCGCCCAGGAACCCGGAGGTGTCGATCGCGGTGTGGACGCCCATCGCCTTGGCGCCGCGCAGGATGCGGGCCGCGAAGGCCGGCTGCTGCAGGATCTCCCCGCCCGAGAGCGTGATGCCGCCGCCGGTGGCGCGGAACACGCCGCGGTAGCGCCTGATGCGCGCGAGCAGGTCGTCCGCGAGCACCGGTACGCCGCGGTTGGCCGCCATGGTGTCGGGGTTGTGGCAGTACAGGCAGCGCAGCGGGCAGCCGGCCACGAAGGTCGTCATCCGGGTGCCCGGGCCGTCGACGGCCGTCACGAGCTCCCAGCTGTGCACCGAGCCGACCTCGCCCGAGCGCTGCGCCAGCAGCAGCTCGGAGCGGCCGAGGTGGTCCGCGACGGGGATGCCGCCCAGCATGGACGCCCGGACGGGGGAGGGGGCGGCACGACGGCCCCGGGGTCGCCCCCGGGAACCGCCGCGCCACGGTCGGGGCTCATGGTCAAAGAGCCTCGTGGAAGGTGCGGGACAGCACGTCGAGCTGCTGCTCGCGGGTCAGCTTCACGAAGTTCACGGCGTAGCCGGACACGCGGATCGTGAGCTGCGGGTAGTTCTCCGGGTTCTCCATCGCATCCAGCAGCGTCTCGCGGTTCAGGACGTTGATGTTGGCGTGGTAGAGCCCTTCGCCGAAGCCGGCGTCGAGGATGCCGACCAGGTTCGTGACGCGCTCGGCCTCGGTGCGGCCCAGGGCCGGAGGGGTGATGGTGTTGGTCAGCGAGATGCCGTCCAGCGCGTCGTCGTAGTCGAGCTTGCCGACGCTCATCATGGAGGCGACCATGCCGTGGGTGTCCGCCCCGTTCTCCGGGTTCGCGCCCGGCGCGAACGGGGTGCCGGCCCGGTGGCCCGACGGGAACGAGCCGGTCGCCTTGCCGTAGACCACGTTGGAGGTGATCGTCAGCACCGACTGCGTCGGGACGGCGTCGCGGTACATCCTGATGGCCCGGATCTTGCCCATGACGGTCTTGACCACGAGCTGCGCGATCTCGTCGGCGCGGTCGTCGTCGTTGCCGTACTTCGGGAAGTCGCCGGCGGTGACGTAGTCGACGACCAGACCGGTCTCGTCGCGCACCGGGGTCACGGTCGCGTACTTGATCGCGGCCAGCGAGTCGGCGACGATCGACAGCCCGGCGATGCCGCAGCCCATCGTGCGGATGATCTCGTCGTCGTGCAGGGCCATCTCCATGGCCTCGTAGGCGTACTTGTCGTGGCTGTAGTGGATGATGTTGAGCGCCTCGACGTAGGTCTCCACCGCCCAGTCGAGCATCCGGTCGTACTTGGCCCACACGGTGTCGAAGTCGAGCGGCCCGTCGCCCTCGACGCCGGTGTGGTCGGGGACGATCAGCTTGCCGGACACCTCGTCGCGGCCGCCGTTGATGGCGTAGAGCAGGGTCTTGGCCGAGTTGAGCCGGGCGCCGAAGAACTGCATCTGCTTGCCGATGGCCATCGGGGAGACGCAGCACGCGATGGCGGTGTCGTCGCCCCAGTGCGCGCGGATCGCGGCGTCGGCCTCGTACTGGATCGCCGAGGTCTCGATCGAGATCTCCGCGCAGAACGCCTTGTAGCCCTCGGGCAGCTTCGGATCCCAGTAGATGGTGATGTTCGGCTCGGGCGCCGGGCCGAGGTTCCGCAGCGTCTGCAGCAGCCGGAAGCTGGTCCGGGTCACGAGGGTGCGGCCGTCGTTGGCGAAGCCCGCGTCGGACCACGTGGCCCAGTACGGGTCGCCGGAGAAGATCTGGTCGTAGTCGATCGTGCGCAGGAAGCGCACGATGCGCAGCTTGGTGATCAGGGCGTCCATGATCTCCTGGACGCCGGACTCGTCGATGATGCCGGCGGCCAGGTCGCGCTCGGCGTAGACGTCGAAGAAGCCCGACAGCCTGCCGATGCTCATGGCGGCGCCGTCCTGGCTCTTCACGCTGGCCAGGTACGCCAGGTACGTCCACTGGACGGCCTCGGCGTAGGTGCGCGCGGGACGGCCGAGGTCGAAGCCGTAGCTCTCGCCGAGGTTCTTCAGCTTCTTCAGGGCCTTGATCTGCTCGGAGTGCTCCTCGCGGTAGCGCGCCCAGTTCTCGCTGAACGGCTGGTCGGCGACCGCGTCCTTGTCGGCCTGCTTGGCCGCGATCAGCGCGTCCACGCCGTAGAGGGCGACGCGGCGGTAGTCGCCGATGATCCGGCCGCGCCCGTAGGCGTCCGGCAGGCCGGTGATGATGTGGCTGCTGCGGGCGGCGCGGATGCGCGGGGTGTACATGTCGAAGACGGCCTCGTTGTGCGTCTTGCGGTACTTGGTGAAGATCTCCTTGACCCGCTCGTCGGGCTCCAGCCCGGCCTCCCGGATGGCGGTCTCGACCATGCGCCAGCCGCCGGCGGGCATCATCGGGCGCTTGAGCGGCGTGTCGGTCTGCAGGCCGACGATCACGTCGTCGCCCTCGCAGATGTAGCCGGCCGGGAAGGCGTCCACGTCGGCGGGGATGTGGGTCTCGACGTCGTAGACGCGCTTGGCGCGCTCGACGGAGAGGAAGTCGCGCTGCAGCGTCTCCCAGACGGTGAGGGTCTTCTCGGTTGGTCCGGCCAAGAAGGCGGCGTCGCCGGTGTAGGGGGTGTAGTTGGCCAGGATGAAGTCGCGCACGTCGATCGTGCTGCACCACGGGCCGGGCGTGAAGCCCTCCCAGGGATCGTTGCTGGTGATGTCGTCCCTTGTGGGGCTTCGACCGTCATGATTCTCCTCGACACGGGTTCCTCTGGGTGCGCCGTCGCCCGCTGCTGCAAGGAGTGGGGGAGGGGGATCGTCCGCCCCATCCACTGTCGCGGTGAACCAGCGCTTCGGAACTAATACTACACCGAGTAGGGGATTGGTCAGACCAAAGGTTGCCGAGTTGCCACGGCGTCGAGACACCCGCTTGCGTCTCCGGGGCCGAAGCGCAGCAGCCTGCGGAACGCCTCGTCGGCCGCCGCGCGCACACCCGGATCGGGAGGCCCGGGTGTGGGCGGGTCGGCGTCCAGGTGGGCGGCGACGTAGTCGGCCACCAGCGTCGGGACGGCGCCGGTGCCGAGCTCGCGGGTGACCGCCTTCTGCGCGACCAGCGCGTCGACGGCCTCGCGCAGCGCCGCGGGGGCGTCCGCCCCGGTCAGCAGTTCCTGCAGCCGCATCGGAGGCGTCCCGGTCGGGTGGGCGTCCAGCCATGCCAGCGCCGCCGCGGGACGCAGGGCGTAGAACAGCCGCTTCAGCCGCACCTCGCCGCCGGCCAGGGCCAGGTCGCGCTGGCGCCTGCCCAGGTGCAGGTAGTGGCTGCGGAGTCGGCCGCGGTCGGTGACGGCGTCGACCAGGGCGAGCAATTCGTCGCGGAACGCGGGGTCCCCGCCGTAGACGAGGGGGAGCGCAGCCACTCGTTGACCGTCGCGTTCCCGCCGGTGGCGAGCCGGACGGCCTTGATCAGGTCCCAGCCGTTGACGTCGAACACGGCGTCCAGCGGGGTCTCGATCACGTCGCGCCGCGGCCAGGGCGACAGGTAGTCCTCGGTGCGGCGCACGTAGAGGAACCGGCAGTCGTAGTCGCTGTCGGGGACGGGAAGCCCCACGCGCGGGATCCCGACTCGATGGCCCATGCGACCCGGACGTCGTGCTCGCGCTCGACCGAGGCCAGGCGTCGGTCGATCTCCGCGACGACGCGGGCGTCCATGTCGGGCGCCAGGGTGCGGACGCTGAGCGATGCCATCGGGACAGACTAAACCTGCCGAGGGTGGAGCCGGGCTTCCAGGGGCGTCCTAGACTGGCGGCACTGAACCCCGGTGCAAGGAGGCGACCCAGATGAGTGGGAATTTCGGCGCGATCATCATCGTCGGCCTGATCGTGCTCGTCGTGCTGGCCGCGGTGCTGTTCCTCGCCTCCAAGCGCGCCAACCGCCGCACGCCGGTCGACGCCTCTCGGCAGGCGCCGCCGATCTCCGGCGGTGCGCCGGCCGCCCCCGCGTCCCGGGGCGACGCCGGCGGCGTCGAGGCCGACAGCTGGTCCAGCGCCATCGCCGAGGCGGCCGACGCCCGCCCGGACGCCGTGGACCAGCCGCGCACGTTCTTCAGCCGCGACTCGCTCGTCGACCGCGACCGCTCGCTGGACACCAGCCGCTGGGACAACCGACCCGACGGGTCGGAGGAGTACGACGAGGGCGAGGCGCCGCGCGGCGGCAGCTCGATCGACGCGGGGTTCATCCAGTCGCTGCGCGAGCGCGACAAGAACGCCTGATGCCCGACGCCCAGGGCGCGGCCGCGCCGGTGGTCGAGGACCGCGCCGAGCCGACACCCGGCGCCGAGATCGACCTCCCGGACCCGGACGCGCCGACCGGACCCGGCACCGCCGCCGATCCCGACGCACCGGCCCATCCCGACACCCCGGCCCATCCCGACGCACAGGCCGATCCTGAGGGGCGGGCCGATCCCGACGAGACCCGCACGGACGCCGAGCCCGAGCGAGACACCACCCTGGAGATCCACCTGTTGGCCGACTCCACCGGCGAGTCGGGGGCGCGCGTCGCCCGGGCGGCGGTCGCGCAGTTCCCGTCCCTGGAGTTCCGGCTCGTCCGGCACCGCCGGGTGAACACGACGCAGGCGCTCATGAAGGCGCTGGACACCATCCGCGCCCGCAAGGGGACGCCGACGGCGGTGTTCTTCACGCTGGTGGACTCCGAGCTCGCGGAACTGGTGAAGACGGCCTGCCAGGAGCTCGAACTGCCCTACGCCGACCTGATGACCGACGCGCTGCGCGCCCTGGAGAAGGTCAGCGGCGTCGAGCCCGACCAGGTGCCGCTGCGTCCGGTGGGCGTGGAGGCGGACTACTTCGCCCGGATCGCCGCCATCGACTTCGCCGTCCGCAACGACGACGGCGCCGCCCCGACGGCCCTGACCGACTGCGACATCTGCCTCGTCGGGCCGTCCAGGTCGGGCAAGACACCGCTGTCGATCTTCCTGGGCTACATGGGCTACAAGGTGGTCAACGTCCCGCTCGTGCCCGGGATCAAGCCGCCCGAGGAGCTGTTCCAGATCGACCGCTGGCGGGTCGTCGGGCTCACGATGGATCCGGAGAAGCTGCGGCAGATCCGCTCCGAGCGGGTCAAGGGCCTCGGGGTGAAGCGCACCATGAAGGACGGCTACATCGACCTGGCCAGCATCTACGCCGAGCTGGACGAGACCGGGCAGATCATGAAGCAGTTGCGCTGCCCCGTCATCGACACCACGGGGATGGCGCTGGAGGAGTCGGCGTCGCGGATCCTCGACCTGGTGGAGGAGCGTGCCCGCATCCACCAGACGCGGCTGCGGCGTCCACCGAACGTGGCCTCGGAGCTCAACGCCCACTGAGCCGCGGGTCGGCACCGCCCACTGAGCCGCGGAACCGCACCGCCCGCTGAGCCGAGCGCCGTCCGCGCCGCCCGCCGAGGTATATATCCCCCGCGCCCGCCGGTCGCACTTTCGGTGAGCCCCCCGCTCCGCCCTTGGTACGGACTTCCGCGCCGCCGCTGGTCCGCGGGGGCGTCGTCGGGCACCGTGGGTGGTGCGGCGGCTCCTCAGATCGCGCACCCCACGTCGGGCACCCCCACCGGCGGATCCAGAAGGAGCCGCCGCCGCTCGTCTCCGGACGCCCCGAGTCGGTCCGGCGGAGGCGTTCGGACGGTCAGCGGCGGGCCGTCGGCGCGGTCACGACTCCGGCGCGCACGTCCTGCAGTCGCTCCAACAGCGCCTCGGCCTCGGGCCAGCGCTCGGTGGCCACGGCGTCCGCGAAGGTGCACATGGCCTGCCGGGCGCTGTCGTCGTCGGGTGCGGGCACCTCGCCGAGGTGCTGCTGGGTGAGCAGGACCAGCTCGAACGTCGTCCGGCGATGGATGAGCTCCAGCCGCGTCGAGCCGCTCACCCGGACCAGGGTCGCGAGGAAGCCGTGCAGGCTTCCGGAGCCCGCGCGCCGGAGTTCGCGGACGTCGGGCTGGGTCGCCCGGATCCGGGCCAGCGCCCGATCCTCGGTGAACCGGAGCAACGCGATCAGTTCCCCGCGCTCGGACACCGGCAGGGAGGGGACGCGCAGAGCCGCGAACGGGGAGCGGACCAGCAGGCCCTCCCCGACGAGCACGTCGATGGCGGAGCGGACGGTCGGACGGGCGACGCCGTACTCGGCGGCGAGGCCCGATTCGGTGACCTTCGCCTCGGGCGGGAACTCCCCGGCGAGGATGCGCCCGCGCAGATGCTTGGCCAGGTCGGTGACCAGCGGGCTGGCTTGACTCACGGCGACCTCCGATGCGGGAATAGTGACTCACCATTGTATCCGGCGCGGCGGGCGCTCCAGGAACCGTGGCACCGGGGACGGGGGTGGTCGTGCAGGACGACTTCACCCCTCGCGCGCTGTCCCAGCCCGGCTCCTACGACCGGCGACGCACCGAGGTCTTCCTGCTCACGTTCGTGGGCTACGTCGCCTGCTATCTGGTGCGCAACAACACCGCGGTCGCGAGCGGCCTGCTCGTCACCGAGGAGGGGTGGACGCCGCTGGACGTCGGCCTCGTGCTGACCGGCTTCACCGTCACCTACGGCCTGGCCAAGCTGGTGATGGGCGTGGTGGTCGACCGCAGCAGCCTGCGGGTCGGGTACGGCGCGGCGCTCATCGTCTCCGCGCTGGTGTGCGCGGCGATGGGGTTCGTCCCCCACGTCGTCGCGATGACCGCGGCGATGGCGGTCATCGGGCTGGCCCAAGGGGTGTGCGCGCCCGCGTCGCTGGCGACGCTCGGCGCCTGGTATCCGCCCTGGCAGCGTGCCTCCCGCGTCGCGGTGTGGAACACCTCGCAGAACGTCGGGGCCGCGCTCCTGCCGCTCCTCGTGATGGGCGCGATGCTCGCGCTCGGCGTCCACCACTGGTCGCTGGCCTACTGGGTGCCGGGCGCGCTCGCGCTGGGCGCCGGCGTCTGGGTGCTGCTGCGGGGCGGCGACCGGCCGTGGCGCGAGGGGTACCCGACGCTGCCCGAGCGCTACGGCCCGGACGCCCTCCCGGAGGTCCGCGGATCGACGGAGGCCTCCTACTGGCGGCTGGTGCGGATCCACGTGGTCGGGAACCGGCTGCTGCTGGCGCTGGCCGTCCTGAACGCGCTGCTGTACCTGCTGCGGTTCGGCGTCCTGAACTGGATCCCGCTGTACACGATGACGGAGGTCGGGCTCAGCGTCCCCGAGGCCGGCCTGGTCATGGCCGTCTACGAGTGGGCCGCCGTGCCGGGGGCGCTGCTGTTCGCCCTCGTGGCGCACCGCTGGCCCAACCGGATGGCGATGGCGGGCGCGGCCGGCCTCGTCGTCCTGGCCTTCGGGCTGCTCGGCTACTCCGTCGCGGACAACCGGGTCGAGGTGTTCGTGATGGCCGGCCTGCTCGGGGCGCTGACGTACGGGCCGCAGGTCGTCATCAACATCCTGACGCTGAACTTCGTGTCGCCGCGGGCGATGGGTGTGGCGGTGGGCTTCGTCGGCCTCGGCGGCTACCTCGTCGGCGAGGTGGTCGCGAACCTGGGCATGCCCACGCTGGCCGAGCAGTTGGGCTGGGGGCGGGCCTTCGTGGCGCTGGCCGCGATCAGCGCGGTGGCGGCCCTGATCTACTGGGAGCTCCGGCGCGCCGAGCGGCGCACCGTGCCCTCCCGGTGAGACCAGGGCCGTCACGGTTTCCGTCCTAGGCCTGGACGATCTTCTGCTCGCGCTTGCGCAGCGACAGGTAGAGCGCCGCGCCGACGAGGGCGAAGAAGCTCAGCAGGGTGAACGAGGCCGTCCAGTCGAGCGCCTCGGCCAGGATCGGCATGACCAGGTTGGCCGCCATCTCGCCCACGATGTAGCCGAACAGGCCCACGAAGCCGACCGCCACGCCGGCCGTCCGCAGGGGGACCACGTTGAGCGTCAGGATGTTGATGATGAGCTGCGGGCCGTAGATGAACGTGCCCATCAGGCCGGAGATCACCAGCAGCAGCGCGTAGTCGTGGTTGCCCATGTAGAGCCAGATCAGGCCCGCGAGCAGCACGAGACCGGCGGCGCCGACGATGGACTGCTTGTTGGGCAGCTTGACCGCGACCCACGCGAAGAAGAAGCAGCCGGGGATCGCGATCCACTCCAGGATCGAGAACGCCATCGAGTACTGCGCCTCGTTGAAGCCCATCTCGTCGCCGAGGAAGATCGGCATCCAGTTGAGGATGCCGAACCGCAGGAAGTACAGGATCGCGTTGACGAACGCGACCGTCAGGATCACGGGGCTGGTGAAGATGTGCTTGCGCAGGGTGGTCCAGTAGGGCTCGTCGGGGGTGTCCTCGACCTGCGGCTCGCCCGCCTTGCCGTAGATGTCGGTGAGGCTGCCCAGGCCCTCGCTCTTGGGGGTGTCGCCGCCGAACTTCCAGGCGACGAAGCTGAACAGCAGCACGACGACGCCCGGCACCCAGAAGGCGTAGGCGACGTTGCTGGGGCCGACGACCCCGAGCAGCCCGGAGATGATGATCGGCAGCGTGGCGCCGCCCAGGTTCTGCGAGGTGTTCCAGATCGCGATGCCCGAGCCGCGGGTCTTGTTGGGGTACCAGTTGGCGATCATCGCCATCGAGCCGGGCGCCAACGCGCCTTGGACGGTGCCGAGCAGCAGCATGAGCGCGAACATGAGCCAGAACACGTGCACGAAGCCGAGCAGGATGCAGATGACGGCGCTGATCGCCAGCGCGCCGGCGAAGACGCGACGCAGCGACAGCCGGTCGACGACCATGCCCATGAAGAACTTGGCGAAGCCGTAGGTGAGCGTGAAAGCCGTGAGGATCAGGCCGATCTGGACGTTGTCCCAGCCGTTCTCGTCGCGGAGGATCTTGCTCGTCAGCTTGAAGTTGTTGCGCACCAGGTACGCGCACACGTAGCCGACGTAGGCGACGGCGAACACCACCATGCGGCGCTTCAGGTAGGTGGCGAACTTCTCCGGATTGCGCCTCCGATACTCCTCGGATTGCTGGTTCTCGTCGTCGGCCGGGTCGAGATCGAGGTCGTCGAGCTCGTAGCCGCTGGGCTCTTTGGTGGACATGCGCCTACCTCTCCATTGATGTCAGACGATGCAGTGATTGTCATACAATCAGGACGACTGTAAGGCGCGCGGGGTCGGCGCGCAACGTGTTCGGGCGGATTCGTGGAGAGATCTCCCGCGCCGGCCGGACGGCGGTCCGCGGTCGGGGGGACGAAGCCCCGTGGGTGTCGGCGGGCCGCGGTCGGGCGCCGCGTCCGGGCGATCAGGCCGGGGCGAGGGCGTCCGCGAGGGCGGTGAGGGTCGCCGAGGTGCCGGCGTCCAGCTTCAGCGCGGCCAGGTCGTCGGCGCGGGTCGGGCCGTGGTTGATGATGAGCACCGGCTTGCCCGTGCGAGCCGCGTGCCGGGCGAACCGCAGTCCCGACATCACCGTCAGCGACGACCCGGCGACCACGAGCGCGTCCGCGGCGTCGACCCGGGCGAAGGACGCCTCGACGCGGGGCTTGGGCACCGTCTCGCCGAAGAACACCACGTCGGGCTTGAGGACGCCGCCGCACCGCTCGCACGCGGGGACGACGAAGTCGTCGGGGTCGGCGATGTCGGCGTCCCCGTCGGGCCGCAGTTCGGCCGATCCGGCGGGGATCACGCCGTGGACGCCGGGGTTGGCGTCCTCCAACCGGCGCTGCAGGACGCCGCGGGCGCTCAGCGCGCCGCACCCCAGGCAGACGACCCGGTCGATGAGGCCGTGCAGGTCGATGACGTCGGCGCTGCCCGCGCGCTCGTGGAGGGCGTCCACGTTCTGGGTGATCACCGGGACGCCGAGCCGCGCCAGGGCGCGGTGCCCGTCGTTGGGGTCGGCGACCCCGAAGCTCCGGTAGCCCATCATCGAGCGGAACCAGTAGCGGCGCCGCGATTCGGGTCGCTTGAGGAAGTCCCCGTACGTGATCGGGTTGGTGGGGCGCGCGTCGGGGCCGCGGTAGTCCGGGATGCCCGAGTCCGTCGAGACGCCCGCCCCGGTCAGCGCCGCCCACGTGCGTCCGGCCAGGGCGTCGGCCAGCGCGGCGAGGTCGGCGGGTCGCGGGGCGGGGATCGGCACGCCCGCCAGGCTACCCGCGGCGTCGGACGGCCCCGCGCGACCCGGCGCGTCGAGGGTGCGCGTGGCCCGCCCTCAGGCGGAGCGGTCGATGTGGACCTCGGTGTAGTCGAGGTTGATCTCGCACTCCAGCGTCTGGTCCATGTCCAGGGCGGGGAACTGCTCGGCGGTGTAGCCGACCGGCTTGGCCGGGACGCCGGCCACCGTCGTGAACGGGGGGACGTCGGCCAGCACGACCGAGCCCGCGCCGATCTTGGCGCCCTCCCCGACGGTGATGTTGCCCAGCACCTTCGCGCCGGCGCCGATCATGACGCCGCGCCCCACCTTCGGGTGCCGGTCGCCGCCCGCCTTGCCGGTGCCGCCGAGGGTGACCTCGTGCAGCATCGAGAAGTCGTCCTCGATCACGGCGGTCTCGCCGATGACGACCGAGGTGGCGTGGTCGAACATGATGCCGCGGCCGATCCGGGCGCCGGGGTGGATGTCGACCGCGAACACCTCCGAGATCCTGCTCTGCAGGAACAGCGCCAGCGCGGTGCGGTCGGTGACCCAGAAGTGGTGGGCGATCCGGAACGCCTGGATCGCGTGGAAGCCCTTGAAGTACAGCAGCGGCTGGGAGTAGCCGCGGGTCGCGGGGTCGCGGGAGATGATCGCCTGCAGGTCGGCGATCACGGACTCGGCGATCAGCGGATCGCGCTCGAAGGCCTCCTCGGCCAGGTCCAGCAGCGTGAGCGCCGACATGGTGGGGCTCGCGAGCTTGTGCGCGAGCTGGCTCCCGAGGGCCTCCATCAGCGAGTGGTGGCGCAGCACGGTCTCGTAGAGGAACCCGGCCAGGCACGGCTCGCGCTCGGCGTCGCGCTGGGCCTCGGCGCGGATGGTCGACCAGATCTGGGCGTCGCCGACGGCTTCGGTCATGGCGGACTCCTTCGTGACGGGTGCGCCCAGCGTAGAACGCGGGCCAACCCTTGCGCCCCGGGGCCCGCTCCTGATCGGCTGGGGCCATGACCTCCTTCGTGTCGCACACCACGGTCGACTGCGCCGACGCCTACGCCCTGTCCGAGTTCTGGCGGGCGGTCCTCGGCTACGCCATGGACCCCGAGGACCCCAACGAACCCGGCCACGAGGAGTGCCCGATCCACGACCCCGAGACGGGCCACGAACTGCTGTTCATCGAGGTGCCCGAGCCCAAGACGGTCAAGAACCGCCTCCACCTCGACCTGCGGCCCCGCGAGGGCACCCGGGACGCCGAACTGGCGCGACTGCTCGACCTGGGCGCGACGCAGGTCGCGGACCACCGCGGCATCCACGGCCCCGGCACCGGCTGGGTCGTGCTGGCCGACCCCGAGGGCAACGAGTTCTGCATCCTGCGCTCGCGGCAGGAGGTCGCCGGCTGAGGCGGAACGGCCCGGCGCGGGGGAGCGTCTGGAAGGATGCTCCCGTGTCGACGAGCGCCTCACCACCCCCGGTCTCGCCCGGGCTGCGGTGGAGCGGCGCCGGGGTGTTCGCCGTCGTCCTGGCGTGGGCCGTCGCCAAGTACGTGTCCGCCTGGTGGTGGGTCTGGCGCCCGGAGGAGTTCAGCGACACCTACTACTACTTCCTGGCCGCCGAGGCCGCGGTCGCGACCGGCGAACTGGCCCAGGCGCTGCCCGAGTACCCCACCCCCGCGGGCTGGCTGCTGCTCGCGCCCTACCTGCTGGGCGCCCACGACTACGTCGCGTACCGCGGCGCCGTGATGGCGATGACGACCGTCGCCGACGCCGCCTTCGCCCTCGTGCTGGGCCGGGTCGCCGGCCCGATCGGGGTGCTGGGCTGGATCGGGCTCACCACGGCGCTGGGCAGCCTCCCCCTGCTCCGGTTCGACATGCTGCCCGCCGCAGCGGCCGGCATCGCGCTGCTGCTCATCGTCCAGCGCCGCGGGTCGGGGGCCGCCGTCATGGTCGCGCTCGGCACCGGGCTCAAGGTGTGGCCGATCGTCCTGGCCCCGCTCATCCTCGCCGGACGCCGCCGAGCCGCGGCGGTCGTGACGTTCGTGGTGAGCGGCCTGACGCTCGTGCTGGGCAGCGTGCTGGTGGGCGGGTGGGACCGGCTGCTCTCGCCCCTGACCCACCAGCGGGAGCGCGGGCTGCAGATCGAGGCGGTCGCCGCGCTGGTCCCGATGTGGTCGTGGAGCAGGGGCGGCGACCAGACCATCGGCTACAGCGAGTTCCACGCCTACGAGGTGGCCGGCGCCGGGGTCGACGGGTGGCTCCTGGCCGCGCAGGCGGCCGCGCTGGCCGCGGCGCTGGCGTGCGGCGTCCTGCTGCTGGTGTGGCTGTTCCGGGGCGCGGAGGTGGGGGCGGCGTCCTGGCTGGCGCTCGGCCTCGTCGGCGCGTTCATCGTGACGTCGCCCGCCCTGAGCCCGCAGTACCTCCTCTGGCTGGCGCCGCCCGCCGCGGTGCTGCTCGGGACCGCCGACCGGCAGGACGCCGGGGCGCCGTCCTGGCCCCGGGCGGCGGCGACGTGGGCGGCGGCCCTGGCGCTGTGCGTCCTGACCACGGTCATCTATCCCGTCGCCTACGACGCGCTCCTGCAGCACCGACCGACGACCACCGCGGCCCTCACCGTGCTGACCGCGCGGAACCTCGGCCTGGTCGTCCTCGTGGTGGGCTGCCTCGAGGCCGCGTGGGGCGCGGTCGGTGGCAACCCGCGTAAACCCGTACGTGGCAACAGGCCACGTTCCCTAGAGTTGGCCGGAAGACGGTTCCGGACCGAGGAGGACGCCGATGGGGACGCCGGTCGAGACGACTGACGCGCCCCGCACGTCGGCGAAGACGCCCCGGCCGCGAACCTTCCCAGCCCTCGACGCGTCGGGAACGCCCGGCGCCGCGTCGGCGGTCATCGCCGACGCCCACGCGGGCCCGACCGAAGAACAGGGAGTTCCATGGCAGTGAAGCGCGCGGCCATCGTGGGGTGGGGCGACGTCGCCACCATCCACCACGAGGCCATCAAGGCGATCGAGGGCGTCGAGCTCGTGGGGGTCGTGGACACCGATCCCGCGCGCCGCGCGGTCGCGACCCAGGCCACCGGCGCCCCCGCGTTCGCGACCGTGGCGGAACTGGTCGAGGCGGCCTCGCCCGACGTCGTCCACGTCGCGACGCCGCACGACCAGCACATCACGCCCACCCTGGAGGCGGTCGCACTCGGCGTCCACGTCATCCAGGAGAAGCCGCTGGCCGCCCACCTCGACGACGCGCAGCGGCTGCTTGACGCCGACATCCCCGCCGGCGTCAAGGTCGGGGTGTGCTTCCAGAACCGCTACAACGTCAGCTCGGTCGAGTTGCGCCGTCTGCTCGACTCGGGTGAGCTCGGCGCGATCCGCGGCGCGTACGCGTCCGTGGTCTGGACGCGCAGCGCCGAGTACTACCGCGCCAAGCCGTGGCGGGCGAGCCAGGAGCAGTCCGGCGGCGGTCTGCTCATCAACCAGGCGATCCACACCCTCGACCTGGTGCAGTGGCTGGTCGGCGACGTGACCGACGTGCACGGCCGCGTCGCCTCGCACAAGTTCGCCGAGGTCACCGAGATCGAGGACACCGCGGAGGTGCTGTTCACCCACGCCGACGGCGTCCAGACGACCTTCTACGCGACCCTGACGGCCCCGCAGAATCGCCCCGTCGAGCTGGAGCTCGACTGCGAGAACGCCTACGTCACCCTGCGCGACGGGCTGACCGTGGCGTGGAAGGACGGCCGCGTGGAGCGGTTCGAGGAGCGGCGCGCGGCGTCCGGCGGGCGCGCCTACTGGGGGGTCTCGCACGAGCTGCTGATCCGCGACTTCTACGCGAAGGTCGACGATCCGGAGCCGTTCTGGATCAGCCCGGCCGAGGCGCTGAAGTCGCTGCAGATGCTGAAGGCCACCTACGCCTCCTCCGAGGCGGACGCCGCGGCGGCGGCCGCGCACACCGCGCCGGGCGCCCCGATCGCCTGACCGACCCTCCGACGGCCCCGGCGACCCGCCGGGGCCGTCGCGCGTCCACGGCTGGCCGCCCGACGCTGGGTGCCCGGCGGCGAGATCCCCATGCGCGACGCGGGGGCGTCCCCGGTCGAGGGCCGCGTCGCCCCAGGTGGCCCGGACGCCGGGGCGAGCCGCGCGGCCGTCGTGCCAGACTCGACCCCATGAGCGACGACACCCCCGCCGTGCCCAACCCCTGCGCGCCCGTGCCGCCGTCCCGCCTCGAGTGGGCCGGATACGCGTGGGGCGAGCCGTTGCCCGACCTCACCCCCGATCCGGCGTTCGACCGGGCCGCTTTCGAGGCCGCGGTGGCGCGGTACGGCGTCCACAACGGGCAGGTGATCCGGTCCCCGCGCCTCCCGTTCGACACCATGCCCGCCCTGCAGGCCGTGCGGCTGCTCGACCGGATGCTCCAGTACCACGACGATGCCCACCAGGGGGCCACCGACGTGCTCACCGTGGTGCTCGAGGAGGGCGCGGACGCGATCCCGGGGGAGTTCATCCGGTTCCACGCCGGGCACGTCCTCGCCGTTCGGGCCGTCGTCGTGCCGCAGCTCCCCCCGGCGCGGCTCGCCCGGTGGCGCGCCGAGGCCGAGCGCGCCGCGCTCCACGACCTCGGGCGCCTGCTCGCCTCCGCCGCGCTGGCCGAACCCGCCGCGCACCTCGCTGCGCTGGCCGCCGCCCCCGACGACCTGCTGCGCGGACACCACCTCCGCGACGCCGCCGCCCTGCTGTGCGCGGTCGCCGATCCCGACGAGCGGCTCCGGCACGCCCGCCGCTGGGGCGTGCCGGACATGGCCGCGAGCCACCTCGACGTCGACGTCGTGCACGTGCTGGGGATCGACCCGGTCCCCGCGCTCGCCGAGCGGGTGGCGGCCCGCACGGACGCCGCTGAGGCGGCCCGCGAGTTCGCCGCCCTGACGGCGGTCCCCGACGGCGCCGCCGCGGCCCCCGCGGTCGGCCCCGTGCTCGCCCTGGCGCGCTCCTCGGCGGCGATCGACCTGGCCCGCGACTGGCTGGCGGCGCGCCCCGCCGCGCTCGCCGCGTACGTCGGCTACGCCGAGGCCGACCGGCCGCTGCTGTCCGCGCTCCTCGCCCGGGCGCGCGCCCGGGGGGCGAACCTCGCGGAGGCGTCCGACCCGGTGCTGCGCGGCGTCCTGGCCGAGTTGGCCGAGGCCGACGCGCGCCCGGCGATCACGCCGCCGTGGTGGGCGGCGGCGGTCGCGGCGGAGAAGAAGGCGCCCAAGCCGACGGGCCGCGGCGGCCTCAGCGCCCCCCGCGAGGCGCCGTGGTTCGCCCGCCCCGACGCGCTGCCCCCGGTGCTGACCGCCGAGGGCGACCGGCTGGCCCCCGACGTCGCCGCGGAGCTCGTGGCCGCCGCCGCCCGCGGCGCGAAAGACCCCGACCTGCGCGCCCGCCCGCTCGTCGCCGCGGCGCGCGAGCATCTCGAGGAGTCCTCGCGCGAGCGCCTGGCGATCGCGCTGTTCGACGGCTACCTGGCCAGCGGGGCGGACGCCAAGCTGCGCGCCTACGCGATCGCGGCCGGCCTGCTCGGCGGGCCCGCGTTCGTCGACCACGCCGCCCCCCTGGTGATGCTGTGGCCCGGCCGGGGCGCCTACCAGCGCTCCGTGCTCGTCCTGACCGCGTTCGCCGCGACCGGCAGCCGGCACGCCATGACGCTGCTGTCGGACCGGTTCGCCAAGGTGAAGACGCGCAAGGTGCGCGAGGGCGCCGAGGCGGCGCTGGCGAAGGCCGCGGTGGCCCAGGGCATGACGCCCGACGCCTACGAGGACACCCTGGTGCCCGACGGCGGCCTGGACGCCCGGGGCGGCCTCGACCTGTCCTACGGCACCCGCTGCTTCCGGGCGACGCTGCTCCCCGACGGGTCCACCCCCGTGCGCGAGCTGGCCGCGGACGGCCGCCCGCTGCCCGGGGCGTCCGGCCGGCCGCAGAAGTCGCTCCCGGCGCCGCGCGCCGACGACGACCCGGCCGCGGTCGCGCACGCGAAGGCCACGCTCACCGCGACCCGGCGCGCCCTGCGCGGCATCACGTCGGCGCAGACGCGGCGGCTGGAGCGCGCCCTCGTGACGGGCCGCACCTGGACCGGCGACCAACTGCGCGCCTACCTGGCGCACCCGGTGCTCGGGGGGCTGGCGCGCCCGCTGGTGTGGATCACCGACGACGGGCGCACGATCCGGGCCACCGAGGAGGGCGAGTTCGTCACCGCGGCCGACGACCCGGGGGAGCCCGCGCCCGACGAGACGCTGCGGCTCGCCCACCCGCTGCTCCTGCCCGCCCCGGACGCGGACGCCTGGCGGGCCGCCCTGCGCGAGCACGACCTGATCGCCCCGTTCGACCAGCTCGACCGGCCGGTCGCGGCGCTCCCGGCGGACGCCGTGGGCGCCGACCTGCCCGGGCGGCTGCTTCCCGTGGGGATCCATCCCGGCACCTTCGCGTCCACGGTCGAGCGGGCCGGCTGGACGCCCGGCCCCACCGGGCAGGGCGGCTACCGCGACACCTGGACGCTGCGGGGCGACGAGGTGACGCTCACGATGGTCATCGCACCCGGCGTGCACCCGATGGGCATGGCCGACGGCGAGCCGGTCGCCGTCGCCTCGGTCGGGGCGACCGCCGCCGGGCGCCCCGTGGCGTGGCCGGATGTGGACCGGGTCCTCGCCTCGGAGGTGCTGACCCTGCTGGACCGGCTCACGCCGGCCTGAGCGGACGCCGCTCCGGCGCTACTGCATGCCCTGGTCGCGCGCGGCCCGCAGCGGGTCGAGCGCCCCGGCGTCGCCGGACGCCGCGGGCTCGTCGCCGCGGCCCCACAGCCAGCGCATCAGCGCCTCGGCGCTGCCGGTCACCCGGGCGGCCGGCGTGCCGGCGAGGACGCGCCGGGCGCCGGGAACGTCGTAGGCCTTCCCGGACTGCCCGACGCCCTGCCAGCGTCCGGTCTCGACCAGCCAGCCGTGGCCCGTGTCCTCGGCCACGAGTTCGACCCGGCTCGCGCCGGGGGCGAACGAGCACCCGGGTTGGGTGCCCCACCACGCCCACATCACGTCGAAGGCGTGCTCGATGCCGTCCGCGGCCAGCCTCGGGTCGACGGGCGCCGAGTCCAGGCCGGCCGCCGCCTCGGCGTCCACGCGGTGCATGGTGGCCTCGTGCGCCTGCATGCGGCGGGTCGCGCCCACCGTGCGGTCGGTGGCCAGCCAGAACCAGGCGGGCGTGGCGTCCTCCGCACCGGCCAGCGCCTCGAGGAGTTGCCCGGTCGCCCGCTCGAACAGGGCCATCGTCTCCGCGCGGGATCCGGGGCGGGTGGGGCCCGCGGCCTCGACGGCTTCGGACTCCTCGTCGGTCTGGGCGCCGCTGGTCAGCACGCGGGCCCAGAAGCCGTGGACCTCGGTGAGGTGCCAGGCGAGGTCGTCGGCGGTCCAGCCGGGGCAGGTCGGGACGGCGGCGTCCGGAGCGGCCTGGGCGATGGCGTCGGCGAATCGGCGGGATTCTGCTTCGATCACGGTGGTCAGGTCCAGCATTCCCCGATGTTGCCACCAGGTTGCAGGCCAGGGGAAGCCAATCGGCGCTTAATCGTGCAACCGGCTCCCCTTGCGGGCAGCGCTTTCCTAGAGTGAGACCACCGTAGGCGAGCAAAGGAGCATTCCATGGCAACGGACCACGTCCGGCTGGGCATCATCGGCCTGGGGACCGAGGGCAACATGTACGCCACCTTCCTGTCCGAGGGCAAGGTGCCCGACATGACGATCGGCGCGATCTGCGACATCGACGAGAGCAAGCGGGCCGACGCCGAGAAGCTGGGGGTCCCGTTCTACGACGACTACCGGGCGATGATCGACTCCGGTGACGTCAACGCCGTGGTCACGACCGTCCCGCACTACCTGCACCCCGAGATGGGCATCTACGCCCTCGAGCACGGCGTGCACACGCTCGTGGAGAAGCCGGTCGGCGTCTACACCAAGCAGGCGCGCGAGCTGATCGACCTCGCCGCCCAGCACCCCGAGCTGACCTTCGGGGTGTTCTTCAACCAGCGCACCAACCCGCTGTACAAGGACCTCAAGGCCCTCCTGGACTCCGGTGAGCTCGGCGCCCTGCGTCACACCTCCTGGATCATCACGACGTGGTGGCGGCCGCAGGGTTACTACGAGCAGTCCGACTGGCGCGCCACGTGGGGCGGTGAGGGCGGTGGCGTCCTGGTGAACCAGGCCCCGCACCAGCTCGACCTGTGGCAGTGGCTGTGCGGTGTCCCGAAGTCGGTGTTCGCCAAGTGTGCGTACGGCTTCCGGCGCGACATCGTCGTGGAGGACGAGGTGAACGCCCTGGTCGACTTCGGCGACGGCGCCACCGGCTCGTTCATCACCTGCACCCACGACATGGCCGGCACCGACCGCCTGGAGATCCTGTGCGACCGCGGCAAGATCGTCGTGGAGAACTCCAAGATCGCGACCATCACGCGCCTGACCGACGACGAGCGGACGCTCTCGGACGGCATGGACGTCTCCACGGTGCGCAAGCTGTTCCGCGGCGAGCTCGACAAGGACACCCTGATGAGCGAGGAGACCAAGGACTACGGGACCGTCTGGGGCGTGCAGCACGTCGAGGTCCTCCGCAACTTCACCGAGGCCGTCAAGGGCACCGAGGAACTGCTGGCGCCCGGCGGCGACGGCATCCACGGCGTCCGGCTGGCGAACGCGATCCACCTGTCCAGCTGGCTGGACCAGGAGGTGTCCATCGAGAACTTCGACGAGGACGCCTACATGGCCGAGCTGAACAAGCGCATCGCCGACGAGGGCAAGTACCCGACGCGCGCCTGAGCGCCGTCACCGAAACCTACGGAAGGAAAGACAACCATGGCCGTTCTGGGCGTCATGATGATGATGGTCAAGAACCAGGTGGCGGAGCAGGGCATGTTCGCCGTCCTGCAGCGGATCAAGGATCTGGACATCGACGCGGTCGAGGTAAGCCAGATCCCGATGAGCGAGGAGAACACCGCCGACCTCGAGCGCGCGGTGAAGGAGCTCGGGATGATCGTGGGCGCCCTCTCGGTGGCGCTCAAGCCCGGGCCCACCGCGACCGGCGACAACCTGGAGGAGAACTTCGACAAGATCGTCTCCGACTGCAAGCGCCTCGGCACGAAGTTCGTCCGGATCGGCATGATGCCGCACCGCGCGATGGCCTCGAAGGAGGCCTGCGAGGCGTGGGCGGCCGAGTGCGAGCAGGCCGCGCAGCGGCTGGCCGCCGAGGGGATCACGCTGTGCTACCACAACCACCACGTGGACCTGGCGCAGTTCGACGGCGAGCGGATCTTCGACATCGTCCGTCGCGTCGCGCCGAGCCTCTACTTCGAGGTGGACCTCCACTGGGTGCAGCGGGGCGGCATGGCGCCGCTGGACATGCTGGAGCTCTACTCGGGCGTCTGCAAGATCATCCACGTCAAGGACTTCCGCGTGCAGCCGCTGCCCGCCGAGGCCCTCGACGCGATCGAGTCCGGTGACCGGGCGACCTTCCAGTCGCTGTTCAACAACATCGTGCAGTTCGCCGAGGTCGGCCAGGGCAACATGAACTGGCCGCAGCTGCTGCCCGCCGCGGAGAAGGCGGGGGCGGAGTTCTTCTTCATCGAGCAGGACGACACCTACGGTCGCGACCCGTTCGACTGCATCGCCGACTCGCGCGCCTACCTGGCCTCGATCGGCTACTGACCGACACCTCTCCCTGATCGGCCCGCGGCGTCCCGGACGCCGCGGGCCGACCCGCGTCCGGGCGAGCGGCGAGGTGTGGCTGCATCCGAGCCCGGGTCAAGGGGTGCGGCGGCACCCCTTTGCAGCGCTGCAAATCTGTGCAAGACTCCCTCGCATCGAGGGGGAGGCGATCGATGGCGAAGCGACCCAACATCGTGTGGGTGATGACGGACCAGCACCGGGCCGATCTCACGTGGGCGGCCGGTGAGGCCGGTCCCGTCATGCCGACGCTGCGGGGGCTGGCGTCGCGGGGCAGCACGTTCGACCGCGCCTACACCTCGACGCCCGCGTGCGTCCCCGCCCGGGTGAGCCTGCTCACCGGGCGGTTCCCCTCCGTGCACCAGGTGCGGCAGAACTCCAACGAGACCGAGGCCCGGTTCGCGGCCGACCTGCTCGACGTCCTCGGCGCCCACGGGTACGAGACCTTCTTCGCCGGCAAGCCCCACATGCACCGGGGCCCGGCCGACTTCGACCACTTCCGCGGCCCGTACATGCACACCGGCGGGCCCGCGACCTCCCCCGACCAGGCCGCCTTCGACGCCTGGCTCGACGGGCTCGACCACTCGGTCTCACCGGTGGCCACCCCGTTCCCGCTGGAGTGCCAGCTCCCGCACCGGATCGTGGACGACGCGCTGGCGGACCTGCGGGCGGCCCGTCCCGCCGGCCCCGACGACCGGCCCTTCTTCCTGTGGGTCTCCTTTCCGGAGCCGCACAACCCCTACCAGGTGCCCGAGCCGTACTTCTCGATGTTCGACGACGTGGCCCGCGACCACGAGCGCCGGGCCGGCCCCGAGGCGATCGACGAACTGTCCTGGCGGTACCGCTGGTTGCGCGACCTGATCGAGAGCAAGCGCCCCGGCTACGACGAGGACTGGCGTCGCTACCTGGCCACCTACCTCGGGATGCTACGCATGGTCGACGACCAGATCGCGCGCCTGCTCGCGGGACTCGGCGCGCACCTGGACGACACGCTGGTGTTCTTCCTCGCCGACCACGGGGACTACGTCGGCGAGTACGGGCTCCAGCGCAAGGGCGCCGGCCTGCCCGAGGTCCTGACGCGCATCCCCCTGATCGTGGCGGGCCCCGGCGTCCCGGAGGGCGAGCGGCGCACCGAGATGGTCTCCATCGTCGACGTCCTGCCCACCGTGTGCGGCCTCGCCGGCCTGGAGCCCCCGCGCGGCAGCCAGGGGCGCGACCTCACCGGGCTGTGGGCAGGACGGGACGCGGGGGAGGAGTTCGCCACCGCCTACGTCGAGCTCGGCTACGGCGGGGTCGCCTACGGGGTGGACGCGCGCCCGCCGCTGCACTTCGACTACGCGGGCCCGACGTTCGACGAGCTGAACTCGGTCACCCAGTCGGGTCACGAGCGCATGCTGCGGCTCGACGACCTCAAGCTCGTCATGGACGCCGAGGGGCGCCGCTGGCTGTACGACCTGGCGTCCGATCCCGGCGAGACGCGCAACCTCGCCGACGACCCCGCGCATCGCGATGCCCTCGCCACCCTCACCTGGTGGCTGGCCCGCTGGCTCATGCGGGTCGACGACGACCTGCCCGCGGGCCGCTACACGCCGCGGATTCCCGCCGACAACTGGCGTTGGGCGCCCGAGGCGCTCGACGCCGAGCCCCCTCCATCCGCTGCGGCCCGCACGGACCGCCCGACCGAACCGTCCGTATCGCTCGCTACGAAGGAGTAGCCATGTCCACCTTCAATCGTCGTAGTTTCCTCGGCCTCGCCGCCGGCGGGGTCGCCCTGGCAGCCACTGGCTGCACGCCCGGCGGTGGCGCCTCGCCCCAACCCACGGCCGCGGGGACGCCGGGCGCCGGGGCGTCCGGCTCGCTCAAGGTCGGCTGGTACGGGGGAGCGCCCGTCCACGCCGCCATGGACAGGTGCTGAAGGGGTTCACGGCCGCCAACCCGGCGATCGCCACCTCGGGGACCGGGGTCGCGTTCGCCGACTACTGGGACAAGCTCGCGACGGAGACCGCCGGCGGCTCGGGCCCCGACGTGTTCCGCATGTCCATGACGTACTTCACCGAGTACGCGTCCCGGGGCGCCCTGCGCGACCTCACGGCGGACGCCGCGTCGACGATCGACGCCTCCACCCTGGACGCCGACGTGCGCGACTCCGGCCTCGTGGGCGGCAAGCTGATGGGGATCGGCCAGAGCTCGATCGCCCCCGCCCTGTTCTCGCACGGCGGGATGCTGCAGGCGGCCGGGGCGAGCGTGCCCGACGAGTGGACCTGGGCCGACTTCCAGACCTGGGTGACCGACTTCGCCAAGAACGCGGGCCCGGACAAGTGGGGCACCACCGACCTGGGCGGCAACTTCCAGATGTTCGACGTCTTCGCCCGTCAGGAGGTCGGCAACCAGTTCGACCCCGAGGGCAAGCTGCTGCTCGACCAGGCGGTCGTCGAGGCCTGGTACGCGATGTGGGACGGCCTGCGCCGCGGCAAGGCGGCCCCGCCCCAGGACGTCACGGCGGCCGGCGGAACCTTCGAGACCAACCCGATGAGCAAGGGCCAGGCCGCCCTGACGGCCGGGTGGGTGCAGCAGGTGACGTTCTTCCAGCCGCTCATCGCGGACGGGACGGTGGCGGTCAGCCCGCTGCCGCAGAAGGTCAAGGGCGACCTGTCGGGGCTGTTCGTCAAGGCCCTCGACTTCTGGTGCGTCTCCGCCACGACCAAGGCGCCCGAGGCGGCGGCCGCGCTCGTGGACCACCTGATCAACGACTCGGCGGCCACCAAGGAGATCGGCCTGCTGCTGGGCGTGCCGCCCACCGGCTCGGCGCGCGACCAGCTCTCCAGTGCCGGCGGCGCGACCACGGCGGCGATCGACTACGTCGAGAAGGTCACGCCGAAGGCCGGGAAGGCCCCCGGCCCTTGGCCCAAGGGGTACGGCGAGTGCCTGTCGGCCTTCGGTCGGGCCAACGAGTCCGTCGGGTTCGGGCAGGCGACGCCGGCCCAGGCGGCCCAGACCTTCCTCAGCGAGGCCAAGGCCGCCCTCGGCGCCTGATCGGAGACCCATGCACCGACGTCGCTGGAAGGCCTACCTGTTCCTGCTGCCGTGGCTCATCGGTCTGGTGTGGTTCACGCTCGGCCCGATGGTGTGGTCGCTGTACTACTCCTTCACCGACTTCAGCCTGCTGCAGGCGCCCAACTGGGTCGGCGGGGACAACTACGCCCGGATGCTGACCGACGCCCGCTTCCACGCGTCGGTGCGGGTCACGCTGATCTACGTCGCGGTCTCGGTGCCGCTCGAACTGGTCGCCTCCCTGGGCCTGGCGCTGCTGCTGAACCAGGGGATCAAGGGCCTGGCGGTGTACCGCGCGATCTACTACGTGCCCAGCCTGCTGGGCGGCAGCGTCGCGATCGCGGTCCTGTGGCGCCAGATCTTCGGCCCCGACGGGCTGGTCGACAAGGGGCTGGAGCTGGTCGGCGTCCACGTGCCCGCCCTGATCTCCAGCCCCGGGACCGCCCTCGGCACGCTGGTGGCCCTGCGGGTGTGGCAGTTCGGCGCCCCCATGCTGATCTTCCTGGCGGCGCTGCGGCAGGTGCCCGCCGACGTCCTGGAGGCGGCGCAGATCGACGGCGCCGGCCCGGTGCGGCGGTTCTTCGCCGTCACCCTCCCGCTCATCACGCCCATCGTGTTCTTCAACCTGGTGCTGCAGGTGATCGGCGCGTTCCAGGCCTTCACCCCGGCCTACATCATCTCCGGGGGATCGGGCGGCCCCGCCGACTCGACGCTGTTCTACACCCTCTACCTGTACCAGCGGGCGTTCGGCAGCTTCCAGATGGGCTACGGGGCCGCGATGGCGTGGGTCCTGTTGATCGTGATCGGGCTCTTCACGCTCGCCAACTTCCTGGTCGGGAAGTACTGGGTCTACTACGAGGACGGTGGCCGTGTCTGACACCGAGACGCTCACGAGGGACCGCCAGCGGGCCAGGGACGCCAACCGGCGTCGCACCTCGGCGATCCGGCACGCGTTCCTGGCCGCGCTCGGCTTCGTCCTGTTCTACCCGCTGCTGTGGATGCTGGGCAGTTCGTTCAAGCGCACCGACCAGATCTTCTCCGAGGCCGCGCCCTGGACGACGCAGCCGATCCTGGACAACTACGCCCGCGGCTGGGACGCCACCGGGCTGCCGTTCGGCTGGCACATCGGGCTGTCGCTGGCCATCTGCGCGCTCACGATCGTCGGGAACTGCCTGTCCTGCTCCCTGACCGCGTACGCGTTCGCGCGGATGAGGTTCCCCGGCCGCCGCATCCTGTTCGCGGTCATGCTGGTGACGATCATGCTCCCGGCGCACGTGACCCTGATCGCGCAGTACTCCATGTTCCGGACGCTGGGGTGGGTCGACACGATCCTGCCGCTGGTGGTGCCGAAGTTCTTCGCCGTCGAGGCGTTCTTCGTCTTCTTGATGGTCCAGTTCATCCGCTCGATCCCGGTCGAACTCGACGAGGCGGCGCGGATCGACGGGTGCGGCGACTTCGGGATCTACGCGCGCGTCATCCTGCCGCTGCTGACGCCCGCGCTCGTCACGACGGCGATCTTCTCGTTCATCTGGGCCTACAACGACTTCTTCAGCCAGCTCATCTACCTCAGCAGCCTCGACCGGCTGACGGTCCCCCTCGCCCTGCGCCGCTTCCTCGACGGGGCCGGCCACTCCGACTGGGGGCGATGTTCGCGATGAGCATCATCTCCATCGTGCCGGTGCTGGTCGTGTTCGTCCTGTTCCAGCGCAGGATCGTGGAGGGGATGGCGACCACGGGGCTGAAGTGAGGCGGCCGCGGCGGGACGGGCTGCCGCCCGGGCGCCGGCGTGGTGGAATGATCGCGTGACCGCACGCAGCAGACCACCGCGCCTGGTCGATGTGGCGGAGTTGGCCGGCGTGTCGATGCGCACGGTCTCCAACGTGGTGAACGACTACCCGCACGTCTCCGACGCGATGCGCGAGCGCGTCGAACGCGCGATCGCCGAACTCGGCTACCGCCCGAACCTGCAGGCCCGCAACCTGGCCAGCGGCAGGACCGGCCTGATCGCGCTGGTGGTGCCGCGCCTGGAGATGCCGTACTTCGCCTCGCTGGCGCAGCAGATGCTGGAGAAGGCGGAGGACGCGGGCACCGTCGTGGTCGTCCAGCAGACCCACGGCTCGCGCGAGGTCGAACTGCGGGCGCTGGAGGGGCGATTCGGCCAGCGGATCGACGGGATCGTGCTGAGCGCGATCACCCTCACAGACGAGGACGTCGCGAAGCGGCGGTCGAACCTGCCCCTGGTGCTGCTCGGCGATCAGGACTGGCACGTCGCGGTCCCCTCGGTGGCGATCGATCAGGTCGCCGCCGCCGAGGCGGTCACCGGGCACCTCCTGGACGCGGGTGCGCGTCGGGTCGCGATCGTCGGGGGCAACCACCATCTCGGCGGTCGACGGCACGGCTGGGCGCGGGCCCACGAGGCCCGGGGGGCGCGGCCGGCGCCGGACCTCGAGGTGGCGACGCCCGGCGTCAGCGGCGACGACGGGGTCGCGGCCGGACGCCGGATCGCCGCGATGCGGCCGGTGCCGGACGCCGTGTTCTGCGTCACCGACTGGCTCGCGCTCGGAGTGATCCGGAGCCTGCAGCGCGCGGGGCTGCGCATCCCCGAGGACGTGGCCGTCGCCGGCTACGACGACATCCCCTACGGCCGCGCGTCCAACCCCACCCTCACCACCATCGCGCCCGACCGCGCCGAGATCGCCCAGCTCGCGCTGCGCGCGGTGCTCGAGCCGGGTGCCGAACCGGTGCGGCACCGCGCCGGCTGGCGCCTGACGGTCCGCGAGTCCAGCGGCGGGCGGCCCCTTGTGGACCCGACCGGTGCCGTCCCGGAGGCGGAAGCGCGGCCCACCCGCTGATACGCGGCCCGGACGGCGTTGGCGGCGCGTGCTAGCGTCCACACCATGACCAACGCATCGGGGATCGGCGCCGCGCGCGCCGCTGCCCACGTGATGTGTCGGTGTTGTCGCCCCAGGGCCTGACAACACCTGCCTGACCGCCCGTTCCGCCCGAACGCGCCGCGGTCGTCGAGCACCACAGGCGTCCGCGGACGTGTTGTCGGGCGACGAGCACCGTCGACCACCACCACCCGAAGGAACCCTCATGGCCGCCATCTTCGACAACGCCACCGCCCTCATCGGACGCACCCCGCTGGTGCGCATCAACCGCCTCTACCCCGACTCGCAGGCCCAGGTCGTGGCCAAGCTCGAGTTCTACAACCCCGCCAACTCCGTCAAGGACCGCATCGGCGTCGCCATCGTGGACGCCGCCGAGGCGTCCGGCGAGCTGAAGCCCGGCGGCACCATCGTCGAGGGCACCTCCGGCAACACCGGCATCGCGTTGGCCATGGTCGGCGCCGCCCGCGGCTACAAGGTGATCCTCGCGATGCCCGAGACGATGTCCAAGGAGCGGCGCGCGCTGCTGCGGGCCTTCGGGGCCGAGCTCGTCCTCACCCCGGGCCCCGAGGGCATGCGGGGCGCGGTCAACAAGGCCGAGCAGATCGCCGCCGAGACGCCGGGCGCGGTCCTGGCCCGCCAGTTCGAGAACCCCGCCAACGTCGAGATCCACCGCACGACCACGGCCGAGGAGATCTGGAACGACACCGACGGAGGCGTCGACATCCTCGTCGCGGGCGTCGGTACCGGCGGCACCATCTCCGGCGTGGGCCAGGTGCTGAAGGAGCGCAAGCCCGACGTGCGGATCGTCGCGGTCGAGCCGGCCGAGTCGGCGATCCTGTCCGGCGGGCAGCCCGGCCCGCACAAGATCCAGGGCATCGGCGCCAACTTCATCCCCCCGATCCTCGACCGCGACGTGATCGACGAGGTCATCCCCGTGGCCTCCGAGACCGCCGTCGAGTGGGCGCGCCGCGCGGCCCGCGAAGAGGGCCTGCTCGTGGGCATCTCCTCGGGCGCCGCGCTGGCCGCGGCCGGCGAGGTCGCCGCGAAGCCGGAGAACGCCGGCAAGACGATCGTCGTGATCATCCCCTCGTTCGGCGAGCGGTACCTCTCCACGATCCTCTACGCCGACCTGCTCGACTGAACCCGCTCGTCGCACCGCCCGGACGGCAGCCGCCAGGCTGGTCCGTCCGGGCGGCGTGACGCAGAATGGGGTGTACGACCCGCACGCACGATCCAGGAGTCTCCTCATGGGCAACAAGCACGTGGTCATCATCGGTTCGGGGTTCGGGGGCCTGTTCGCCGCCAAGGCGCTCAGGCACGCCGACGTCGACATCACGCTGATCAGCAAGACGCCCAACCACCTCTTCCAGCCGCTGCTCTACCAGGTGGCGACCGGCATCCTGTCGGAGGGGTCGATCGCGCCGGTGACCCGCGACATCCTCAAGCGGCAGCGCAACATCCGCGTCGAGACGGGGCTGGTGACGGGCATCGACGTGACGGACCGCCTGGTCAGCCACCGGTTCCACGACGCCGTCCTGCAGACGCCCTACGACACCCTCATCGTCGCGGCGGGCGCCGGCCAGTCCTACTTCGGCCACGACGAGTTCGAGACGTTCGCGCCCGGCATGAAGACCATCGACGACGCGCTCGAGCTGCGCGCGCGGATCTTCTGGGCCTTCGAGCTCGCCGAGGTCGAACCCGACCCGGTCGAGCGGGCCCGCCTGCTCACGTTCGTGGTGGTCGGCGCCGGCCCGACCGGCGTCGAGATGGCCGGCCAGATCCGCGAGCTCGCCAACACGACCCTCGCCGGACAGTTCCAGTCGATCGACCCCCGCGACGCCCGCGTCATCCTCATCGACGGCGCCGACCAGGTGTTGCCGCCGTTCGGCCCCAAGCTGGGCGCCAAGACGCAGCGCTCCCTGGAGCGTTCGGGCGTCGAGGTCGTCCTCAACAGCATCGTCACCGACGTCACCGCCCAGCAGGTGGTCTACCAGCCCAAGGGCGAGCAGCCCGTCACCGTGGGCTCGGTGTGCAAGGTGTGGGCGGCCGGCGTCCGGGGCAGCACGCTGGGCAAGGTGCTGGCCGAGCAGACCGGCTGTGAACTCGACCGGTCGGGCCGCGTCGTGGTCACCCCGCAGCTCACGATCCCCGACCACCCCGAGATCTACGTCATCGGCGACCTGGCCGCCGTCCCGGGCGTCCCGGGCGTCGCCCAGGGGGCCATCCAGGGCGCCAAGTACGCGGCCCGGCGCATCAAGGACGCCGCCGCGGGCCGCCCCGTGGGCGAGGAGCCGTTCTCGTACTTCGACAAGGGCTCGATGGCGACCATCTCGAAGTTCGCCGCGGTCGTGAAGGTCGGCCGGATCGAGATCACGGGCTTCCTGGCGTGGGTCGCGTGGCTGTTCCTGCACCTGCTCTACATCGCCGGCTTCAAGAGCCGCATCACGACGCTGCTGCACTGGATGATCAGCTTCCTGGGCACCGGACGCACCGAGCGCGTCTCCACGAACCAGCAGCTGGTCGGACGCCTCGCCATGGAGGCGCTGGGTCAGCGCGTCACCGGCAAGCTGCTGCGCGGGGAGAAGGGCGGCACCGACGAGCCCCGCACCACCCACTGACGGCGCGGGGCCCCGGGGCCGCCGCTCAGCAGCCGCCCCAGGTGCACATCTGCGGGAGGGCGTGGCGCACGGTGGCCCGCATCTCCCCCGCCACGTCGGCGCGGCCGCTCCACACCGGGCCCAGGTACTCCCCGCCCTCGGTGGCGAAGGTGACGGCCCGCCCCTGCCGGACCCACAAGGTGGCGTCCCCGCCCGGGGCGTCGGTCCAGGCGCCGTTGACGAACATCTGCGCGTGGCTGCCGGTCGTCAGCGCTTGCTGGCCCAGCCCGGTCGGGCGGGTCAGCTCGAACACCGAACGCGAGGCGCCCTCGGTGCCCGTGCCGGGCTGCCGGCCCTGGCAGGCGGTGACGCCGGCGCGGACCTGCTCCAGGAAGAGAGTGGCGGCAGCGTCGTTGGGGAACACGAGGACCCCCTGCACGCTGGTGCTCTCGCCCTCGGACGCCATCAGGGTGCGTCCGGCCTCGACCTGGCCGAGCGCCCCCAGTTGCACCCGGCCGGACGCGTCGCAGTAGACGAGCGCCGAGTCGCCGGCGGTCCACCCCGCCTTGGCGCGTCCCGGGGCCGCGTCCCCGCTGAGCGTGAACGTGCCCAGGCTCCCGAAGCTCCCCGGGGCCTCGATGGTGTTGCCCCACTTCTTCGGGGCCGTGGGCGTCGCGGGGCCGCCGGACGCCGTGGGCCGGGCGGTGGGCGTCCCCGGGCCGCCGCCCGGGCTCGTCCGCGTGCCGGTCGGCGTCGCCGTCGGGCCGGCGGTCGTCGGGTTGGGGGTCGCCGTCGGCCCGGTGGGCGTGGGGGAGGGCGACGTGGGGGTCGCCGTCGGGGTGGGGGACGCGCTCGGGGTCTGGATCGGCACGGCGTCGCGTGGCTCGCGGGGGAGCGCGGCCCAGACCGTCACCCCGGAGGCGGCGATCACCGCGACCGCGGCGGTGGCGACCATGGCCCGCCGACGGCGGACGGATCGGCCGCGGGCGGCGACGGCGCGGCCGAGGGTCGCGGAGTCCGGCAGGTCGGGTGCGGCGTGGCGCAACTCGTGGCGCAGTTGGTTCTCATCCATGGGGCTCATGACCGGCTCCTCGTGGCTTGCGCGGCCTCGCCCCGGGAGCGGAGGCGGGACAGCGCCCGTGAACAGGTGGATTTGACGGTGCCGACCGAGACGCCGGCCGCGGCCGCCACCTCGGCCTCGGGGAGGTCCACGTAGTACCGCAGGACGACGATCGCGCGCTCCCGCGCCGACAGGGCGGCGAGTTGCCGGACGATGAAGTCGCGATCGTCGGCCACGGCGTAGGCGTCCTCGGAGCGCGGGTCGGGGGAGGTGTCGGGTGGCTCGATCGTGGTCGTCTCGTAGCGCCGGCGCCGCCAGCGGTCGGTCGCCAGGTTGACCAGGATGCGCCGCGTGTAGGCGAGTTCACCCGTCGGGGTGATGCGGCGCCAGGCGAGCCATGCCTTCACCAGGGCGTCCTGCAGCAGATCCTCCGCCGCCTGCCGGTTTCCGGTCAGGAGGTAGGCGGTCCGCCGCAGGGAGCCCTGGTGCACCTCCACGAACCCGGTGAACGCCGAGTCCCGATCTGTGGCCGTCATGCCCTCCAAGACGTACGACCCCCTCGTCGGGTTGCGTGAAGTTGGGATCCGGTGGCTACACCTGGTCCAGCATCTGCCGGATCCGCGCCTCGGCGCGCTGCGTCAGGTCGGGGTTGGCGCTGGGGTCGCCCGTGGACTCGTCCCCTTCGTAGGTCAGGGTCACGAACCGGCCCTTGCGCGCCAGGTTCGTCAGGTCGGCGCCGGGGGACTGCACCCAGGTGCCGTTGTCGCTGTACTCCCACCAGGATCCGATGCGGATGCTCTGCTCGCCGAGGCCCGCCACGGCGTCGACCTTCTGGCTGGGGCGGAAGCCGCCGTCGTCGGTGCGGCCCTGGGCGGGGCACTGCGCGTAGGCCGCGGCCGCTTGGTCCATGAAGGCCTTCGCGGAGGCGTCGTCGGCGAACACCAGCAGGCCGTTGCCCTCGACGTGCTCCGGCCCGCTGGAGGCCTTGATCCGGGTGGCGGTGAGCTTGTCGAGCGCCGGCGCCGCGATGCCGACCTCGTCCAGGCACGCGACGCGCCAGGGCGTCGTCTCGAAGGCGGTGGTCTCGCCGGTGGCGGCTCGGCCCTCGTCGGGCAGCGTGAAGCCCTGGGGGACCTGCCCGATCGCCCCGGCGATCACGCCGTCGGTCGTCTCCGGCGGCAGCGTGCGCGTCGGCGTCCGGGTCGGCACGGAGTTGGTGGGCTTGGCGGTGGTCTTCTTCGGGGTGCTGCTGGGCGTCGCCGTCCGGGCGGGCGTCGAAGACGCCGTCACGGTCGGGGTCGGCGAGGGCGCCGGGACCGAGGGGGTGGCGATGGGGCCGGAGGTGGCGCAGCCGGTCAACGCCAGGGTGGCGACACCGGCGAGGATGATGCGCTTCACAGGGAGCCCTTTCGATCGGAAGCCCCCATTGTGCCCGCTCGCGGCCATCCGGCGCGCATCGCGCCCAGGGTGTGGCGCCGCGGGGCGGCGGCGCGACCGTCCTGCTGGTCGCGCCGCCGAACCCTGCGGATCAGACCGGGCGCGTGGCCGGCGCGTTCTTCGCGGTCAGGTCCGCGTCGCTCTGCACCACGTCGCCGAGCGCCGCATCGATGGCGGCCAGCACGTCTGCGTCCAGGGTGACGTCGACGGCCTTGGCGTTGTCGACGACCTGCTCGGGCCGCGAGGCGCCGATGATGGCCCCGGCGACGTTCGGGTTGGCGAGCACCCACGCGACGGCGAGCTGAGCCATGGTGATCCCCAGGTCGTCGGCGATGGGCTTGAGGTTCTGCACGCGCGTGAGGACGTCGTCGTTCATGAAGCGCGAGATCATGTTGGCCCCGCCCTTCTCGTCGGTCGCCCGCGACCCCTCGGGCGCCGGCTGCCCCGGCAGGTACTTGCCCGTCAGGACGCCCTGGGCGACCGGCGACCACACGATCTGGCTGACACCGAGTTCCTCACAGGTCGGGACGACCTCGGACTCGATGACGCGCCACAGCATCGAGTACTGCGGCTGCGAGGACACCAGCTGGATGCCGAGGTCCTTGGCCAGCGCGTGGCCGGCCCGGATCTGGCCGGCGGTCCACTCGCTGACGCCGATGTAGTGGGCCTTGCCGGCGCGCACCACGTCGGCGAACGCCTGCATGGTCTCCTCCAGCGGCGTCTCGGCGTCCCAGCGGTGCGCCTGGTAGAGGTCGACGTAGTCGGTCTTGAGGCGCGTGAGCGACCCGTTGATCGACTCCATGATGTGCTTGCGCGACAGGCCGACGTCGTTGTGGCCCTTGGGGCCGGTCGGCCAATAGACCTTGGTGAAGATCTCCAGGCTCTCGCGACGCTCGCCGGCCAGCGCCTCGCCGAGCACCGTCTCGGCGGCGGTGTTCGCGTAGACGTCGGCGGTGTCGAAGCTCGAGATGCCGGCGTCCAGCGCCGCGCGGACGCACGCCTTGGCGGCGTCGTTCTCGACCTGCGAGCCGTGGGTGAGCCAGTTGCCGTAGATGGTCTCCGAGATCTTCATGCCGGAGTTGCCGAGGTACCGGAACTTCATGGTGAACCCTTTCAGGAAGCGTGACGCCCATCCTTGCATCCGCCGTCGGTGTGCGGTCCCGGGGCCGGCGCACCGGGGTCGTTGCACTCGGTTGCCACGGTGGTCGGGTCGCTCGGGTGGCGTTGCAGATACGCCGACTGCGACGCCTACGCCGTCGCCGACTGTGACGCCGACGCCGACCGTGACGCCCACGCCACTGCGACGCCCACGCCCACGCCGACTGTGACGCCCACGCCGACCCCGACTCCCACGCCGACGGCGACGCCGAGCACGACGGCCAAGCCCAGCGCGACCCCGACGCGCGGCGTCCCGGCCAAGACGGGCGCCGAGGGCACTTGATCTGCCCGTGGGCCTGATCGGTGCGGCCGGCGGTCTCATCGCCGCGGCGTCCGGCGGCGCCCTGCTCGCCTCCCGTAGGCGGCACTGACGCCGGGTGGATGAGCGCGTGACACGGCGGGCGACCGCCGGGCTCCTCGGCCTGGGCCTCCTCGCGGCGGCCTGGGCGGGTGGACTTGGCTGTCGCCCGCCGACGTGTCCCCGCTCGGACCCCGGACGCCTTGTGTGTGTCAGCTGCTGCCTCAGCGAGGGCCGCCGCAGCGATTTCAACATCGTGGTGATCGCCGAGCTCGTCCCTGCCTGACATCGTTGTGGGCATCGGCGCGTCCCCGGGCGTCCGCTCGGCCGGCGCACCGCGTGGCCACAAGGGGCGACACGGGGACCCCTCCCCCTCCGCGAGGCCCCTCCGTACCGCTAGTCTCCGCGATATCCCCCGCATTTTGTCCATTTCTCTACGGGGGAGGTCCCTGTGAAGTACACGATCGGCATCGCGGCCGCCAGCACGCTGGCCTTGGGTGCCATGCTCGTCAGCCCACTCGCCGTCAATGCGGCCGGGCCGGAGGAGAAGCACCGGACGGCTTACGTCTGTAAGTTCGTCGGGAAGCCCGGTGAGGCGGAGCGGCTCAAGGAGGGCAGGCAGCCTTTGGAGCTAACGGCCAAGAGTTGGTGGGCAAAGGGCACCGAGTTCGGCGACGCTCAGGAGCGTTCGGTCGTGGTGGGGTTCAAGGGCGACCCCGGTCCGGCTCCCACGCGAGCAACGTGTGAGGCGCTGATCAAGCCGACGCCGACGCCGACGAGGACCAAGACGCCGAAGCCGACGGCGACGCCGACGAGGACGCCGAAGCCGACCGCGACGCCGACGAGGACGCCGAAGCCGACCGCGACGCCGACGAAGACGCCGAAGCCGACCGCGACGCCGACGAAGACGCCGAAGCCGACCGCGACGCCGACGAAGACGCCGAAGCCGACCGCGACGCCGACGAAGACGCCCAAGCCGACCGCGACGGCGACGAAGACGCCGACGGTCACGCCGAAGCCGACCACGCAGAAGCCCAAGCCGACCACCACGCCCGACCGCGGCGTGCCCGCCAAGACGGGCGCCGAGGACAGCGGCCTGCCGGTCGGCCTGATCGGGGCCGGTGGCGCCCTGGTGGCCGCCGCGTCGGGTGGCGCGCTGTTCGCGTCCCGTCGCCGGCACTGATGCCGGGTGAATGACCGGGTGACAAGGCGGGTGACCGCCGGGATCCTCGGTCTGGGCCTCCTCGCCGGGGCCTGGGCCGGATGGTCCTGGCTGTCCCCGCCGGACCCGGTCGACCCCACCGAAGGGGTCGTGGTGGCGAGCACCGCGACCCCCTCGGGCCTTCGGCCGACCTCGGCCGCCTCGCACCCGCCCGAGCCGACGCCGAGCGTCGCGCCCGGGACGTCGTCCAGCGTCCCCGAGGCGGCGGCCCGGGTGACGCCGACGCCGAATCCGCAGCAGGGGACGCGCGTCCTGCGTTTCGAGTTGCCGAGCGCCGGCTACGCCAGCGACGTCGGGACGATGGAGGTCGCCGACAAGGGCGCCATCTCGCCCCCGGACTTCCGGCGCACCTGGTGGATCCGCGATCGCGGGGTCCTGCCGTCCGCCGCCGCGACCGACACCACCTACCTCGCGTGCCACACCGATGCCAAGAAGGCGGTGACGGCCGTGCCCTGCAACAAGGTGAATCTGGGCAACGTCCCGGTGGGAGCGGACGTCCGCGTCACCACCGATACCGAGCAGCTCACCTACCGGATCACGGACGCGCTCAAGATCCCCCGCGACGATTTCGCCTCGGACGCCGCGGTGTGGGGCGTCAACCCCGGCCGGCTGGTCTGGGTGAGCTGCTACCTCAGCGAGGGTCGCCGCAGCGACTTCAACATCGTGGTCATCGCCGAACTCGTCCGCTCCTGACCGACCCGGCCCCGCCGGGTGAAGGAGGCCTGCCACCGGCGTCGTACGCGCTCGGCGAGATCGGGGACCGTGGTACCAGGCAACAAATGGATAACGAAATCGTGCGGAGTTACCGTGGACGTGATGACTTCGCAGCGCCCTTCTTCCCTCGCACCCCTCGACCGACCGGCCTCCCCGGCGTCGCCTGACGCGCCCCCGGCGCGCCAGGACGTCCCCGCCGATCCGCCGCCCACGTTCAACGTCTCGATGACCGCCGTCGTCGCCGGCGCGTTCGCCGCCGTCACCTCAGCCCTGGTGGGATCGCGGCTCGGCACCACCGGCACCCTGATCGGCGCCGCCCTCGGTTCGATGATCGGCGCCCTCGCGACGGCGCTCTACACCTGGAGCATCCAGCGCACCGTGCACGTCCTCAAGGCCGTCACGCCCAGGACGCGCGGCCGAGCGTCCGGGGACCACGCGGCCCTCGACCCCGCCGACCACGACCTCACGTCGTCGTCCCCGGCGCTCGCCGCCCAGGACGCGTCCGCGGACGGGCCCACCCCGGAGCGGAGCGGCCTCTCGGTCCGGGCTCGCTGGATCCTCGCGGGGATCGCAGCCGCGGCACTGGCGTTCGTCGTGTCGCTCCTGGTCATCACCGGGTTCGAGAAGGCGACCGGGTCGTCGCTGTCCGGTGGCCAGGGCACCACGATCCAGCAAGCCGCGCGCCCCGCCGACACCGCGCCGGCCGACCAGCAGGACCGCCCCGCCGCGCCGCAGCCGACGCTCACCCCCGCCGGCAACGTGAGCGCGACGCCGGAGCCGCCGACCGCGGCGCCGTCCGCCACGCCGGAGCCGACCGATGCGGGCGACGGCGCGACCGCCACGCCGCAGCCGAGCAGCGGGCCGACCACCTCCCCGCAGCCGACGAGCGCCCCGGAGCCCACCACGGTCGCCACCGAGCAGGCGGCCGTCGGGTCACCGGCGCCCCAGCCCAGCGCCCCCCAGACCCCGCGCGGCTGACCGTCGGGACAGAGCGTCCCGGCGCCACGGCCCGCTCAGAGCCGCGGTGCCTCGAACGCCGGTAGGGCCCTGCGGCCACGTCGGGGTCGTCGCCCACGGCCACGCGCGCTAGGAAGGCTCGTCGGCGTTGATGAGGTAGGCGGCCGCCCGCAGCGCGTACGCGCGCAGTTCCTCGGCGGCCCCCTCGGGCAGCCCGAGTCGGTCGACCGCCCGCTCCATGCAGCCCACCCACGCCTGCGCCACGGCGGGGGTGATCGTGTAGGCCATGTGGCGCATCTTGAGCATCGGCGCCCCCCGCGACTCCGAGTAGCCGTGCGGGCCGCCCCAGAACTGCTCGTAGAACAGCCGCAGCCGGGTCTCGGCACCCGCCCAGTCGTCGGCGGGGTAGATCGGGCCGACGACCGGGTCGGCGCGGACCTCCTCGAAGAAGCCGCCGATCAGGGCCGCGAAGGTGGCGCGGCCCCCGACGTGGTCGTAGAAGGTCTCCGTTTCGTCCGGTGGGGCGTCCATGGGCCCATTCTGGAAGCGGAAACGGCCGCCGGGGCGGTGTTGGCGGAAGTCGCCCATCCCGTCCACCCCGCGCATCCGGGGCCGCCGGCGGAGCCCCGGCTAGCATGGTCGCCGTGAGCACGCCAACCGTCATCGCATCCGCCGCCCCGGCCCGTCCGGTCGGCCGGCTCGCGAACCTCGGGAACGTGCTGCTCGCGCTCGTGGCGCACTTCGCCGTGGGCGGCGCCTGGGTCCTGACCGCCGTGGCCGTGATGGGGTCGCTCGACGTGCTGCGCCGCATGGCGATGAACAGCGAGTTCGCCTGGGACACCGGCCGGCTGCCGCAGCCCTGGGTCATCCCGCTGGGTCTGGCCGCCTGCTGGCTCGCCCACGTGTTCTTCCGCTGGGCGATGCGCCGCGCGGGCGGCGGCACCGCCGCGTACAGCGACGTGGTCGTCGCGGTCGCCGGCGTGCTGCTGGGCGTCCTGCTCGGCGCCTACTTCTGGACGCCTCCGCTGGTGGTCGGCCTCAAGGTCGGACCGGCCTCGGGGCAGTCCGCGCCCTGGGGGATCCTCGGCTGGGGCGCCTACTACGCCCGGATGGCGCTGCCCGCGCTCGTGGGGCTGGCGGCGGCCGTCCTCGTACTGTTCTCGCGGCACTCCCCGCTGGTCTTCGTCGTGAGGTGGCTCGCCCGGACGTGGCGCACCCGGCGCACGACCCCCCGCCGCGCCAAGGACTGACGACCGGCTGCGCTCCGCCGTGACGCGCGCGGGCGCCGGCTGGCACGATGGTGCCATGCGTGCGCTCGCGAAGATGCAGCCCGGCCCCGGCCTCGAGCTGGTGGACCGACCCGAACCCCAGTGCGGCCCGTGGCAGGTCAAGATCCGCGTCCTGCGGGCGGGCCTGTGCGGCACGGATCTTCACCTCCAGCAGTGGGACGACTGGGCCGCCGAGCAGATGCACCTGCCCCAGACGATCGGACACGAGTTCTACGGCGAGATCGTCGAGGTCGGCTCCGAGGTCAAGGAGCTCAAGCCCGGCGATCGCTGCTCGGGTGAGGGCCACCTCGTCTGCGGCTACTGCCGCAACTGCCGCGCCGGCCGCCGCCACCAGTGCATCCGGACCGTCGGGCTGGGCGTCAACACCGACGGCGCCTTCGCCGACTACGTGGTCCTGCCGGTCGAGAACGTGTGGAAGCACCCCGACTGGGTCGATCCCGATCTGGGCGCGATCTTCGACCCGCTCGGCAACGCCACCCACACCGCGCTGCAGTGGAACATGGTCGGCGAGGACGTCCTCGTGACGGGCGCCGGCCCGATCGGCGTGATGGCGGCCGCCATCGCCCGCCACTCCGGTGCGCGCAACGTCGTCGTGACCGACCTGTCGGACTACCGGCTGGCGCTCGCGGACGCCGCCGGCGCCGACAAGGTCGTCAACTCCTCCACGACCCGGCTCAAGGACGTGCAACTCGGCCTGGGCATGAAGGAGGGCTTCGACATCGGCCTGGAGATGTCGGGCGCGCCCCGGGCCGTCGCCGAGATGCTGGACAACATGAACCACGGCGGTCGCGTCGCGATGCTCGGCCTGCCGGCGTCCGACTACGCGATCAACTGGGGCCGCGTCATCACGCACATGCTCACCATCAAGGGGATCTACGGCCGGGAGATGTTCGAGACCTGGTACCTGATGACGTCGATGCTCTCCACGTCGCCCACCCTGAAGGACGCCGTCCGCTCGGTCATCACCCACCGGTTCGCCGCCGAGGACTGGGAGGAGGCCTTCGCCGTGGCGCGGGCCGGCCAGTGCGGCAAGGTCATCCTCGACTGGAGCTGACCATCCTCGCCGCACCGAACCCGTGATCGCTAGGGTGGTCGCGAGCAAAGGAGCCACGATGTACGGACCATTCGAGCAGCAGCTGAAGGACACCCTCGCCGAGATCGAGGCCGCCGGGCTCACCAAGCGCGAACGGATCATCACCACGCCGCAGGGCCCCGAGATCGGGGTGGTGGACGCCGAGCACGAGGTGCTCAACTTCTGCGCCAACAACTACCTGGGGCTGGCCGACGACCCGCGCATCGTGGAGGCGGCCCACGAGGGGCTGGACGACTACGGCTTCGGGATGGCGTCCGTCCGGTTCATCTGCGGCACCCAGGCGCCGCACCGCGAGCTCGAGAGGCGGATCTCGGAGTTCCTCTCCCTGGACGACACGATCCTGTTCAGCTCGTGCTTCGACGCCAACGGCGGCGTCTTCGAGGCGCTGTTCGGCCCCGAGGACGCGATCATCTCCGACGAGCTCAACCACGCCTCGCTCATCGACGGCATCCGGCTGTGCAAGGCCGCCCGGTTCCGGTACCGCAACGCCGACATGGGCGACCTGCGGGCGCAGCTCGAGGCGGCCCGCGGCGCCCGGCACCGGATCATCGTCACCGACGGCGTCTTCTCGATGGACGGCGCCTACGCGCCCCTGCGCGAGATCTGCGACCTGGCCGACGAGTTCGGCGCGCTGGTGCTGGTCGACGACTCGCACGCGGTCGGCTTCGTGGGCGAGGGCGGACGCGGCACGCCCGAGCTGTTCGGGGTGCAGGACCGCGTCGACATCATCACGGGCACGCTCGGCAAGGCGCTGGGCGGCGCGTCCGGCGGCTACGTGACCGCCCACGGCGCCATCGTCGAACTGCTGCGGCAGCGCGCCCGGCCCTACCTGTTCTCCAACTCGGTGGCGCCCAGCGTCGTGACCGGCTCGATCGCGGCCCTGGAGACCATCGCCGCCAGCGGCGAGGCCCGCAAGCAGCTCATCGCGAACACGGTGCTGTTCCGGGAGCTCATGGCCGAGGCCGGGTTCGACCTCGACCCGTTCGGCGCGGCCGGCGACGCCACCCGTCCGGACGACGTGCCGCCGCACCCGATCACCCCGGTGATGTTCCCCGGCGAGGAGGGGGCCCGGCTGGCCGGGGAGATCGCGCAGCACATGCTCGCGGCGGGGGTGTACGTGATCCCGTTCAGCTTCCCGGTCGTGCCGCGCGGCAAGGCGCGGATCCGCGTCCAGCTGTCGGCCGCCCACTCCACCGACGACGTGCGGGCCTGCGTGGACGCCTTCGTCGCCGCCCGGGACGCCGTCGCGGGCTGACCACGGACCCGGCGCGGACGCCGGTGGTCGGCCTTCGCAGCGGGCGCCATGGCTCCGTGGTGCCGCCTCCCGGGGCCGCCCGTGCCACCTGGGGCCGGATTTCGCGCCGAACCCGCGCATCCACTACCGCGCCGGGCGCGTCATGCGCTGAGATCGACGCATGACGACGAGCCCTCCGCAAGCCGCCGCGATCCTCGTGCGGGGCCTGCGCAAGACCTTCCCCCACGGGGCCAAAGCCCTCGACGGCCTCGACCTGACGGTGCCCGCCGGCGGCGTCCACGGGCTTCTCGGGCCCAACGGCTCCGGCAAGTCCACGACGCTGCGCACCCTGGTTGGCCTCCTGCGCGCCGACGGCGGCACCATGCGCATCCTGGACCGCGAGGTCCCCGACGAACTGACGGCCGTGATCGACCGCGTCGGCGTGATCATCGAGGAGCCGCGTTTCTTCCCGACCATGTCGGCGCGCACGAACCTGCGCCTGCTCGGGGACGCCATCGGGGCGCCGCGGGAGCGCGTGGCCTCGGCTCTGGACCAGGTCGGGCTGACGCCGCACGCGGGCGTCACGGTGCGGGCGCTGTCGCTGGGCATGAAGCAGCGGCTGGCCATCGCCTCGACGCTGCTCAAGGATCCCGACGTGTTCATCTTCGACGAGCCGACGAACGGGCTGGACCCGGCCGGCATCCACGCCGTCCGCGCCACCATCAGGACGCTGGCCGACGCCGGACGCACCGTGCTGGTCTCGAGCCACAACCTGGCCGAGGTGCAGCAGATGGCCGACACGGTCAGCATCATCGCGCGCGGCCGACTGCTGCACGAGGGGCCCGTCTCGGGCCTGATCCGCGGCGGGGCGCGCGTCCGCGTCCGGCTCGGCAGCGGCTGGGAGGACGGAGCGACGGTCCAACGCGGGGTGACCGCGCTGGAGCAGGCCGGCTACACGGTGCAGGCCGACGGCGACGCGCTGTACGTCTCGCACGCCGGACGCGCGGTGGATCCGTCCGCCGTCGCCCGGGAACTGGGGCGGGTCGACGTGTGGCCCTCCGAGCTCGGCTCCGAGTCCGCCACCCTGGAGGACGCCTTCCTGGCGCTCACCGACGGCGCGGGCCTGGATCGACCCGAGGGGAGCGCGGCATGAACCTCCTGCGCTCCGAACTGAGCCGGCTGCTGCACCGCCGGGCCCTCTACGTGCTGCTCGGTGCCGGCGCGGCGCTGACGCTGCTGTTCACCCTGCTGATGCTGACCTCCGCTCCCAGCCCGCAGGACTCGGCGGCGTTCTGGGAGGGGTACGCCACGTCCTACCTGGGCCTCGTGCTGGGGGCGGCCACCGGGCTGTCGCTGCTGCTGGGTGCCACCTACTGGGGCGCCGACTTCCGGCACGGCACCATCGGCACGCTGCTCACTTTCGTGCCCGACCGGCCGCGCGTGTGGGGTGTCAGGACCCTGGCCACCGCGCTGGGCGGCCTGGGGTTCGGCGTGGCCCAGATGCTGTTCGGCTGGCTGTGCGTGGGGCTCTTCACGCTCGCCCGGGTGGCCGAGTACACCGACTGGGCCCCGCTCGGCCTGGTGGTCGCCAAGGGGGTCGGGGCCTGCGTGATGGCGGCGCTGCTGGGCGGCTTCCTGGCCGTCATCTTCAAGAACACGGCCGCCGCGGTCGTCGTCCCGATGGCCTACTTCTTCGTCCGCCTGCTGTTCCTGATCTTCTCGGGGATGTCCGGAACCGCGGACCAGGCCCAGTTGCTGCTCCCCGAGACCTACCTGGGCGTCTACGTGGCGGGCGACACGGTGTTCTCGATCGAGGATCCGTCCGCCCGGGCGGCTACGCCGACGTGACGGTCACGTTCCTCCAGGCGCTCGGCGTCCTGCTCGGCCTCCTCACCGCGCTCGGCGCGGCCGCGCTCGTGCTGTTCGACCGCCGCAGCGTCACCGAGTGACCTGCGGCGGGCGCGATCAGTCGCTCCCGGGCGTCGCCGGCGCCGCCCCGTCGGCGGCGCCGTCCCCGGCGGGCGGGTCGGCGTCCTCGGGCCGCTGGGCGGGATCGGCCCGCTGCAGCCGATCGCGGCGGACGCGCGCCAGCCACTCGCCCAGCAGCCCGCGCTGGTAGGGGCGGCCCGACCAGTCGATCTGCAGGCCGTCGCGGCGGCCCCACAGCTTCTTCGGCTCGCCCTCGGCCACCGGCTCCTCCTCGGCGCCCGGGTTGTGGGCCTGCAGCACCGCGATCGACCAGGGTTCGACCATGTAGCTGCCCGTGACGACCTGGGCCTCGTCCATGTCCCACGCGTTGCCCTCGGCCTCGGCCCACGGCGCGGTGTCGATGATCCGGCGCCACTCGTGCTTGTGCTCGGCCTCCTCGGCCGAGTCGGCCAGGTCGAACACGGCGCGCTCGTCGTACATGTTGATCAGCACCCAGAAGTCGTCCCCGACGGTGTCGCCGGAGTCGATCGCGACCGCGATCTGGCGGTCACCGGGGCGCGGCGGATCGTCCAGCGTGGTGCCGAAGTAGACGTAGGAGACGTCCTTGCCGCCCAGTTCGATGTCGCCCCAGGTGCGCTGCCGCAGGCTCGGCTGCGAGGCCCGCAGCCGGGCGACGCTCCGCGCGAACCTCAGCAGGGCGTTGGTCCGCCCGGGCATCTGGCCGGTGTTGTCGTGGTAGCCGGGCAGGTCGGGGTGGGTGGGGTCGACCGGCAGCCCCGTGGGGTCGTTGGAGCCGGCCTGCGCCCAGTTGTTCCACATCCCGACCGTGTTCAGCGACCAGGGGTTGTTGTTGCCGTTCTGCGTGCGGCCGTACTCGTCGCCCGACACGATCATCGGGACGCCGCGGGCCAGGAACGTGATCAGCCAGAAGTTGCGCCAGCGCGCCCGGCGCAGCGCGTGGTCGCCGCCCGAGTCCCAGGACAGGTTGTTGTCGCCGCCGCCGTCGCTCGGCCCGAACGGGAACGGCTGGTTGTTGACCTTGGTGTTGTAGCTGACCAGGTCGAACATCGTGAAGCCGTCGTGCGCCGTGACGAAGTTGATCGACTTCTGCGGGCCGCCCGAGTCGTTGAAGTGCAGGTAGTCGCCGTTGAAGAACGCCATGAAGTCGTCGGTGTTGCCGTCGCCCTTGAGGTAGCGCCGCATGGCGTCGCGGAACCGGCCGTTCCACTCGCCCCAGCCCGACGGGAAGTTCCCGACCTCGTATCCCCACAGGTCCCAGGCCTCCGCGATCACCTCGAACCGCTGGCGGCGGGCGAGTTCCGCCACGGCGTCCAGGAGGGGGTGGTTGCGGAAGAACCGCTTCTGGGCGCCCCAGTCGTCGGCCTCGGCGGCGTCCGGGCGGCGTCCGAGCACGGGCGCCAGGTCGAATCGGAAGCCGTCGACGCCCATCACGTCGTGCCAGTACTCCAGCGAGTCCAGGACCAGCTCGCAGGTCAGCGGTGAGGAGAAGTTCATCTGGTTCGAGGTGCCGGTGGCCCCGTCGATCAGGCCGCCCTCGCCGTTGAGGCCGTAGTAGTCGGCGGTGGCGAACCCGCCGAGCGTGGTGAAGCCCGCGGAGTCGACGTTCCCGCCCCAGTTGCCGCCCTCGGCGGAGTGGTTGTAGACGACGTCCAGGAACACCTTGAGTCCGGCGTCGTGGAACGCCTTGACCATCTGCCGGAACTCCCGGGTCGGGCCACCGAGGGACTTGTCCGAGCTGTAGTCGCGGTTGGGGGCGAAGAACCCCAACGTCTGGTAGCCCCAGTGGTTCGTGGTGCCGTTGTGCGAGCCGACCTGGTCGGAGTCCGTCTCGTGGACCGGCAGGAGCTCGATGACGGTGATGCCCAGGGCGGTGAGGTAGGGCGCCATCAGCGCCGCGCCGGCGTAGGTGCCGCGCAGGTGCTGCGGGATGTCGGGCAGCCCCTCGAAGCCGGGCGACGCCGACAGCAGCTCGCCCAGGCTCAGCGCGCTCGGGTGCAGCGTCAGGTTCTTGACGTGCGCCTCGTAGATCGCGTTGTCCTCCTCGGGGAAGCTCGGGAACCGGCCGGTGGGGGTGGCGTCCTCGATCACGACGCCCTTGGGGGCGACCTGCGCGCTGTCGATCTCGCGGCCGGGGCGGCCGTCCACCTCGACGGGCCCCGACACGAGCCATTGCTGGTTCTCGCCCAGGCTGAGGGGGTTGTGGGTGACCTCGCGTGCGTACGGGTCGAACAGCACCTTGTTGGGGTTGAAGTGGTTGAAGTCCTCATCCCGATCGGACGCGAACCCTGCGGTCGAGCCGGGCGTCCAGGCCTCGTCGAAGGGCCAGTTGCGGCCCCACACCCGGAATCCGTACAGCGCCCCATGCCGCGCGTCGCCCAGCCGCGCGCGCCACAGGCCGTCGCCGCCCCGTGCCATGGGCACGGACACCTCCGCGTCCGCGCCCTGGGCGCGGGGGAACAACTCCAGCACGACGCGGGTGGCGTTCGGTGCGGCGACGGCGAAGGTGGTCTCGCCGGAGGTGGGGTCGACGTGGGCGCCGAGGGGCCAGGTGGCTTCGGACCAGTCGGCCTCGGCCACCGGATGCGGTGCGGTCATGCGTCTACGGTGCCACGCAGCACCCCGCCACACCACATCGACGGCCACCGGATGACCCGTATCAGGGGATGTTCCGGGTGCGGACGCGTCTCCGGGGATCCGGCGAACGCCGTTGTGGGACGCGGAATCCGCGCTCGCGTGCCCGCCCGGCCAGCCGGCCGGGCGGCGCGGCGGCCCGGCTGCGGGTCGCGGGCGTGGCGGCCGGGTAGCGCCAACCGGCGGGCCCTCGAACGCGGGGGAACAGTCCAGGTCTTTGTCGAACCCCGCGAAGACGTGCCGAACGATGCGATCACGCCATCGCATCCCGGGCGCGGTCAGAGCCGTGACCGCACCGGGTTCTCCAGCCGCGACAACTCGGCGACGAGGTTGGCGCGGGCGGGGCCCTCCCAGCGCTCGCGACCGGATGCGGTGCAGAACAGCGAGTCGTGCGCCAACAAGCCGCGCAGCACCGCGGCGCGGCCCGACCGGAACGCGTCGTCGGGGACGTGCCGGTACTCGGCTCGGACGTCGCGGGCGTAGACGTCGTAGCGCCCGGGGATCGCGCCCAGGATGGACAGATCCGCATCGCTCAGGACGCCCCCGCGCGCGTCGCCCGCCGCGGGCGCGTGGTCGACCGTGACGCCGATCAGCCGCACCACCTCCGCCACGTCGGACGCCGGCAGCACCGACGCCAGCGCCGAGCCCGCCAGGTCGGAGGAGTCGCGCTCGTCGTGCCCGGGACGCCCCGCGTAGACGGCGTCGTGGAACCACAGCGCCCACGTCACCACCGGCTCGGCGCCGCCCAGCTGGTCGAGGGCGTCCAGTGCCTGCGCGAGGTGCCGGACGTCGTGGTAGCGGCGGTGCCCCTGGGACCAGCGCGCGATCAGGTCCTCGCCCAGGGCCGCGTGCCCCGGTGCGAAGGCCGCCCACCGCTCCCTGAGCCGCGCAGCCGCCACCGGACGCTTCGGCGTGCGGTCCTGCGGCCGGACACGCAGCCCACCGGCGCGCAGCCGACGCAACAGCGTGCCGGAGGGGACGAGCCGCGCGCCCGCCTCCAGGAGGCGGGGCTGCGCCTCGGCGGGGTAGTCGTAGTGGTCGTGGTCGAACCCGCCGAACGGCAGACCGGCGCCCGCCGCGAAGGCGTGCAGTTCAGCCAGCGTCGCGTCGGAGACCAGGTGCCCCCACAGGCGTCCGTGCGCCGACCAGCGGGGCTCGTCCAGCAGGATCATGCGCCCCAGAATGGCACGCACCGGGGACCCGGCCGAGAGAGGCGGCTGCCGCGGCGTCCCCTCCGGGAATGCGACGAGGCCGCCGCACCAGGACGGTGCGACGGCCTCGCGCTGCTCGGATCAGGCGTTCGGGATCTTGAACACCTGGCCGGGGTGAATCAGGTCGGGATTGGAGATCCCGTTGAGCTCGGCGATCGACTTCCAGCTGACGCCGAACTTCTTGCCGATCTTGGTCAGGTTGTCGCCCTTGACCACGGTGTAGGTGCGCAGCTCGGGCTCCGGAGCGGGGGCGGCCATCTCCTGGGCCTGGGCCTCCGCCGCCGCCTGCTCGGCCGCGGCCTGCTCCGCGGCGGCCTGCTCTGCGGCAGCCTTCTCCGCCTCGGCGGCCTTCATGGCCTCGATGTTGCGGATCGCCTCGGCGTCGGCCTCGGCCTGCGCCTCGTCGACCGCCGGCTCGGCGGGCACGGGCGTGGGGTCGGGCGCGCTCTCCGGCGCGACGGGCGTGCCGTTCACCTTGGCCTCGAGCTCGTTCACGTTGGTCTGGGCGGCCGCGACGTCCTCCTCGGCCCGGGAGAGCCGTTCGCGCGACTTCGGGTCGGCCGCTGTGCCGACCTCGGCCTTGACCTTCTCCAGCGCGGTCTTCGCCTTGTCCAGCGTCTTGCGGGCGGCCTCGAGGCGCTCGCCGTCATCGGTGGTGAAGGCGTCCTTGATGGAATCGAAGAGTCCCATGATGTCCTTTCGGAGGGAGTGAAACGGGTGGCGACCGCGCCACCCGAACACGCCCACTGTGCCAGAGCCGGGGCGACGTGGCGAGCCCCCCAGGTGGGTTACCGATCAGGCCACGAAGCCGCGCGCGAGCGCCCCGACGACGCACACGGCCCCGACGCCGAGCAGCCACAGGTGGGCCGCCCGTGGCGGACGCCCGTCCATCTTCAGCAGCCCGTACGTGGCGAGGCAGCCCCCGACGAAGCCGCCGAGGTGCGCCTGCCAGGAGATGACGCCGGCGCCCCACACCGTGAACACCGCGTTGACCCCGAGCAACAGCAGGATGCGGCGCACGTCCCCGCCGCGCAGGAGCGAGACCACCAGGAGGGCGCCCAACAGGCCGAACAGGCCGCCGGACGCTCCCACGCCGAACGTGTTGTCGGGCGAGGCCCACAGCGACAGCAGCGACCCGGCGAGGATCGACACGAGGTACAGCCCGACGAAGCGCGCGGTGCCGAAGTAGTGGTTGAGCTGAGGGCCGATCAGCCACAGCACGACCATGTTGAAGCCCAGGTGGATGATCGAGATGTGGGTGAAGCCGCTCGTCAGGAGCTTCCACAGCGCGAAGTCGGCGGTGCCGGGGGAGTAGAAGCCGCCCTCGGCCGCGCACAGCGCGGGCTCGACCCCGACGTAGGTGGCACCCGGCAGGTCGCACAGCGACAGCAGATTGAGGCCCAGGACGGAGGCCACCGAGGAGGTGTCGCCGCCGGTCAGGGCGATGGCCACCCAGACCGCGACGTTGATGCCGATGATGACGACGATCGCCCGTGACGCCTGCGCGACGCTCCGCAGGCTGGGGCGCGTCGCGCGCATCCTCTTCGACGCGGTGGTGACGCAGCCCGGGCACTGGAAGCCGACCGGCGCCTCGATCATGCAGTCGCCGCAGATCGGTGAGCCACAGCGCTGGCACCGGACGAAACCGGGCGCGTGGGGGTGGTTGACGCAGGCGGGCGGCGGCGGTGTCTGGGGCGGCTGTCCGGTGGTCACCGAGACAGCCTAGGCGGTGTCAGTACCAGCCGTTGGCGCGCTTGAAGGACCAGGCCTGGCACGGGGTGCCGTAGCGCTCCTTGACGTACTTCAGGCCCCACTTGATCTGCGTGGCGGGGTTCGTCCGCCAGTCGGCGCCCTCGCTGGACATCTTGCTGCCCGGCAGCGCCTGGGGGATGCCGTACGCGCTCGAGGTGGGGTTGTCGGCCGTGTGGTCCCACACCGACTCGCGCATGATGATGTTGTCGTAGCAGGTGAACTGGTCCCCGCCCCAGCCGTACAGGCTCAGGGCCATCTGGCGGGCGGTCTCCTTGTTGGCGGCGCGGGAGGCGGAGCCGAGCTTCTTGGCATCGGCGGCGGACGCCGTGGCGGTCGCCTTCTCGGCGGCGGCCTTGTCCTTGGCGGCCTTGTCGGCAGCCGCCTTGTCCGCGGCGGCCTTCTCCTTGGCCGCCTTCTCGGCAGCAGCCTTCTCGGCCGCAGCCTTGGCCTCGGCGGCGCGCTGGGCCTGCAGGGCCTCCTCGGTCCGGCCGATCGACTGGTCGGTCTCGGAGAGGCTGGCGTAGCGCTGCTGCGCGGCGTCCGACACCTCGGTGGCGAGCGCCTCGCGCTCGGCGGCGCGGCTGGTGATGAGGAGTTCGCGCGCCTGATCCTCGCTGATGTCCGGCGTGGCGACCGCCTGGACCGGCACCGCCGTGGTCACCTCGGTGGTGCTGCCGGGAAGGGCGAACGCGATGCCCGCACCCGCGGCCACAGCCAGCGCGACGGCGGACGCGCCGACCGCGCGAAGCTGAGAGAAAAGGGCCATATCCCTAGGATCGCACGCGCGGACTCTCAGGGAAAACTCAGGTTGCCGTCCCCTGCGCGGGGGACGCCGACCGCCCGCCCTGCGCCACGTTCCGACCGCGCGTAGGGTCGTCCCGTGAGTCTGCAGAACGCGCCCGTGGTGGCGCACGTCGTCCGCCAGGGTTTCGTCGAGTCGGTGCACCACGGGCTGGCCGTGCTCACCGACCCCGCCGGGGACGTGGAGCGGGCGTGGGGCGACCCCACCACCCCGGTCTTCCCGCGGTCCTCGCTGAAGCCGCTGCAGGCCATCGCGTCGCTGCGCGGCGGCGCCGCCCTGACGGGGGAGGCGCTGGCGCTGGCCTGCGCCTCGCACACCGGCGAGCCGTGGCACCTGGAGGGCGTGCGGGCCTCGCTGGCGGCGTCCGATCTGACCGAGGACGACCTGCGCAACACGCCGGGCAAGCCGCTGGGCGAGGCGGCGCTGGCCGCGTGGCTCGCCGCGGGCCACGGCGACGAGAGGATCGCCCAGAACTGCTCGGGCAAGCACGCCGGCATGCTGCGCGCCTGCCGCGCGTCCGGCTGGAGCACCGAGGATTACCTCGATGCGCGCCACCCGCTGCAGGCCTCGGTGCTCGAGGTCACGCGGGAGTACACCGGCGAGGAGATCGTGACCGTGGCGGTCGACGGCTGCGGCGCCCCGGTGCCCGCCTTCCCGCTCGTCGGACTGGCGCGCGCCTTCGGGCGGCTCGCCGCGGCGCGCGACGGGGAGGCGAAGCTGGTCGCCGACGCCATGCGCGCGCACCCGTTCCACGTGGGCGGCCCGGGGCGTCCCGACAGTGAGCTGATGGCGGCCGTCCGGGGGCTCATCGCCAAGGAGGGCGCCGAGGCCGTCGTCGCGGTGGGGCTGCCCGACGGACGCGGGCTCGCGGTGAAGATCGCCGACGGGAACCGGGCGGGACGCGTCGTCGCGGCCGCCGCCCTGCGGACCCTGGGCCTGGACGAGGCCGCCCTCGACGCGCTGGCGGACGTCCCCGTCCTGGGCCACGGTGAGACCGTGGGCGCCGTGGTTGCGACCCTGGCCTGATACCGGCCCACGGCACCGTCGCGTACGGTGGATCGGGTGAGCGGATCCGACGACGAGGACTGGCTCTACCGTCGGGGCGCCTACTCCGACGGCCAGGAGCCCGCGGAACGAGCGCCCGAACCGGCGCCCGAGCCACCGCGTCCCCGCGCCGCCGAACCCACCCCGGTGGGCCACTACGACGCCGACGGCGACCCGCTGCGCACCGGCGAGTACCGGGCGTCCCGGACGGCGCCGAGCGGTCCGCCGCCTCGCGCACCCGAGCCCCGCTCGGCCGTCCCGAGCCGGACGCCGCGGCGTCGCGGCCGCCGGGGCGCGCGCGTCCTGGTGCTGATCCTCGCCCTGGTGCTGGTGTACCTGCTGGGCATCCCCCTGGCGACCTGGCCGTTCATGCCGCGGACCGACGCGGCCCCCACCGGTCAGCGCCCGCCCGACTCCCCGGGCTTCGTCTACGTCCTGGCCGGGTCGGACTCGCGCGAGGGGATGAGCACCGACGAGCAGAACAAGCTCGGCACGGGCAACGACGCGGGCCGGCGCACCGACACGATCATGCTGCTCTACGTGCCGCCGTCGGGGCGCGCCGCCCTCATCTCGGTGCCCCGCGACAGCTACGTCGCGATCCCCGGCCACGGCAAGAACAAGATCAACGCCGCCTACTCCTTCGGGGGCGCCCCGCTGCTCGTCCAGACGATCGAGCAGAACACCGGCCTGCACGTCGACGGCTACGTCGAGGTCGGCTTCGGCGGCTTCGTGAACGTCGTGGACGCCGTCGGCGGCATCGAGATGTGCCCGCCGACCGCGATCAAGGACCGCGACTCCAACCTCGACATCCCCGCCGGCTGCCAGCAGATGGACGGCACCACCGCGCTGGGCTACGTCCGGATGCGCAAGGCCGACCCGGAGGGCGACCTCGGCCGCGCCAAGCGGCAGCGGGAGATGGTCTCGGCGCTGGCCAAGAAGATGCTGTCGCCGGCGACGGTGGCGCTGCCGTGGCGCTGGTGGGGCGTCAACTCCTCCACGTCGAAGGCCCTGACGATCGGCGACGACACCGGCCCGGCGGGCTTCTTCGGGCTGGGAGCCGCGGCGCTCAAGGTGGGCACCGGGCAGGCCGACACCCTCAGCGTCCCGGTCGGCAACGCCAACGCGAACACGCCGGCGGGCTCCAGCGTCCTGTGGGACGCCGCCCGCTCCAAGGCCTTCTTCGAGGCCATGAAGCGCGGCGAGGGCGACCTCAAGCAGTACGCCTAGCGACCGACTCCGCCCGGGACGCTCCGCGCACGGCCGGCGCCGCCGGGGTCGCGGCCGGGAACCGGACGTGTCAGGGGCGCAGCACGGCGTCCAGGTCGTAACCCGGCACCGCCTCGAGCTGGTCGAGTCGGCAGGACTCGGGGTCCCGGTCGGGACGCCAGCGCACGAACTGGGCGCTGTTGCGGAACCTCTTGCCCTCGAGCTGGTCGTAGGCCAACTCGACCACCAGCACCGGACGCAGCGGGACGAAGTCGCGCGGCCCCAGCCGCGAGACGGCGGACGGCCGCGGGGCGTCGTGGGCCTCGTCCTCGGGCAGCAGCAGTGGCTCCAGGATCTCCTCGAAGACGCCGCGGGCGGCGTCCGGGAACGCGCCGATGCCGCCGACCGGCAGCAGGACGCCGTCGTCGTAGAGCCCCAGGTGCAGCGACCCGACGCCGTGGCCGGTGCGGGAGCGGGAGAACCCGATGATGACGGCCTCGGCGGTGCGGGCGTGCTTGAGCTTCATCATGGTGCGCGCGCCCGGGGAGTAGGGGGCGTCGGTCGGCTTGATCATCACCCCGTCCAGGCCCGCACCCTCGAAGTGGGTGAACCAGTCGGCCGCGAGCTCCGGGTCGTCGGTGGCGCGGGTCACGTGCAGCCCGGAGTCGCGCGGGGCGTCGCCCAGCAGCGTCAGCAGGGCCTCGCGCCGCTGACGCTGCGGCAGCGGCATCAGGTCCAGGTCGGCCAGGGCCAGCAGGTCGAAGGTCACCAGCTCCGCGGGGGTGGACTGGACGAGCTGGCGGACGCGCTTGGCCGCGGGGTGGATGCGGACGCTGAGCGCCTCCCAGTCCAGCCGCTCGGCGCCCGGCTCGCCGCTGCGGACGATGATCTCGCCGTCCACGACCGCCTGCTCCGGCAGCCAGCGGCGGCAGGCCGCGGCCACCTCCGGGAAGTAATCCGTGAGCGGCTTGCGCGAGCGGCTCCACAGGGCGACGGTGTCACCGTCGCGCGCGGCGATGCAGCGGAAGCCGTCCCACTTGGGCTCGTAGCTCAACTCGCCCGGCGTCCGGGGCGGGGCACCTCCCGCACGGACCGCGCGAGCATCGGCGCCAGGGGCAGGGCGATGGGGAGCATCAGTCCAGCGCCGCGTCCGGGTCGGTCGTGCGGCGCACCACGAGCTCCGGTTGCAGCACGATCCGCTCGGAGGGGCGGTCGGGCGCCTCGGTGGTGGCCAGCAGCAGCTCCATCGCGCGGCGTCCGATTTCGTGGCGGGGCTGGGAGATCGAGCTGAGCGGGATGGCGGCGCCGGCGGCGAACTCGATGTCGTCGTAGCCGATCAGGGCGATGTCGCCGGGCACGTCGACGTCGCGGGCCGCCATCGCCTGCAGCAGCCCCAGGGCGACGAGGTCGTTGGCGCCGAAGATCGCCGTGGGCCACTCCTCGCGCGGGCGGTCGAGGATCTGCAGGCCGGCGTGCAGCCCGGCGGGGATCGTGAGGTTGGGGACGTGGACGAACTCGGCCTCCATGCCGGGGTGCCGCGCCGACTCGCGCTCGACGCCCTCCCAGCGGTCCACGACCTGCCGCAGGTTCACGGGCCCCGCGACGTAGGCGATGCGCCGGTGGCCCAGTTCGGCCAGGTGGCGCACGGCCAGCTCGCCGCCGGTCACGTCGTCGACCGAGACCGACGTGTAGGACCCGCCGGTGATGTCCCGGTCGACGATGACGCTGGGGATGCCGTGCCGCTTCAGCCGGTCCAGCTTCGCGGTGGCGGCGCCGATCGGGCTGACCAGGACGCCGCGGACCCGCTGCTGCTCGAACAGGGCGAGGTAGGCGTCCTCGCGGGACTCGATCTCCGCGCTGTTGCCGACCAGCACCGAGACGCCGTGCTCGGCGGCGACCTCCTCGGCGCCGGCGGCGATGTCGTTGAAGAAGGGGTTGGTGGCGTTGAGGACGATGAGGCCGACGCAGTTGCTCATCCCCGCGCGGAGCTGGCGCGCCGCCTCGTTGCGGACGAAGCCGAGCTCGTCGATCGCCGACTGCACTTTGTCGCGGGTGGCCTGGGAGACCTTGGCGGGGCGGTTGAGGACGTTGGAGACGGTGCCGACCGAGACGCCGGCGCGCGCGGCGACCTCCTTGACGCCCACGGCGCCGTTGCGTTCCATGCTGGGATCGTAGCGACAACGCCAACGAGGAAATTCCGGGGACCACCTTGACCGCGCGTTCGGGCGCTGGCAGAGTTCGTCATGAAACGTTTCAGGCAAGGAGGTCGGGGACATGGAGCGCGTGTGCTTCCAGTTGCAGGTCAGGCCCGAGCGCCTCGAGGAGTACAAGGCCCGGCACGCCGCCGTGTGGCCCGACATGCTCGCCGCGCTCCGCGACACCGGCTGGGGGAACTACTCGATCTTCCTGCGCCCTGACGGGCTGCTCATCGGGTACCTGGAGACCGAGAGCCTCGCCGCCGCGCAGGACGCGATGGCGGCGACGGACGTGAACGCCCGCTGGCAGGCCGAGATGGGAGAGTTCTTCGTGGACCTCGACCTGCCGCCCGACCAGGGGTTCCTCCGCCTGGAGGAGATCTTCAACCTCGACGACCAACTACGCGCGGCGGGGCTGCCGACCGCCCCTCAAGGAGACTGACATGGCTTTGACCACCGACCAGCTCGACACCCTCGCCACCCTGGCGATCGAGGTGCCCTCGTGGGCGTACGGCAACTCCGGCACGCGGTTCAAGGTCTTCGCCGGCCCCGGCGGCCCGCGCGACCCGTTCGAGAAGATCGACGACGCCGCCCAGGTCAACGCCTTCACCGGGCTCGCCCCGGCCGTCGCGCTGCACATCCCGTGGGACAAGGTGGACGACTGGGACGCCCTGGCGGCGCACGCCGCCGACCGCGGCGTGCGGATCGGCACGATCAACTCCAACACGTTCCAGGACGACCAGTACAAGCTGGGTTCGCTGTGCCACACCGACGCCGCCGTCCGCCGCGCCGCGATCGACCACCACCTCGAGTGCATCGAGATCATGCGCGCCACCGGCTCGAAGGATCTGAAGATCTGGCTCGCCGACGGCACCAACTACCCGGGCCAGGACGACCTGCGCGGCCGGCAGGACCGGCTCGCCGAGGGGCTCGCCGAGATCTACGCCGCCCTGGACGCCGACCAGCGCCTCGTCCTGGAGTACAAGTTCTTCGAGCCGGCGTTCTACCACACCGACGTCCCGGACTGGGGCACCTCGCTGGTGCAGTGCCTCGCGCTGGGCGAGCAGGCCTCGGTCTGCCTCGACACCGGCCACCACGCCCCCGGCACGAACATCGAGTTCATCGTCATGCAGCTGCTGCGCCTCGGACGCCTGGGCAGCTTCGACTTCAACAGCCGGTTCTACGCCGACGACGACCTGATCGTGGGCGCGGCCGACCCGTTCCAGCTGTTCCGCATCCTGTACGAGGTCGTGCGCGGCGGCGGCCTGAAGGCCGACTCGGGCGTGGTGTTCATGCTCGACCAGTGCCACAACATCGAGAAGAAGATCCCCGGCCAGATCCGGTCGGTGCTCAACGTCCAGGAGATGCTGGCCCGCGCGCTGGCCGTCGACGCCGACGCGCTGAAGGTCGCCCAGGAGAACGGCGACGTGCTCGGCGCCAATCAGGTCCTCATGGACGCCTTCTACACCGACGTCCGCTCCCAGCTGGCCGCCTGGCGCGGAGAACGCGGCCTGCCCGGCGACCCGATGGCCGCCTACCTGGCCTCCGGTTACCAGGAGAAGATCGAGGCCGACCGCGTCGGCGGCACCCAGGCGTCCTGGGGCGCCTGAGCCCTCCCGTCCCTCACCCACGACAGGAAAACCACCAACCATGGTCAATGAAGCAGTCCGTCAGCTGATCGAGCGCTCCAACCGTCTGGGCGCCGACCCCCGCAACACCAACTACGCCGGCGGCAACACCTCCGCCAAGGGCACCGAGATCGACCCCGTCACGGGCGAGCCCGTCGAGCTGTGCTGGGTCAAGGGCTCGGGCGGCGACCTGGGCACCCTCAAGCCCGAGGGCCTGGCCGTTCTGCGCCTGGACCGGATGCGCGCCCTGGTCGACGTTTATCCCGGCATCGACCGCGAGGACGAGATGGTCGCGGCCTTCGACTACTGCCTGCACGGCAAGGGTGGGGCGGCGCCGTCCATCGACACCGCCATGCACGGCCTGGTGGACGCCGCCCACGTCGACCACCTCCACCCCGACTCCGGCATCGCCATCGCGACGGCCGCCGACGGCGAGGCGCTCACGGCGCAGATCTTCGGTGACAAGGTGGTGTGGGTGCCGTGGCGGCGTCCGGGCTTCCAGCTCGGCCTGGACATCGCCGCGATCAAGGAGGCCAACCCGGCCGCGATCGGCACGATCCTGGGCGGGCACGGCATCACCGCGTGGGGCGACACCTCGGAGGAGGCCGAGGCCAACTCCCTGTGGATCATCAAGACCGCCGAGGACCACATCGCGGCGCACGGCAAGGCCGACCCGTTCGGCGGCGTCCGGGCCGGGTTCGAGGCGCTGCCCGAGGCGGAGCGGAAGGCCAAGGCCGCCGCGCTGGCCCCAACCCTGCGCGCGATCGCCAGCCAGGACCGTCCGATGGTCGGCCACTTCACCGACGCCGACGTCGTGCTCGAGTTCCTGGCCTCGGAGAAGGCGCCCGCGCTGGCCGAGCTCGGGACGTCCTGCCCCGACCACTTCCTGCGCACCAAGGTCAAGCCGATGCTGCTCGACCTGCCCGCGGACGCCTCGGTCGAGGACACGATCGCCCGCCTGGAGACCCTGCACGAGGAGTACCGTGCCGACTACGCCGGCTACTACGAGCGCAACGCCACCCCCGACAGCCCCGCGATCCGCGGCGCCGACCCACTGATCATCCTGATCCCGGGCGTGGGCATGTTCTCCTACGGCGCGAACAAGCAGACCGCCCGCGTCGCCGGCGAGTTCTACGTCAACGCGATCAACGTGATGCGCGGCGCCGAGGCGCTGTCGACGTACGCGCCCATCGACGAGGCCGAGAAGTTCCGCATCGAGTACTGGGCGCTGGAGGAGGCCAAGCTGCAGCGGATGCCCAAGCCCAAGCCGCTCGCCACCCGGATCGCGCTGGTCACCGGCGCGGCGTCCGGCATCGGCAAGGCCATCGCCGCCCGGTTCGCGGCCGAGGGCGCCTGCGTCGCCATCGCCGACCTCGACCTCGCCAAGGCGCAGGCGGCCGCCGCCGAGATCGGCGGCCCGGACGTCGCCATCGGGCTGCAGTGCGACGTCACCTCGGCCGAGCAGGTGCAGGCCGCGGTGGACGCCACCGTGCTGGCCTTCGGCGGCCTGGACATCGTGGTGAACAACGCCGGCCTGTCGCTCTCCAAGTCACTGCTGGAGACCACCGAGGCCGACTGGGACCTGCAGCACGACGTGATGGCCAAGGGCTCGTTCCTGGTCTCCCGCGCCGCCGCCAAGGTGCTGATCGAGCAGAAGCTGGGCGGGGACATCCTCTACATCTCGTCCAAGAACTCGGTCTTCGCCGGCCCGAACAACATCGCCTACTCCGCCACCAAGGCCGACCAGGCGCACCAGGTGCGGCTGCTGGCCGCCGAGCTGGGCGAGCACGGCGTCAAGGTCAACGGCATCAACCCCGACGGCGTGGTCCGCGGATCGGGCATCTTCGCCGGCGGCTGGGGAGCCAAGCGCGCCGCCGTCTACGGCGTCGCCGAGGAGGACCTGGGCAAGTACTACGCCCAGCGCACCCTGCTCAAGCGCGAGGTGCTGCCCGAGAACATCGCCAACGCGGCGTTCGTGCTGTGCACGTCCGACCTGTCGCACACGACCGGCCTGCACGTCCCGGTGGACGCCGGCGTCGCGGCCGCGTTCCTGCGCTAGGCCGGGGGAGAGATGAGCGCGCCCGTCACGGTCGCCGCGGTCGATCTCGGAGCGACCAGCGGGCGCGTCATGCTCGGCCGGGTGTCGGCCGACGGCATCGCCTTGGAGCAGGTGGCCCGGTTCGCCCATGAGCCGGTCCGCCTGCCCGATGGCCTGCACTGGGACCTGCTGCACCTCTACGCGTCCGCGTTGGACGGCCTGCGCGCGGCCGCGGCGTCCGCACCGCTGGACGGCATCGGCATCGACTCGTGGGCCGTCGACTACGGGTTGCTGCGCGGCGACGCCCTGGTCGGGCTGCCGTACGCCTACCGCGACGAGCGCGGCGCCCGCGGCGTCGAGGCGGTGCACGCGGTGGTGCCGTTCGCCGAGTTGTACGGGCGCAACGGGCTGCAGTTCCTGCCCTTCAACACCCTCTACCAGCTCGCCGCCGAGACCCCGTCGGGGCTGGGCGCCGAGCGGTTCCTGATGCTGCCGGACCTGCTCGCGTTCTGGCTGACCGGGGAGCGGGTCAACGAGGTGACCAACGCGTCCAGCACCGGCCTGCTCGACCCGCGCACCGGCACCTGGGACACCGACCTGATGGGACGCCTCGGCATCCCCGCGTCCCTGTTCGGGCCGCTCGTGCAGCCGGGGGACCGGATCGGCGCGCTGACCGGGCACGCCGCGGAGATGGTCGGCGCGGCCGTCCCGGTGTTCGCGGCGCCCAGCCACGACACGGCCGCCGCCGTGCTGGCCGTGCCGATGGACCCCACCCGGGCCGCCTACATCTCGTGCGGCACGTGGGGGCTGGTCGGCGTCGAGACGCCGGCGCCGATCCTCACCGACGCCGCCCGGGAGGCCAACTTCACCAACGAGGGCGGCGTGGACGGCACCACCCGCTTCCTGCGCAACGTGATGGGGCTGTGGATCCTCACCGAGACCCTGCGCGGCTGGGAGCGCGAGGGCCGGCCCGTCGACCTGACGGACGTTCTCGCGGCGGCCACCGCCGAGCCGGAGCCCGCGCACCTCTTCGACGTCGACGACGCCCGCTTCCTGCCGCCCGGCGACATGCCCGCGAGGATCGCGTCCTGGCTGACCGAGCGTGGCCTGCCCGTCCCCGCCTCGCAGCCCGCGCTGGTCCGGCTGATCCTGGAGAGCCTCGCGGACGCCTTCGCGCGCACCGCGCTGCTGGCCGGGGAACTCTCCGGGATCCCGATCGCGCAGATCCACATCGTCGGCGGCGGCTCGTTGAACGAACTTCTGTGCGCCCGGACGGCCGCACGCGCCGGCGTCCCGGTGCTCGCCGGCCCGGTCGAGGCGACCGCGCTGGGCAACGTCCTGGCCCAGGCCCGCGGCTTGGGCCTGCCCGGCGGCCTGGCGGACCTGCGCGACCTCGTCGCCCGCTCGACGAGCCCGCGCCGCCACGAACCCGGCCACCTCGTGCCAACCAGTTGACCAATCACCGGGCTCGTACCAGAGTCGAACGACGACGACAAGGGAGGACCATGAGCGGACCGACCGTGGCCCTGTTCGCCACCTGCGTGAACGACGCCATGTTCCCGTCGACCCCGAAGGCGGTCGTCGCGCTGCTGGAGCGGCTCGGCTGCACGGTGGAGTTCCCGCTGAGCCAGAGCTGCTGCGGCCAGATGTTCACCAACACCGGCTACTTCGATGAGGCCATGGGGTCGGTGCGCAACTACGTCGACGCCTTCGCCGACTACGACTACATCGTCGGCCCGTCCGGGTCGTGCGTCGGCTCGGTCCGCGACCAGCACCCGATGCTCGCCGCCCGTGACGGCAGCCCGGCCCTGCGCGCCGGCGTCGCCGACGTGGTCGCCAAGACCTACGAGCTGAGCGAGTTCATCGTGGACGTGCTGGGCACCACCGACGTGGGCGCCTACTTCCCGCACCGGGTCACCTACCACCCGACGTGCCACTCGCTGCGCGTCACGAAGGTGGGGGACCGCCCTTACCGCCTGCTGCAGGCCGTCCGCGGGCTCACGCTGCTCGACCTGCCCGACGCCCAGCAGTGCTGCGGCTTCGGGGGCACCTTCTCGGTGAAGAACCCCGACGTCTCCGTCGCGATGGGCTCGGACAAGGTGCGGGCGGTGCTCGACACCGGGGCCGAATACCTCGTCGCCGGCGACAACTCCTGCCTGATGCACATCGGCGGCCTGCTCAGCCGGCTGCAGACGGGCGTCCGGCCCATCCACCTGGCGGAGATCCTCGCCGGCACGGAGACCGGCGAGGCGGTCGCATGAACGCCCCGCTCCGCCGCCCCGACGCCGGACGCCTCACCCCGGCGCCGCCGCCCGGCACGTTCATCGGGATGCCGAAGTTCGACAAGAACGCCGCCAAGGCCGTCGCCGACTCCCAGCTGCGGCGCAACCTCAAGCACGCCACCACGACCATCCGCGACAAGCGGGCCAACGCCGTGGCCGAGGTCCCGAACTGGGAGGAGATGCGGCTGGCCGGCGAGGCGATCAAGGACGACGTCCTGGCGCACCTGGACACCTACCTGCTGCAGCTCGAGGAGTCGCTCACCCGCGCCGGCGCGGTCGTCCACTGGGCCACCGACGCCGAGGAGGCCAACCGGATCGTCATCGACCTGGTGCGCGAGCAGGGCGCCGACGAGGTCGTCAAGGTGAAGTCGATGGCCACCCAGGAGATCGACCTCAACGAGGCCCTCGAAGCGGCCGGGATCGCGTCCTGGGAGACCGACCTGGCCGAGCTGATCGTCCAGCTGGGTCACGACCGACCCAGCCACATCCTCGTGCCCGCGATCCACCGCAACCGCTCCGAGGTGCGCGAGATCTTCAACGCCGAGATGGGCAACTACGGCGAGCCCGCGCCCGCGGGGCTCACCGATGAGCCCGGCGAGCTGGCCGGGGCGGCGCGCGTCCACCTGCGGGAGAAGTTCCTGCGCGCCAAGGTGGCGGTGTCGGGGCCAACTTCGCGATCGCCGACACCGGGACGCTGGTGGTGGTCGAGTCCGAGGGCAACGGCCGGATGTGCCTGACGCTGCCCGAGACGCTGATCTCGGTGGTGGGCATCGAGAAGGTGCTGCCCACGGCGTCCGACCTCGAGGTCTTCCTGCAGCTGCTGCCGCGCTCCTCGACCGCCGAGCGGATGAACCCGTACACGTCCATGTGGACCGGCGTCCGCGAGGGCGACGGGCCGCAGAACGTACACGTCGTGCTGGTCGACAACGGCCGCACCAAGGTGCTGGCCGACAAGGTCGGACGCCAGGCGCTGCGCTGCATCCGGTGCTCGGCCTGCCTCAACATCTGCCCCGTCTACGAGCGCACCGGCGGCCACGCCTACGGCTCGGTCTACCCGGGGCCCATCGGCGCGATCCTGACGCCGATGCTGCGCGGGCTGGAGTCCGACATTGACCGGTCGCTGCCGTACGCGTCCTCGCTGTGCGGGGCCTGCTTCGAGGTGTGCCCGGTGCGGATCGACATCCCCGAGGTGCTCGTCCACCTGCGCAACCGCGTCGTGGAGACGGCCAAGCGCCCCACCGCGGAGGCGCTGGTCATGAAGGGCGGCGGCTGGCTCATGGGCGCCGGCGCCCGCCTCGGGCTGGCCGAGAAGGGCGTCGAACTCGCCGGACGCCTCTGGCCCAAGCCCGTCATCGGCCCGCTGCCGGTCCCCGGCCCGGCCGCGCATTGGACCACCGCCCGCGACCTGCCCAAGCCCCCCACGGAGACGTTCCGGGACTGGTGGCGGCGGGAGCGCGGCGCGACGCAGGGGAAGGGGAACGATGGGCAGCCGTGAGGTCATCCTCGGGCGGATCGCCGCCGCGCTCGGCGACGAGCGCGCGCCCGGACGCTCCGCGGGCTGGGCCTACGGCCGTCCCGTGGAGCTCGCGGGCGACGTCCTGGACGTCTTCGACGAACGCGTCGCCGACTACCGGGCCACCGTCGTCCGGGTCGCGCCCGACGACGTGCCCGCCGCCGTCGTGGCGGGGCTGGGCGAGGCGGCCTCGGTCGTCCTGCCCGCGGGCGTCCCCGCGTCCTGGCGGGATGCGATCGCCGCGGCCGGCTTGACGGTGCACGACGATGACCCGCCGCTGGACCGCCGCGAACTCGACCGGATCGACGCCGTCGTGACCGCATCGGCCGTCGGCATCGCCGAGACCGGCACGATCGTGCTCGACCACGGACCCGACCAGGGCCGCCGCGCCCTCACGCTCGTCCCCGACCTGCACGTGTGCGTCGTGCGCGCCGACCAGGTCGTCAGCGGCGTCCCCGAGGCGGTCGCACGCCTCACCGCCGCGATCGGCGACGGCTCCCCGCTGACCTGGATCAGCGGGCCGTCCGCCACCTCCGACATCGAACTCAGCCGGGTCGAGGGCGTGCACGGACCCCGGACGCTGCACGTCGTCCTGGTGGGCGGGCGCCTGTGATCGTCGGAGTCTCGACCGGCGTCTTCGTGGTGCTGCTCGTGCTCGCCTTCGTGGGCGCCGCGGTGCAGGGCTACATCGGTTTCGGTTTCGGCGTGATCGCCGCGCCCGTCGTGGCGTTCCTCGCGCCCGAGCTGATCCCCGCGGCGCTCATCATCGGATCCATCCCGCTGCCGTTCATGACGCTCGCCCGCGAGGGCCGGTCCGTGGACTGGCGCGCGCTGGGCTGGATCATGGTCGGGACGCTGCCGGCCACGCTGCTCGGCGCCTGGATCGTCGCGGCGGTGCCGGCGCGCGTGCTGCAGGTGATCGTCGGCATCGTGGTGCTGCTGGTCGCGGTGCTGCCGCTGTTCCGGATCGAGCCGCGCCGCGGCCCGGCGACCCTGATCAGCGCAGGCGCGATCTCGAGCCTGGGCGGCACCACGGCGTCCATCGGCGGCCCGCCGATCGCGATCGTGCTGCGCAACGACACGCCCTCCCGGGCGCGCGCCACCATGGCCGTCTACTTCCTGATGAGCACCGTCGTGACGCTGGCGTCCCTGGCCGCGGTCGGACGCCTCAGTGCGACCTCGTGGATGGTGGGGCTGTCGATGCTGCCGGCCACGCTGCTCGGGTTCGGGGCGTCCATCCTGGGCGGACGCCGCTTCAGCGACACCGCCTTCGGGGCGGCCGTGGTGGGGTTCTCGACCCTGGCCGCGGTGATCCTGCTGATCCGCGCCGTGATCTGAGCCGGGCCCCACCCGACGGGGGAGCGGCCGGGCGTCGGTGTCGAAGCCGGCGAGCATCAGGGCGACCCGGTCCGAACGGGGAGCAAGCCCCTCCCCGCCCGGACCGGACGACCCTCGGGCACGGCCGGCGCGCCGGCGGCCGGCGCGCCGAACCCGGCAGAGGTCAGTCGGGCATGTCCTGGAAGGCGGTCTCCTTCATCGTGGCGTAGAAGAAGATCGAGATGACGATCAGGGCGACGAGGTACCACGGGAACATGTGGCCCGCCCCCATGGAGGCGAGCTGGGTGCCGACCATCGGGACGGTGCCGCCCACCAGGCCAACGGTCAGCGCGTACGGGAAGCCGAAACCGGCCGCCCGGAACTGCGTCGGGAACATCTCGGAGTAGGCGGGCATCGAGCTGGCCTGCAGCAGCGCGATCACCAGGTTGCCCGCCGCCTGGATGAGGATGAGGCGCCACAACTGATCGTTGAGCAGGCCCAGCGCCGGCACGGTCGCGACCGCGAGGATGATGCCCGCGGCGAGCATCGTGGGTCGACGTCCCACCTTGTCCGACAGGATGCCGGCCAGCGGGGTGGCCACGATGAGCGTCAGCGAGGTGACCAGCATCGCGATCATGGTGAAGCGCGGATCCAGGCCGGCGTAGGTGGTCGCGTAGGTCGGCATGTAGGCGCCCCAGGCGTAGACCATCGCGGTGAAGCCGATGGTGAGCCCGATGACCCGGACCGTCTCCTTCGGGTGCTCGCGCATCGGCCGGAACATCGAGCCGAGGGTGCTGCGCGTGCGGGGCCGATCGGCCTTCTCGACGGTGTCGTGCATGCCGCGGCGCAGGATGATGCCCCAGATGGACAGCAGGCCGCCGACGACGAAGACGATGCGCCAGCCGAACTCGACCATCTGCTCGTGGCTCAGGATGTTGGCCAGCAGCACGATGATGAGCGTGACGGCCACCTGGCCCAGCGCGGCCACGCCGCCGAGGATGCCGGCGATGAAGCCGCGCTTGCCCGTCGGCGTCATCTCCATCGCGAACGCCGACATCGACGCGTACTCGCCGCCGATGCAGATGCCCTGGGTGGCCCGCGCGAGCAGCAGGATGACCGGCGCGAGGACGCCGACCTGCTCGAAGGTGGGCGCCAGACCGATCAGCAGGCTGGCGATGCCCATGCCCCACACGGTGATGAGCATGGCGACCTTGCGGCCCAGCCGGTCGGCCACCCAGCCGATGATGAGCCCCGAGATCGGCCGCATGATGAAGCCCACGGCCATGATCCCGAACGTGCCCAGGAGGGCGACGAGCGGGGGACTGTCCTTGGGGAAGAACTGGCTGGAGAAGTAGACCGCCAGGAACGCGTACGCGTTCCAGTCGAACCACTCGATGAGGTTCCCGACCGCCGCGGCCCGCAACTGCGAGCCCGAGACGCCGGGGATGCTGAAGATCGATCGTCTGCCACTCGATGTCGTCGCGGTGTCGGACATGGTTGCTCCCTTCGTCGGGTGGGGTGTGCTCGTCGGGACGTTCACCGCCGTGGTGACCGCAACTTCAACAAGCGGTGAGAGATTATCCCAACGAACTGTTGACAATCAAGAGTGAAGGGCTCTGTGACTAGGGCAAATAGTGCAACAAGTTATGAAACGTTTAAGCAGTTTGACGAGACACCTTCAACATGGTGTATAAAGCAGGTCAGGAGTTCCACGCCGGGAGGAGTGCCATGGACGTCAGCGGTGGGTCGGGTCCGCGCGAGGAGAACGAGGTCATCCTGGCCACGTTGGCCAAGGCGGTCGACGCGCTGCACGGCGCCGTGCCCGCCGGCGTGGAGGTCGTGCTGCACGACATCGGGGCGCTCCCCGAATCGATCGTCGCGTTGGCCGGCCACGTCACGGGCCGCGTCGTGGGCGATCCGGCGACCGATCTGCTGTTGGAGATGGCGGTGCGCGGCCGCTACGAGACCGTCACCGACTACGTCGCCCAGCACCCCACGGCCGGCACCCTGCGCTGCACCACGACGGTGATCCGCAACTCCGCGGACGAGCCGGTGGCCGTGCTGTGCGTCAACCGCGCGGTCGCGTTCTGGCAGGCCCTGGCCGACGCCGCGGCGTCCATGCTGGAGCCGGGCGCACCCACCCCGACCGAGCCGCTGGGGGTGGCGCTGCCGCCTCGGCCGGCGGCCACCGAGGCGGCGCCGAGCAATGAGCGCTTCGCCCGGAGCGTCTCCGAGCTGGCCGACCACGTGCTCGAGGCCGCGATCCTCCGCACGGGCAAGCGCGTCTCGCACATGCGCAAGGCCGACAAGGTCGACGTCGTCCGGGAGCTCCAGGCGCGGGGGTTCTTCCTGCTGCGCGACTCGGTGGAGACCGCCGCGCAGGCGCTCGGGGTCTCGCGCTTCACCGTCTACAACTACCTCAACGAGATCGAGGAGGCGGACGGCCCGGCCGTCCAGCCCTGAGAGGAGCGACGATGCCCACCTTCGACGAACTCGACGCCATCACCCTGGCCCACCTGCGCGCCACCGGCGCGACCAAGTGGGTCCGCGAGGACAGCGCGATCGGCGCGTTCACCGCCGAGATGGACTACGGGATCGCGCCCCAGATCGTCGACGCGCTCCACCGCGAGGTGGACGCGGGGCTGTTCGCCTACCTGCCGCCGCGCCACAAGCGCGAGATGCAGCGGGCGGTCGCCGACTACCTGCGCCGCCGAGCCGGGTGGGACGTGCCGCCCGCCCGCGTCAACGAGATGCCCGACGTCATCGCCGTGCTGCAGGCCGCCATCGAACACTTCAGCGAGCCGGGCAGCAGGATCATCGTCCCCACGCCCGCCTACATGCCGTTCCTGTCGGTGCCCCCCATGATGGGGCGCGAGGTCATCGAGGTGCCGATGCTCACAGACGACGGCGTCCACTACGTCAACGATCTGGCCGGCATCGAGCGCGCCTTCGACGAGGGCGGCGGCCTGCTGGTGCTGTGCAACCCCCACAACCCCACGGGGCGCGTCTTCACCACCGACGAGCTGCGCGCGCTGGAGGAGATCGTCGACCGCAAGGGCGGCCGCGTGTTCTCCGACGAGATCTGGCTGCCGCTGGTCTTCCCGGGACACCAGCACGTCTCCTACGCCTCGCTCGGCCCCGTCGCGGCCGGCCACACGGTCACCGCGACGGCGGCGTCCAAGGCCTTCAACCTGCCCGGGCTGAAGTGCGCCCAGCTGATCACCAGCAACGACGCCGACCAGGCGCGCTGGGACGAGGTCGGCTTCCTGCCCATGCACGGCGCCGCGAACCTCGGCCTCGTCGCCACCACCGCGGCCTTCGACGACGCCGACCCCTGGCTGGCCGACGTGCTGGCCTACCTGCGCCGCAACCGGGACGCCCTGGAGGAGTTCGTCGCCGCCCGGCTGCCGCACGCGCGGGTCTCGCACGCGGAGGGCACCTACATCGCCTGGCTCGACCTGCGCGCCTACGCGCTGGACGGCTCGGCGCAGGAGTTCCTGCTGCAGCGCGCCGGGGTGATGTGCTCCGACGGCCCCGCGTGCGGCCGCATCGGAGCCGGCCACGTCCGGTTCGTCTTCGCCATGCCCCACCCCTTGATGATGCACACCCTCGATCGCATCGCCACCGCCCTGGACGCCGTCGGCGTCCGAGGCTGACCGAGGTAACCCCCCACCAAGGAGGACGTCAATGTCCGCACCCACCACCCACCGCGCCGGCCGCGTCCTGACCGGGACGCCCGGCGAGGAACTGCGCGACGCCGCCGTCGTGATCGACGGGACGACCATCGCCTGGGTCGGCCCCGTCGCCGACCTGCCGGCGGAGCATGGAGCGGTCGTCGACCACGGCGACGACGCCACGATCCTGCCCGGCCTGATCGACACTCACGTCCACCTGGCGTTCGACGGGTCCGCCAAGCCCGTCGAGGTCATGCTGGCCGCCGACGACCTGGAGCGCTACACGATCATGCTGCGCAGCGCGCGGGAGCTGCTGAGCGCCGGCGTCACGACCGCGCGCGACCTGGGCGCGCCCGGGCTGCTGGACGTGCGCGTCAAGCAGGCGATCAACGCCGGCAGCGCGCGCGGGCCTCGCCTGCTTGTCGTGAACGCCCCCATCACCGTCACCGGCGGTCACTGCTACTTCCTCGGCGGGGAGGCCGAGACGGTCGACGGCGTGATCCAGGCCGTGCGGCGGGCGCGTCGCGACGGCGCGGACCACATCAAGATCATGTCGACCGGCGGCAACATGACCCCCGGCACGCTGCCCGCCAAGGCCCAGTTCACGCCCGAGGAGATGCAGGCCATCGTGGACGCCGCGCACCACTACGGCATGCGGGTCGCCGCGCACTGCCACGGCACGCCCGGCATCCGCAACGCCATCAACGCCGGCGTCGACTCGCTGGAGCACTACGCGTTCACCCAGGCCGACGGCACCAACCGGCCCGACGCCGAGGTCATCGCCATGACGGCCCAGAGCGGGCAGTACGTCTGCCGGACCGTGTGCGCGGCCCTCGGGACGTTCCTCACCTACATCGACAAGACCGCCGACGAGGTCTTCGAGCCGGGGCTCAACCGGCGGCTGCTGGACGCCGGCGTCAAGGTCGTCGCGGGCACCGACGCGGGCATCGACAACGCGCCGCACGTCGAATACGTCTACGGCCTGGCCGGCATGGCGGCGTTCGGCATGACGAACGACGAGGTGCTGCACTCCGCGACGGCGCTGGCCGCCGAGTCCCTCGGCCTGGAGGGCGTCACCGGTCGGCTCGCCGCCGGCCTGGACGCCGACGTGATCGTCGTGCGGGGCAACCCGCGGGCCGACCTCGAGGCGCTCCGCGACGTCGAGCTCGTCATCGCGCGCGGTGAGGAGTACCGCCCCGAGTTCCGGTCGAGGCGCCGCTGGAACGACGAGGTGAGCCAACCCCAGTACGTCCCGGCCTGAGCCGGGAGAGACGTGGGCCGACTGCAGGCGGCCCATCCCGACCCGGGGCCTCCCGCCTGACGGGACCCCCCGGGAGTGGACCGCTGCCGTCCTTGGACACGGCGGCAGCGGTCCATGGGGGACGATCGGTTCGGACGGCCGCGGTGGGCGGCAACCGATTGACTCGTTTCAAAAAGGTGGCCAGGGTTGAGCCATGACCGACGCCGTCGCCGATCTCGCCACCGCCGCCCTGATCCGTCACCCCCTGGACGACCCGCGCCCCGACGCGCCGGCGTCCGTCCTGCACACCACCCTGAAGCTGGATGCCGGGCACGGCCCGGTCGTCTCCGCGCGGCTGGCCGCCACCGCCCATGGCGTCTACGAGGCCACGATCGACGGCCACCCGGTCAGCGCGTCGGTGCTCAACCCGGGCTGGACCTCGTACGAGTGGCGGCTGCAGGTGCAGTCCTTCGACGTCACCGACCTGGTGCGCGACGGCGCAGTTCTGGCCTTCACCGTGGGCAACGGCTGGTGGCGCGGCAAGCTCGGGTTCGCCGACGCCCAGGCCGACTACGGGCCCGACACCGGCGTCGCCGCGTCGCTGATCGTCCGGTTCTCCGACGGTCACGAGCAGCGGGTGGTGACCGACGCGTCCTGGCTGGCGACCACGGGGCCCGTGCGCGCCAACAACCTGTACCACGGCCAGCACCTCGACTTCACCCACGTCCCCGAGCCCGACCAGCCGGTGGCGCTGGGGTCCCTGGACGCCGCCGCGCTCGTCCCGCAGACCGGGCCGCTGATCGGGCGGCACGAGGTGATCGCGCCGGTGAAGGTGTGGACCTCGCCGTCCGGTGCGACGCTGGTCGACTTCGGGCAGAACCTCGTCGGGTGGCTGCGCTTCACGGTGCGGGGCGAGCGCGGCGCCACCCTAACGCTGCGCCACGCCGAGGTGCTGGAGGACGGCGAACTCGGCGTCCGGCCGTTGCGCGCCGCCCGACAGACCGACACGATCACCCTCTCCGGGGCGAGGACGCCGTCGAGCCGACCATGACCTTCCACGGCTTCCGGTACGCCGAGGTCACCGGCTGGCCCGGAGACCTGCGACCCGAGGACCTGGTGGCCGTGGTCGTGCACAGCGACCTGCGTCCGACCGGGACCTTCGCGTGCAGCCATCCCGGCGTGAACCAGCTGGTCCACAACTCGGTATGGGGCCAGAAGGGCAACTTCCTGGACGTGCCCACCGACTGTCCCCAGCGCGACGAGCGGCTGGGCTGGACCGGCGACATCGCCGCCTACGCGGCGACGGCGTGCTTCCAGTTCGACGTGGCCGACTTCCTGCACAAGTGGCTGCTCGACCTACGTCACGAGACCGAGCAGGAGGGGTTCGTCCCGATCATCGTCCCCCAGGTCCTGCGGCACCGCGCGAACGCCGGCTGGCAGGGCTTCCCCGGGATCCAGGCCGTGTGGGCGGACGCGGCATGCTGGGTGCCCGAGGCGCTGTGGCACGCCTACGGCGACCGCGGCCGGCTAGCCGAGCACTACCCCGGCATGGTCGCCCACCTTGAGTCGGTGGAGGCGGTCCTCAGCCCGACCGGCCTGTGGGAGGCCGACCAGATCCTGGGTGACTGGCTCGACCCGGACGCACCCGCGGACGCCCCGGAGCAGGCCAAGGCCGACCCGGCCGTGGTCGCGACGGCCAGCCTGTTCCGCTCGGCGTCCTTCGCCGCGGACGCCGCCGCCGTGCTCGGCCGGGACGCCGACGCCGCCCGCTGGCGCGCCCTGGCCGACCGGGTGCGGGCCGCCTTCATCGAGCACTACGTCGACGACGCCGGGCGCATCCGCTCCGACTGCGCCACCGTGTACGCGGTCGCCATCGCCTTCGGCCTGCTGGACGGACCCGCCCGCGCGCGGGCCGGCGAGCGGCTCGCCGAGCTGGTCCGCGGGGCCGGCTACCGCGTCAGCACCGGCTTCGCCGGCACGCCGTACGTCACCTGGGCGCTGTCGGAGACCGGCCACGTCGCCGACGCCTACCGGCTGCTGCTTGAGGAGGAGTGCCCCTCGTGGCTCTACCCGATCTCGATGGGCGCGACCACCGTGTGGGAGCGCTGGGACTCGATGCTGCCCGACGGCTCGATCAACCCCGGCCAGATGACCAGCTTCAACCACTACGCGCTGGGCGCGGTCGCCGACTGGCTCTACCAGGTCGTCGGAGGCATCCGGCCGGCCGAGCCCGGCTACGCGCGCGTCCGGCTGGAGCCGGTCCCCGGCCCCGGGCTGGACTGGGCCGCGGCGTCCCTGGACGCCCCGGTCGGCACGATCCGGTCGGGGTGGAAGCGGCTCCCGGACGGCACGATCGAGGTCACCGCCGAGGTGCCCGCGGGAATCGTCGCCGACTGGGTCCTGCCGGACGGGACGCGCCTGGAGGTCGGGGCGGGCGCGCACGCCCGGACGGTGCCGGCGGCTGCGGCGATCTGAGGGAGCCTCCCTCGGGCGGCGCCCCTTCGCCCGAGGTGGCTCAGGCGTCCGAGGTGGGTCAGGCGCGCGCGGTGGCGATGAGGTCGCGGACGACGGCCAGGAGGGCGTCCATGTTGCGGGCGGGGGAGGCGAAGCCCTCGCCGCCGAACACCGCGTTGTAGTACATGCCGTCGCCCAGCAGCATGATGGCGGCGGCGACGCCGTCGGCGCCGACCTCGGCTCGGATCAGCGCCAGCCATCGCTGCTGGATGTCGCGGATCGTCGCGCTGGCGTCCGGGTGCTTCTCCATGCCCAGCCGGGTCGCCGCGATGAGGGCGCGGTCGAACGCCGAGCCGACGTTGGACGACGTGGAGACGTAGTAGATCGACGGGCCCTCGGGGCGGCGGCCATGGCGGCCAGGTCGACGTCGGCGAGCGAGCGCAGGCGCTCGAGCAGGCCGGCGGCGAGCGCCTCCCGGTTGGGGAAGTGGTACAGCAGCCCGCCCTTGGACACGCCGGCGTGGGCGGCGACCGCGTCGAGCGTCGCCGCCCGTTCCCCCTCGGTGGTCAGGATCGTCTCGAACGAGTCGAGGACGCGGTCGCGCGCGGACATGGCAACCACCCTAGCGGCGTTTGAACTGTACCGTCTAGACGGTTTAGAATGGTTGACGGCGCAATCGCGTCACCGCCCCCGAACCCGAGAGGATGTGCCCGCATGACCATCACCGAACTGAGCTCGCCGACGGCTGCCAAGCTGCGCTGGTGGGCCCTGGCCGTGCTGATGCTGCCGGTGCTCCTCGTCGCGGTCGACAACACCGTGCTCGCGTTCGCGGTGCCCGCGATCTCCGAGGCGTTGCGCCCGACCGGGGTGGAGCTGCTGTGGATCGTCGACGTGTACCCGCTGGTGCTGGCCGGCCTGCTGATCCCGATGGGCAGCCTCGGCGACCGCTTCGGACGCCGTCGGCTCCTGCTGATCGGCGCCACCGGCTTCGCCGCGGTGTCCGTGATCGCCGCCTTCGCGCCCACGGCGTCCGCCCTGATCGCGCTGCGCGCGGCCATGGGCTTCTTCGGCGCCATGATCATGCCCGCGACCCTGAGCCTGATCCGCAACATCTTCACCGACGCCGAGGAGCGCCGCCTGGCCATCGCGATCTGGGCGGCCGGCTTCAGCGGCGGGGCCGCGCTCGGCCCGCTCGTGGGCGGCTTCCTGCTCGAGCACTTCTGGTGGGGCTCGGTCTTCCTGCTGGCCGTCCCGGTGCTGCTGCCGCTGCTGATCGCGGGCCTGCTGGTGCTGCCCGAGTCCCGCGACCCGCAGCCCGGCGCGATCGACCCGCTCTCCACGCTGCTGGTGCTGGCCGCCATGTCGACGCTGGTGTGGAGCATCAAGTCCGTCACGGTGTACGGCGCGACGCCCGAGGTGATGGCGACGCTGGCCGCGTCCCTGGTCACCGGCGTGTGGTTCGTCCATCGCCAACTCCACCGCGCCAACCCCATGCTGGACGTCCGGCTGTTCGCCAACCCCACGTTCAGCGGTGCGGTGTCGGCCAACCTGCTGAGCATCTTCTCGATGGTCGGGTTCCTGTTCTTCGTGTCGCAGCACCTGCAGCTCGTGTCGGGCAGGACGCCGATCCAGGCCGGCCTCGTGCTGCTCCCCGGGCTGGTCATCACCATCGTGGCGGGCCTCGTGGTCGTCCGAATCGCGCGCGTGCTGCGCCCGGGCACCATCGTGGTGATCGGGCTGCTGCTCAACGCGGTCGGTTACGCGCTGGTGATGCTGAGCGGCCGCGCCGGTTCGGACGCCGGCCTCCTGGTCGCGTTCGCCCTGCTGGGCGCCGGGGTCGGGTTCTCCGAGACGATCTCCAACGACCTCATCCTCGCGAGCGTCCCGGCGGCCAAGGCCGGCGCCGCCTCCGCGATCTCCGAGACTGCCTACGAGGTCGGGTCGGTGCTCGGCACCGCCGTCCTGGGCGGGCTGCTGACCGCGATCTACCGCGGCGGCGTCCAGGTGCCGGCGGGGCTCAGCCCCGAGCAGGCGGCCGCGGCCGGGGAGACGCTCGGCGGTGCGCTCGACGTGGCCGCAGGGCTGCCCGCCGCGCTCGCCGAGCCGCTGCTGGAGTCCGCTCGGGCCGCGTTCGACTCGGGCGTGGTGGTGACGTCGGGGATCGGCATCGTGCTGATGCTCGTCGCCGCCGGCCTGGCCCGGGTGACCCTGAAGAACGCCTGACGGCCGCCCCGGGCGGCGTGCGCCGGCCGCCCGCAGGCCGCCGGATGGGAGGCCTCCGAGCCGCTACGATCGCGGCGAAGGAGGCCCCCATGACCCCCACGGTGATCCTCAGCACGATCTGGCTGGTCCTCGAGTACGCGATGAAGATCATCGCCATCGGGGTGGTGCCCGAGAACCGCCGACCCTCGTCCTCCTCGGCGTGGCTGCTGCTGATCCTGTTCCTGCCGGTCGTCGGCTTCCCGCTCTACTGGCTGATCGGGAGCCCGTGGGTCACGGGTCGGCGCCAGCAGGTGCAGCAGCAGGCCGACGAGATCATCCGCACCCACGCGCTGGGGCTGCCGCTGATCCCCGAGGGCGCCGACGCCTCGCAGGGCCTCGACGGGGTGATCGCGATGAACCGGGACCTCACGGGGCTGCCGTGCATGACCGGCGAGATCCACGGACTGCTCGCCGACGCCGCCGACACCTACGCCGCGATGGCCGAGGCGGTCGACGGGGCGACGCGGTACGTCCACGTCGAGTTCTACATCATGGCCTGGGACGCGACGACCGACGTGTTCTTCCAGGCGCTGGCCGCCGCGGTGAAGCGCGGGGTGAAGGTGCGGCTGCTCGTCGACCAGCTCGGCTCGCAGAAGTACCCCGGCTGGCGGGAGTTCGGCCGGCGCCTGACCGCCATCGGCGTCGAGTGGCGCCTCATGATGCCGATCGACCTGCTGCGCGGACGCTGGCGCCGCCCCGACCTGCGCAACCACCGCAAGCTCCTGGTCGTGGACGGCGAGAGGGCGCTGGTGGGCTCCCACAACGTCATCGACCCCAGCTACGGCAGCCGCCGCAACGAGCAGATCGGACGCCGCTGGCACGACCTGTCCGTCGTCGTGTCCGGCGACATCGTGCTGGAGGTCGAGGCGGTGTTCGCGATGGACTGGTACACCGAGTCCGGCGAGCGGCTCGACCCGGCGGAGCATTTCATCGACAAGCCCGACCTCATCCCCGGCGGCAGCGTCAACGCGATGCAGCTCGTGCCCTCGGGCCCCGGCTACCCGACGCAGCCCAACCACCGCATGTTCATCGCACTGATGTACCTCGCCGAGGAGACCATCACGATCGCGAGCCCGTACTTCGTCCCGGACGAGTCGCTGCTCACCGCGCTCACCTCGGCGGTCTACCGCGGCGTCCACGTCGAGCTCTACGTCGGGGCGGAGGCCGACCAGTTCGTCGTCGGGCACGCCCAGCGCTCCTACTACGAGGCCCTGCTGGAGGCCGGCGTCCAGATCTACCTGTACCCGGCGCCGGCCGTGCTGCACTCCAAGTACATGACGGTCGACGACAAGGTCGGAGTGATCGGATCCTCCAACATGGACTACCGGTCGTTCGCGCTGGACTACGAGATCATGCTGATGGCCTTCGACGGGAACCTGGTCGACCTGCTGCACCGCAACGACGCCCACTACCGGCAGGTCTCGACGGTGCTGACGCTCGAGGAATGGCGGCAGCGGCCCTGGTACGAGAAGTACGTCAACAACGTCTGCCGGCTGACCTCCGCCCTGATGTGAATCGGCGCCCGGCTCGGCGATGGAACGGCCCCGCGGGGTTGGCCGCGGGTGGCACAATCCGGGCATGACGAGGCGGATCCCGGCTCCCCTGATCCTGCGCGGCCGACGCTTCGACGCGGCGGCCCCGGCGATCATGGGGATCATCAACCGCACCCCCGACTCCTTCTACGCGCCGGCGCGGCACGCCGACGTCGCGAGCGTGGTCGCCCGTGCCGGCGCGATGGTGCGGGAGGGAGTCAGCATCGTCGACGTCGGCGGCGTCCGCGCCGGCCAGGAGGGGAGTGGATCGACGCGACCGCCGAGATCGACCGGGTGCGCCCGGCTCTGGTGGCGCTCCGCGCCGAGATGCCGGACCTGCTGATCTCGCTCGACACGTGGCGGGCCGAGGTGGCGCAGGCGTGCTCCGGGCTGATCGACCTGGTGAACGACACCTGGCAGGGGGCCGACCCCGACCTGCTCGCCGAGGCGGCGCGGCAGGGCGTCGGCTACGTCGTCTCGCACGCGGGCGGGCTGCCGCCCCGCACCGACCCGGTCGGCGTGGACTACGGCCCGGGGGACGCCGTGGTCGACGAGGTCGTCCGCGTCCTGCACGACGGCGCGGCCCGCGCGCTCGCCGCGGGGCTGCCGCCCGAGCGGGTCCTGGTCGACCCGACCCTCGATTTCGGCAAGACCACCCTCAACTCGCTGGCGCTCGTCGCGCACACGGGCCGCCTGGTCGAGCTCGGCTTCCCGGTGCTGCAGGCGATCAGCCGCAAGGACTTCGTCGGCGAGACGCTCGACCTGCCCGCGGACGAGCGGCTCGAGGGGACGCTCGCCGCGACAGCCATCGCCGCCTGGCAGGGGGCGACGGTCTTCCGCGCCCACGACGTCCGCGCGACCCGCCGCGTCCTCGACATGGTGGCGTCCCTGCGCGGCGACCGCCCGCCCGCGCGCGCCGACCGCGGCCGCTGATCGGGGCGCAGGCCCGCGACGCGCGAGACCAGCAGATGATCGGGCCGGCGTGGGCCGCGGCGCTCCGGGGCGTCCGGACGGGCGCACGACCGTCTCGGCGAAACCCCCGGAACGCTGGCGGAGGCCGGTCGTCCGGCACTACACTATGAAACGATTCATAACGCCGACGAAGGAAGTCCTATGGGCACCACATCGCATCCCGAGACCCTGGCCGAAGTGCTCGAGAGCATGGGCGCCGCCGGCCGACGCCTCAACGGCATCGACGCCGTCGAGGCCGGCGCGGGCAACCTGTCCGTCGTCTTCGACTGGGAGGTCGACCTCGGGGAGTTCTTCGACGCGCGACGCGAGATCGAGTTGCCGCTGGCCGCGCCCCACCTGGCCGGCTACACCGTGCTGGTCACCGGCTCCGGCTGCCGCCTGCGCGGCGTGCACGCCCAGCCCGCCCGCAACGTCGGTGCGGTCGTCGTGCACGACGGCGGGCTCACCGGGACCCTGCACTACAAGGCGAGCGGCAACTTCGAGCGGCCCACCAGCGAGTTCAACTCCCACCTGGCGGTCCACGAGGACCAGGTGGCCCGGCGGGGCCTGGCGTTCCACGCGGTCATCCACGCGCAGCCCCCGCACCTGACGCTGCTCTCGCACATCCCCGAGTTCCAGGGCACCGCCGAGCTCAACCGGGCGATCCTGCGGTGGGAGCCCGAGACCATCGTGCAGCTGCCCGAGGGCGTGAAGTACCTGCCGTTCATGGTCCCCGGGTCGGCGGAGCTGATGGAGAACAACGTCGCCGGGCTGCGCGAGCACCAGATCGTCCTGTGGGCCAAGCACGGCGTCATGGCCCGCTCGGACGCCTCGCCGCTGGGCGCCTGCGACAAGATCGAGTACGCCGAGACCGGTGCGCTGTACGAGTACAAGAACCTCGCCACCGGCGGCCGCGCGCAGGGCCTCTCGGAGGAGGAACTGCGCCGGGTGGTGGCAGCGTTCGACGTGCCCACTACGCTCGTCTGACATGAGTTCCTGGCGCCGTGCGCTCAACCACGTCCGCGCGCTGCGCCGCGTGGCGCCGGGGCTGAAGGGACGCAACCCGACCGTGTGGCTGCCCCTGTCGGTCACCACGCTCCCCGGCGTCCGGAGGCGCCGCGCCCGCGAGGTGCCCAGCGCGGTCCGCGACGGCGTCGCGGCGCGCCGCGTGCTGGCGCCGGCGGCCGGGGGCCGCGCCGTCGCGGACGTCTACGTGTACGAGGCGGGCCGCGCCGCCGAGCCGACGCCCGCCCTGTTCTGGATCCACGGGGGCGGGCTCATCATGGGTGCCCCCGAACTCGACCACGCGCTCGCGTCGGGCTTCGCCGACGACCTGGGGATCGTCGTCGTCAGCCCCCGCTACCGCCTGGCGCCCGAGCATCCCTTCCCGGCCGCCATCGACGACGTGTACGCGGCGTACCGGTGGTTGCTCGACCACGCCGACGACCTCGGCGTCGACCCCGCCCGGATCGCCGTGGGCGGCGGAAGCGCCGGCGGCGGCCTCGCCGCGGCCCTGGTGCAGCGCGCCCACGACGACGGGCTGCCCGTCGCCTACCAGGTGCTCGTCGAACCGATGCTGGACGACCGCACCGTCCCGCGCGCGGAGGCGGCCGACGTCGCCGCACTGGCCTGGACGGTCGCCTCCAACCGGTTCGGGTGGGCGTCCTACCTGGGCCATGAGCCCGGCGAGCCGGACGACCGCCCCTACGCGGTGCCCGCGCGCCGTCCGGACCTGTCCGGGCTGCCCCCGGCCTACATCGGCATCGGCGACGCCGACCTGTTCCTGGACGAGTGCCTCGACTACGCCGCGCGACTGCGCGCCGCGGGCGTCCCCGTCGACCTGGACGTCGTGGAGGGGATGCACCATGCGGGCGAGGCCTTCCCGTCGGTGCCGCTCATCGTGGACATGCTCGTCGACCGCAACGACTACCTGGCGGCCGCGCTCGGCCTGGCGGAGCCCGACTGACACTCCGACCGGAGGACGCGGGCGCTCCCAGCAGCCCAGGCGGGGGCGCGCCGCGTCGGGGTCAGCAGCAGCGGGAGCGGGGATTGAGGTCCTGGTCGCGGTACTTGGCCCGCCAGAACTCCTTCTCCGACAGCGGCGGGGCCTGGCAGCCCGTCACCCTGTGATGGTGGAGGTACTTGTCGTAGGCGTCCGAGCCCAGGATGCCGCGGGCGAACCGCCGGATCTCCCGCGCGAGCGCGACCAACCGGTCGGCGGGGGTGCCCGCCGACCGGTCGGTGGCCGCCGAGGCGGCCCGCGCTGCCGGTTCGGTCAACTCAGTGACCCGTCCCTTCGAGGTTCTGCTCGGGGTGCTTGGCGTAGAACGCCGCCCACTCCTTCTCCAGTTCGCGCTCGGCCGGGTTGGCCAGGATGCCGGTGGGGGCGAACATCTTCGAGGGTACCGCCGGCTCCTCGGTGTCGATGATGCCGATGCCCCGCAGCGCCTGGATGGCCTTGATCGACGACACGATCATCACGATCAGGCCGCAGACCACGAACAGGATCGACAGCGAGCCCTGGACGGCGGTGTTGAACACGACCGTCTCCATCTGGCCGAGGTTCTTGGCGGCCCCCAGCGACGTCTTGCCGGCGGCGATGGCGTCCCGGTAGACGACGTGGTTGGCCCAGTAGCCGATGGACGGGTTGGGGTCGAAGATCTTCAGGAACGAGCCGTACACCGTGATGACCGCGGTGAAGACCATCGGGACCGCGATGATCAGCAGCTGCCACGTGTACCCCTTGCGGGCGAAGATCACCAGGCAGATCGACAGCGCGACGGCCGCGAGCAGCTGGTTGGCGATGCCGAAGAGCGGGAACAGCGTGTTGATGCCGCCCAGCGGGTCGTTGACGCCCATGACGAGGATCGACCCCCAGCCCGCGACCATCAGCCCGGTGGTGATCCAGGCTCCGACGCGCCAGTTCAGGTCGCGGAAGCGGGCGTGGATGTTGCCCAGGGCGTCCGAGGCCATGAAGCGGGCGACACGGGTGCCGGCGTCCACCGAGGTGAGGATGAACAGCGCCTCGAACATGATGGCGAAGTGGTACCAGAAGCTGGCCATCCCCTCGCCGGGGATGAGCGAGTGCATGATCTGCGACAGGCCCACGGCCAGCGTGGGCGCTCCGCCCGTCCGGGACACCACGGACGCCTCGCCGACCTCCTTGGCGGTGCCGGCCAGCGTCTCGGCGGTCACGGTGACGGCGGAGCCGTCCGCGTTGACCAGCCCCAACGAGTTCACGAACGCCGCCGCGCCCTCGACCGTGCCGCCCGTGGCGGCCGCCGAGGAGTTCATGGCGAAGTAGATGCCCTGGTCGATGGACAGCGCGGCGACGAACGCCATGATGGCCACGAAGGATTCCATGAGCATGCCGCCGTAGCCGATGAGGCGGGTCTGGGACTCCTTCTCCACCAGCTTGGGCGTCGTGCCCGAGCTGATCATCGCGTGGAAGCCCGACAGGGCGCCGCAGGCGATGGTCACGAAGAGGAACGGGAACAGTTTGCCGCTGAAGACCGGCCCGTCGCCCGCCTCGGCGAAGCGGGTGATCGCGGGCACGTGGATCTCCGGGCGCACCACGATGATCGCGACGGCCAACATCGCGATGACGCCGATCTTCATGAACGTCGAGAGGTAGTCGCGCGGGGCCAGCAGCATCCACACCGGCAGGACGGCGGCGATGAAGCCGTAGGCGATGATGATCCACGCGATGGTCGGGCGGTCGAGCGCGAACAGCTGGTGACCCAGATCCGACTGCGACACCCAGCGGCCCGAGATGATGGCGAACATCAGCAGGACGCAGCCGATGACCGAGACCTCCATGACCTTGCCCGGACGCAGGTAGCGCAGGTAGAAGCCCATGAACAGCGCGATCGGGATCGTCAGGCCGACCGAGTAGACGCCCCACGAGCTCTCGCCGAGCGCGTTGACGACGACCATCGCGAGGATGGCGACGATGATCAGCATGATCGACAGCGTCGCGACGAACGCCGCGATGCCGCCGAACAGGCCCAGCTCGTCGCGGGCCATCTGCCCCAGCGAGCGGCCCTTGCGGCGCATCGAGACGAACAGCACGAGGTAGTCCTGGACGGCGCCGGCCAGGATGACGCCGACGATGATCCAGATGGTTCCGGGCAGGTAGCCCATCTGAGCGGCGAGCACCGGACCGACGAGCGGCCCCGCGCCGGCGATGGCCGCGAAGTGGTGGCCGTACAGGATGCGGCGGTCGGTGGGGACGAAGTCCTTGCCGTCGTAGTGCGTCTCCGCCGGCGTCGCCCGCCGGTTGTTGGGGTGGACGAGCTTGTCCTGGATGTACTTGGAGTAGAACCGGTACGCGATCAGGTAGGACGCGATGGCCGCGAACACGAACCACACCGCGTTGATCGACTCGCCGCGGCTGAACGCGATCATCCACCAGGAGAAGGCGCCGATCAGGGAGATGACGACCCAGACGGCGATCTTGGTGGGCGTCCACGTCGCGTGCTGCTGCTCGACGGCGGGGTCGACCTCGATGGCCGGACGCTCGGCGGCGAGCGGGTCGTCCGACGGGGGCGCGTCGGAGGGGCCGGGGTTGCCCGGCATGGGTGTCTGCATGATGTCCTCGGGGTCTTCTCTGCAAGAGGGGGGCGAAAAGGGGGTTCCCACCGGCGACGCTACACCGTTATTCGTGTCACGGTCGGCGGTCACGGATATTCGCCTCCGCGTTGTTCTTCGCGCGACAACGGCGCTGGCACCCGAGTGTTTCTGGTTGTCAGAACAAGAAAACTGCACCTCGGTCGCGTCGGATGAATGTGTCCCCGCCACAGGATTCTCACGTTCGAGAAAGCGGCCGCCCAACCCGCCGCGCGGTATGGCGTGCGGACCGCCTGATTGCACGTGTCAGGGCACGCTAGGGTGAGCACGAACGGCGTAGTGGCAGCTGAACGCGGCCACGACGTGTAGCCCGGTGGACGGGTCCGTGATCGGCGGTCGCATCGGGGCGGTCCGCCACCGACAGGGAGGATGACCGTGGACACCAGGCGACCGACCAGCGCCGACGTCGCGCGGGTGGCCGGCGTCTCGCGCGCCACCGTCAGCTACGTCCTCAACGGCTCGACGCGTCAGTCGATCCCCGAGTCGACCCGGGCCCGGGTCCGCGCCGCGGCCGAGTCGCTCGGCTACACCCCGAACCCGGCCGCGCGGGCGCTGCGTTCCGGGCGCTCCACCGTCGTGCTCTTCGTCGTGCGGCACACCCCGTACGGCAGCAACGTGGGCCTGGCGACCGCGCGGCTCGCGGAGCGGGCCGCCGAGCGTGGGCTGACGCTGCTGGTCTGGCAGTCCGGCCCCGGCCAGCCGCTGGCGGGGGCGATCACGCATCTGCAGCCGCGCGTCGTCATGTCGTTCTACCCGCTGCCCGACGCAGACCTGGGCGCGCTGGCCGCCCACCACATCCCCTACGCGTGCACCGCGGGCTCCGAGACGATGTCCCGCCGCGAGGACGAGGTCTCAGCGCTGCAGGTCGGCTACCTCGCCGACCGGGGCACCGCCGGCTCGGCTACCTGATGGCCAGCGGCGCCAACGTGGCCACCTGGGCCGAGCCGCGCAGGGAGGGTTTCCTCACCGCGTGCGAGGAGCGCGACCTGCCGGTCCCGCGGATCGCCGCGGTGGAACTGCCGCCCGCCGGGACGGCTGCGGATGCGGCCGCGATCCTGCGCGAGTGGCGCACAGGCGAGGACCCCGTGACGGCCGTCGGCGCCTACAACGACGCCGTCGCCGCGCTGGTGCTGGCCGCCGCCCGCGAGCTGGGACTCGTCGTGCCGCGCGACCTCGCCGTGATCGGGGTGGACGACGAGGCGTACGCGACGCTGCTCGACCCCCCGCTGAGCACGATCCGGGTCCCGATGGACGAGCGGGCCGACGAACTGTTCGACACCGCGATGCGCCTCACCGGTGACGAGGTGGCTCCCCTCGAGCCCGACCCGTTGTCGTTGTTCGTGATCCCCCGCGGCACCGCCTGAGGGGCCGTCAACGCGACGCGAGCGCGACCCGGACGGCCTCGCCGAGCGAATCGGCGAAGGCGGTGGGCTCGGTGACGGACGCGGTCCAGGCCCGACCCCTGCTGAGGTAGACCGACGCGATACCGGCGGCGTGCGCGCCCGCGATGTCGGCCTCCGCGGAGTCGCCGACCATCCAGGCCCCGTCGAGGCTCTGCCCGGCCCGCTCGGCCGCGACGGTGAAGATTCGCGGGTCGGGCTTGGTGAAGCCCACGCCCTCCGACACGACCCAGCCGTCCACGAGCCGGTCCAGCCCGAGCGTGTGGATCTTCGCCTCCTGCTGGGCGACGACGCCGTTGGTCACGATGAACGGGGTCCAGCCCGCCCCGCGGGCGGCCGCGAGCGCCGCCTCGGCGTCCGGGACCAGGGTCAGGTGTTCGACGACGCCGGCGCGCAGGGTGGTGATGATGGCGTCCTGCTCGTCTTGGCCCAGTCCGAGCAGCGAGGTGATCGCCGCCGCCACCCCGGGCTTGTGGTGGAGGCCGTCGCCGTCGGCGACGACCATCTCCTCCAGCAGGTCGGGGGAGTCGCCGCGTTCGGCGAGGTAGGACGCGGCCCAGGTGCGGAACGCCCCGGCGCGGTCGACGAGGGTGTTATCGAGATCGAGCAGGAGCAGCGGCATGCCCGCCAGCCTAGGGTGCCGCGTCGAGGTCCCGCTCGGCGGCCCGGAGGGCGGCCTCCGCGCGCGCCCGCTCGTCGGTCGCCTCCCGCTCGGTTCGCAGCGCCGCCTCGAGCGTCCGGCTGGCCTCGCCGAGCTGGGATGCGGAGGCCTGCAGCCGCTCCTGCGCGGCCTTCAGCGCCCGCTCGGCGGCCTCGACGGCCTCGCTCGCCCGTGCCCGGGCGGTCGCGGCCGCGGTGGTGTCGCGCGTCGCGGCGGCCACGCGGGAGTCGAGTTGGGTCAGCGTCGCCCGCGCGCTGTTGCGGCGACGCTCCAGGTCCGCGCGGGCCTCGGCGCGGGCTTGTTCCTCGGGGTCGGGCCCCTCCTCGGCCTCCTCGGGGGCCTCGGCGGGCACAGGCGGACCCTCGCCCGTGGCGGAGGTCTCCGGCGCGGCGCCGGCCGGTTCGCCGTCCGCGGGGGAGCCCGCGCCCGGCTCGGCGACGGGCAGGTCGGCCGCCATCGCCGCCAGGGCGGCGCTCACGTCCACCTCGCCGAAGCCCGCGTAGCTCAGGGAGCGCTCGAGGCGTCCGGACGCCAGCGCGTCGGCGGCCGCGGGGTCGGCCAGCGCGGCCCGCAGCGTCCCCCGGAGTTCCTCCAGCCCGGCGGCGCTCGCGGTGATCCCCAGCGCGCCCAGGTGGGCGGCCAAGTCCCGCACGACGCGGTCCTCGAGGGCGGCGCGGCGGCCGCCCAGTTCCCCGACGCGCCGCAGGTCGAGCCGGGCCTGCGCCTCGCGGATCTCGGCCCCCAGCCCCAGCCATTCCCGCAGCGACATCAGGGACGCCCGGGCGGCCACGTTCGCGTACCAGGCTCCGACGCTCGGGCGCCGCAGCCCCTTGATGGCCGCGGCGGCGTCGCGCTCGCCGGCCGCCCGGACGCGCTTGGCCAGCGCGTCCCGCCCGGCGACGAAGGCGGCCGGATCGCCCGCGTACAGCGCGTCGACCTCGTCCGCCCAGCCGGTCAGTCCCACTCCCACTGCAGGCTGTAGACCCCGGGCTTGGCGTCCACCCAGATCGACTGCGCCTGGTGGCCGTTCTGGGGGATCACCGAAGGGTGGGTGAGCGGCTGGTCCATCGCGCTCTGGAAGCCGGCGACGACGCGGGCGGGCGTCGCGCCCGGGCTGAACGTGACGCACAACCCGAGGGTGCGGACGGCGTCCGAGACGGCTCGCTGCGTCCGGAAGGAGGGGGTCGTGGTGCGGCCGTAGGTGATCCGGTACTCGGCGAGGAAGTGCTCGCCGCGCTGCATGGGGCGCGGCGCCACCATCTCGGCGACGAGCAACCGCCGCTCGGGCACCTCCACGACCTCCCCGACGGTGCACCCGAACAGCGCCTCGATCTGCGGGGTGGTCTCGGTGTCGGCGTCCTGCTCCAGCACCACGGCCCACCGGTGCATCCCCTGCCGTTCGACCCGCCAGACCACCTGGCTGTGCTGGGTCGCCTCGGACTTGTCGGCGCGCACGTGCACGTGGTCCAGCATCGAGACCCGCGTGATGCGCCCCTGCATCTCGATGCCCAGGTCCTCGATGATCTGCGTCGCGAGGTCGCGGACGGGCAGCACCGTCTGCCACTCGAACAGCTCGCGGCGCGTCCGGCCGTCCGCGGTGTGGGTGAGCTGGGTGAGGTGGCCGGGTTCGAGGTTGAGGATCCGCTCCAGTTCCACGAGCGTGTGGTAGCTGCGGGAACGCGTGGGCAGCGACCGCCCCGACTGCCAGTACGAGAGCGTCGCGATGCTCACCGGGACGCCCGCGGCGTCCAGGCGCATGCGGATCCGCTCCAGCGACAGACCGCGCTGCTGGATCGCCTCGGTCAGGACCTCCGAGAAGGTAGGCGGAACATCGGCCATCACAGCATTGTGGCATCCCGGCGGCGCGGGCACGCCACCGGGAACCGATCAGGGGGACGGCACGCGCTCCAGCGCGGCGACGAGATGGCGGGTCAGCCCCTGCCCGACGGCGTCCATGAAGGTCTCCACATCCAGTCGATCGCCGCGCAGGCGGAACGACCGCACGATGCGCGCGACGGTCTTGGCCGAGGGGGTGTTGGTCACCGTCGCGTCGGTGGACAGCACGAGCGTCTGGTCGTCCTCGACGCGGAAGGACCCCGTGCCGGATTCGGCCTGGCCGGTGGGCAGCGCGGCGACGATCTCGAGCAGCCCGGGGCCGGGCGAGCGGAGGTAGCCCGACTCGGTGTGGCGGGGCTCGTCGTTCATGCGGGTCCGCTGCACGAACCCGACGAACGGCTTGCCCGAGTGGCTGAAGACCCACTCGTCGGCGTAGTCGAAGTCGTCGATGGTCGGGTAGGAGCCGTGGCCCCGGCCGCGCCAGGTCCCGATCAGTCCGCCGAGCGCCTCGGTGTGGGGATGCAGTTCCATGCCGCCATCATGGCCCGCGCCGCGCCCGTTGTCAGGCGCGGCGCCGGACGCCTCAGGCGCGGTTGACCAGGCCCAGCTCGTACGCGCGCACGACGGCCTTCAGGCGCGAGGTGACGTTGAGCTTCATCATGATCGCCGACACGTGCGTCTTGACCGTGGACTCCGTCACGTGGAGCTCCGAGGCGATCTCGGTGTTGCTGTAGGCGGCGCACAGCAGTTGCAGGACGTGGAGTTCGCGCGGGCTCAGGCCCAGGTCGGCGGGCGGCTCGGGCTTGGGGCGCTTCTGGTTCAGCAGCAGGCTCGTGATGGGCCCGGGGGAGACCACCGAGCTGCCCTCCATGACGGCACGGATCGCGTCGATGAGGCCGCGCGGAGAGGTGTCCTTGAGCAGGAAGCCGTTGGCGCCGGCCTGCAGCGCCTCGCGGACCGCGTCGTCCTCGTCGAAGGAGGTGATGACGAGGATCTTGATGTCCGGGAGCGCCCGGCGCAGCGCCTCGGTGGCACGGATGCCGTCCAGCTTGGGCATCCGGACGTCGGTGATGACGACGTCCACCGGCGCGTTGACGATGACCTCGACGGCCTGGGCGCCGTCGGTGCACTCGTGCACCACATGGAAGCCGGGGGTTGCGGACACGTAGGAGACCAGTGCCGACCGGACAATGGCGTCGTCGTCGACGATCGCGACGGTGACGGGCGGCCTCATAGCGCCATTATTCCCCCAACGGAAGCTGGGCGCGCACGATCCAGGTGCCCGACGCCTCCGTGGCTTCCAGTTCGCCCCCGAGCGCCTCGACGCGTTCCGCCGCGCCGAGCAGTCCCAACCCCTCGTCCGAGATCGGCAGTTGGGGGTCGACCCGGTTGGTGAACACCGCCTCCACCCAGGCCGCATCGCTTTCGATCAGCAGCCGGCAGGGGCCCGGGGCGGCGTGCTTGACCATGTTGGAGGTGGCCTCCACGATCAGCTTGCCCAGTGTCTCGCGCACCGACTCGGGCAGCGAGTCCAGGTCGTCGGGGGCGCTGACCTGCAGCGCGAGGCCGTGGGCGGCGAGCTCAGCCACGCGCTCGACGATCACGTCGGACACCTTGACCAGCCGCCACATGCTGACCTCGCCGGTGTCGAGCGCCGGGTCGTTGCGGCGCAGCGTCTCCATCATGCCGCGCAGGTCGCGGACCGAGCGCCTCCCGGTGGTGATGATGAAGTCGAGGTCCGCCTGCAACTCCGGGTCGGTCGCGCGCAGCTTCATCTGCTCGGCCCGCATGATCATCGTCGTGGTGGAGTAGGCCACGGTGTCGTGCAGGTCGTGCGCGATGCCGCGGCGCTGCTGGCGCAACGCGTCGACCCGGAGCCCGGCCTGCGCGCGGGTCTCCCGGCGCAGCCGGTCGACCGTGTGGCTGGCGAACCGGGTGAGAGCGATGAGGATGGCCCACAGCATGGCGCTGTCCAACTGCTGCCGGAGCTCGCCGCTGATGGGGACGGTGAGGACGACGAGCAGCACGAAGTAGCCGACGCTCGCGATGTTGCACAGCCGAGCGTGGCCGCGGACGCCGGTGGAGATGAGCGGGACGAAGGCGGCGAGCGCGCTGAACCGGAGGAACTCCAGGGGGTTCAGCAGCATGAGCAGCAGTCCGACGGCCGCCCCGATGACGCCGGCGCGGGGCCACCGGCCCACGATGCCCGCCGACATCGACATCACGACGTTGATCGCGAACTCGGTGCCGCGCACCCCCACGCCGTTGGACCCGAAGACCTCGAAGTACAGGAACAGCACCGTGGCCACCACGGCCTCCGGGAAGCCGCTCGCGCCCAGGCGTGCCAGCCAGCCGGGAAGCTGGCCGCGCCAGCGGCGCAGTGGCGGGGCTTGCATGGCGGCAGTGTCTCACGGTCACGCCGAACCCGTACTTTCGTACCGGTCGGGTTGGGACTTTCGCCCGATGTGGACGCGGAGGGGTCGTGGCTAGGCTGGCGTTGCTCCCACACCCCAAGCCAAGGAGTGTCCCGTGTCGATCAAGTCCGACGTCGTCGTCGTCATCGCGGTGGTGGCCGGCGCGCTGATCGGTGGACTGATCGGGATGTTCATCGGCTCTGCCCGGACCATCGGGGTCGTGGGAGCGCTACTAGGGCTCGTGCTGGGTTGTCTGCTGACCGCCATTCCCCCCGTGCGGAGCGGACCCCCGCGAGCCCCGGCCGGCACCGCGTGCGGTGACGGCTGCGGCGGGGCACCCCTGAGGCGAGTCGGGGGTGCCCCGCCCTTACACTGCGTCGGCCGATCCTCTGCGTCGCCCCGTACGCTGCGTCGACCCGCGCGGCCAGTCGGACCGCGCGGCCCCAGCCTCGGCGACGCCCGGCAACGCTCCGCACCAGGCGCGACCTGCCGCGTTGGGGGAGGGGTGGGTGCCGGCCGCGAGGGTTCGCCTCGCCGCGCGGGGACGTCCTCGAGCCCCGACGTGGACGACGCCGGGGCTCGATGTCTGGGGTGGGCAGACGGACTTGTTACGTCCTGGGCGGGCACATGATGGGGAACATCTTGCAGAACCAGTCGGGCGCCAAGGGCTGCATGCCGACCAGGGAAACACCGCCGGCAAGGACGAACATGGCGGTCACTGACGCGATCGCAGCCTTCATGTGTTCCTCCTCTTGGCCGAGCAGCACTGCCGTGCCTGCCTCAGTAGACACCCTAAGCGCTGTTATGGATCCCGTACATCGGCAGAAAGTGCCAATTCCCACTCATCCTTTAGTCGGAGTCAGCGCGGGAGAAGCGCTTGTCAGCGGGCCCTCACGGCACTCCGCAGCCGCTTGAGGCCCAGGCCGATGCCCTCGCCCAGGTACCCGAACGCCACGTAGGCCAGGGCGTAAGGCAGCGCGGTCTCGTTGTAGGCCACCAGCGCCGCGGGCAGGAAGGCGATCCCGAAGAGCAGGGGCGCCGTCGCGCTGAAGCCGTGGCGCCAGGCGTACACCGCCCCCACGACGATCACCGCCAGCGGGTTGACCAGCACCAGGCTCGCGATCGCCGAATACATGAGGTCGTCGTCGGTGATGGTGCCGCCGTACTTCAGCCAGGAGTTCACGATGGGCAGCATGAAGATCGCGGCCAGGATGAGGGCGTACTTCATCGGTGTGCCGATGGTGAAGAAGGGTCTGCGCGGCGCCTCGGACATGCCCTCAGCCTAGGGGTCAGTCGTCCACGAGGACGCGTCCGAGGAAGTCTTCGACGCGCTCGTTGAGGCGGCGGATCCGCGCCTCGGGATCGAGCGTCTCCGGCAGCATGCCGCCGCCGAACGCCCGCCGCAGACCGCGCAGGTACAGCGAGCAGGAGAGGTCCGCGCAGATGTAGGTCCCGACGGTGTTGTGGTTGCGGCCGGCCCGCCCCGCCCGGTTGGCGACCATCAGCAGCGCGCCCTGGCTCTTGTGCTGGGTGTAGCACAGGCTGCACAGCGCGCGGCGTCCCTGCGGCCGGTTCTTCGGGAGGCGCAGCACCGCGCCGACCAAGCCGAAGGACGTGTCGGCGACGAGGTACCCCCGCTCGGGCAGCGCCGGGTCGGTCCAGCCGAAGTAGTCGAGGGAGTCCCACAGCGTGGCGTCGAACCACCAGGGCAGGTCGAGGCGCTCGAGCTCGGCGTCCGTGGCGTTGACGAAGCAGCCGCGCACCCCGTCCTCGGTGAGCGCCTTCATGCGACGGTTCTACCCCACGGGACAAGCGGCGGGACGGATTTGGCGGGGCGAGCCGCCCGTCAGCGCGGCGGGCGGAGCACCACGGCCTGCCCGGGACGCGCCTGCGCCAGCAGGTCGCAGGACGCCTCGGTGACCACCCCGATCACCGGGTAGCCGCCCGTCACCGGGTGATCCGGCCCGAAGACGACCGGCTGGCCGCTGCCCGGCAGCTGGATGGCACCGCGCACGACGCCCTCGCTCGGCAGCTCGACCCCGACGAACTCCGGGCGACGCGCCAGGGGCGTCCCGGCCAAGCGGACGCCGACTCGGTCGGCCTGGTCCGTGACCCGCCAGGGGCCGCCCAGCGCGTCCAGATCGGCGAGCCAGTGGCTGCGGGGCCCGGGCAGCACCTCCAGGACGAGCACCTCGGCGTCGGCGTGCAGCGGCGGCGCCTGCGGGTGCAGGGTCTCGACGGCGGGCTGCTCGCCCACCGGGACGCGGTCGCCGGGGCGCAGCGGCGCGGGCCCCAGGCCCGAGAGCGTGTCGGTGCTGCGGCCGCCCAGGACCTCGTCGGTGACGCAGCCGCCCGAGACGGCCACGTAGCTGCGCAGCCCAGCAGCCGGCGTCCCGAGGGCGAGGGTGTCGCCCGCAGTGAGGTAGAGCACGACGGCGTGTGGGACCGGGGCGCCGTTGAGCGTGGCGGGCGCGTGCGCGCCGGTGACCGCGAGCGCGAGGGAGTCGGTCGCGGTGAGGGCCAGGCCGCCCAGGACCGTCTCGATCGCCGCGGCGTCCTGGGGGTTGCCCACGAGGCGGTTCGCCAGGCGCAGCGCGCCCCGGTCGGCCGCGCCCGACCCGGTGACCCCCACGTGCGCCCATCCGGGACGACCGCCGTCCTGGATAGTGGCGAGCGGGCCGGTGCGGAGCACCTCCAGCGAGCGCGCAGCCGTCGCGGGCGTGGGGGCGGCGACGGGCGGCGCGGGCGCGAGGGCGTCCACCGCCCGGAACCGGACGCGGGTCCCGGGGGTGAGCAGGGCGGGGTCGGGGCGGGCGGCGTCCCAGAGGAGGGCGTCGGTGGTGCCGATCAGCTGCCAGCCGCCCGGCGAGCTGCGCGGGTAGACCCCGGAGAACGCCCCGGCCAGGCCGACCGATCCCGCCGGGACGCTGGTGCGGGGCTCGGTCTTGCGGGGCACCTCCAGCCGCGGATCGCCGCCGACCAGGTAGGCGAAGCCGGGGGCGAACCCCCGAACGCGACCCGCCAGGGCGTCGACATGTGGGCCGCCACGACGCCGTCGGCGTCCAGCCCGGTGAGCCCGGCGACCTCGGCCAGGTCGGGGCCGTCGTAGCGGACGTCGAGGACGACCTCGGCGCCGTCGTCCCAGTCGGTCGCGGCCGGCGGGTGGGCGAGCAGGGCCGCGACCGCGGCGGCGGCGTCCGGGAGCTGGGACGCCGCGGCGACGACGAGCAAAACGGTGCGGGCGCCCAGCACCAGGTCCTCCGTCCCGGCAGGCCGGGCGCCGTCCAGGGTGCGGTACAGCGCGAGCGCCGCGGTGAGGTCGTCGAGTTCGGCGAGGACGGCCCGCTCGCCGCAGGGCAGCAGCCGACCGGTCACGGCGCGAAGGGGGCGACGGTGACGCCCGCCGCGGCGAGGGCGTCGCGGACGGCGGCCGCGAGCCGGGCCGCCCCGGGCGTGTCGCCGTGGACGCACAGCGAGGCGGGGTCGACCCGGACGACCGATCCGTCCTGCGCGACGACGGTGCCCTCGGTCGCGAACCGGACGGCCCGGGCGACGACCTCGGCCTCGTCGTGCACGACGGCCCCGGGCTCCCGGCGCGACACCAGCGTGCCCGCGGGGGTGTACGCGCGGTCCGCGAACGCCTCGATGACCGGCCGCAGTCCGGCGCGCTCGGCCTCGCGCAGCACCGCCGAGCCGGGCAGGCCCAGCACGGGCAGCGTCGGGTCGAAGGCGGCGACCGCCTCCACGACGGCCCGCGCCTGCGCCTCGTGGTGGACGATCGCGTTGTAGAGGGCGCCGTGTGGCTTCACGTAGGCGACGCGGGTGCCCGCCGCCCGGCAGGCGGCCTCGAGGGCACCCAGCTGGTAGAGGACGTCGGCGGCCAGTTCGTCCGGCGCGACGTCGAGGAAGCGGCGGCCGAAGCCGGCCAGGTCGCGGTAGGCGGGATGGGCCCCGACCGTGACGCCGCGGGCGGCGGCGGCCGCGGCGGTGCGGCGCATGGTCAGCGGGTCACCGGCGTGGAAGCCGCAGGCGACGTTCGCGGAGGTGACGACGTCCAGCAGGTCGGCGTCGGCGCCCATCGTCCAGGCTCCGAACGACTCACCCAGGTCGGCGTGGAGGTCGATGTTCACCGCTCCAGCATCCCTCAGCCGCGGGCGTCCTACCAGCGCCAGCCGGAGGAGGAGAGCTGGCGGTCGACCTCGGGGGCGATCGTGCGGACGTACGTGCGCGTGGGATGGACGGCGTCCATGTAGACGTGGACGTTGCCGATGATGGGCACGCACTCGCCGCCGGGGCAGAAGTAGTCGGTCAGGTCGATGGGGTGGAACGCTCCCGAGCCGCGGACCGAGCTCGCCAGCCCGCGGTTGAGTTCGGCCTCCCCGAACATGCCCCGCGTCGGGACCGTGCACTGCTCCTCGCTCCGCTCGTGCAGGCAGGCGGGTGGATCCCAGGGCAGGCGGGGGGCGTCCCGGAACCCGATCACGGCGATGCCGGCGCCCGTCAGGTCGCCGATGAGGCCCTCGACGCCGGGGGTGCGCTTCTCGCGCTGCCCCGGGTCGATCTGGGTGGTGTTGGTGACGACGGCCGCCGGGTGCAACGCCACGAGGTAGTCCCGCAGTTCGACGTTCCAGTCCAGGCAGCCCTCCCACGTGGTGGTGGTGTCCAGCGGGCAGCCCGACTTGATGATCGACACGATCGTGTAGCCGTTGGCCTCGGCGAGCGGCAGGTAGGACCCGATCATCTGCTGCGTGCGGGAGTTGCCCACCGCCACGATCACCTTGCCCGGTTCCCCCGTGGCCGTCTGCCGGCAGGCCGCCGCCAGGCTGGGGTCGGTCGGCTTGTAGGGCCCCTTGCACGACAGGTCGTCGATGTTGCCCCAGTCCCACTTGATGTCCTCGGGCAGCGGGATGGGCGGCGCGTCCGGGTCCTGCGGACCGGAGGAGGACCCGAGCAGCACCGCCGCGCCGGGGTTGTTGAGGGCGGCGCCGGCGAGGATCCGGGCGGTCTGTCGGTCCAGCGCGGACTGGATCAGGAGCGACGGCGTGACCCCCACCGCGACGGCCAGCGCGATCACCAGGACCGCCCGGCCGGGGAGCAGCGCCAGACTGCGGGAGAAGCGGATCGGCGCGTCGACGTAGCGGGTCAGCAGCGACCCGGCGCGCACCGACAGTGCGATCAGGATCAGTCCCTCGATGGCCCCGGCGCGGCTGGCGTCCTGCACGACCAGCAGGGTGATGAGCAGGGGCCAGTGCACCAGGTAGACGCCGTAGGACATGTCGCCGAGCTTGCTGAGGGGACGCCCCGCGAGGAGGTGGTCCACCCCCAGCGGCTGCCCGTGTGGCCGGCGGCGATGATCAGGCAGGCCGACAGCAGCGGCCACAGCGCGATCCACCCGGGGAAGGAGCCCTCCACCGTGACGAGCAGCCCGCAGCTCAGCATGCCGACCAGACCCACCCAGCCGGCGACCACCCGCGCCGCGCGCACGGGCCCGCGGCGTCCGGGCAGGCCAGGGCCGAAGCCGTACGCCCGCTCCAGCAGGGGCAGCCCGATGGCGAGCTGCGAGCCGAGGGCGAACTCCCACAGGCGGGTGAAGCTGCTGAAGTAGGCGTGCGCCTGGACGGTGGCCGTCTCCCGGATGGACCAGCCCAGGGACGCGACGAAGACGGCGCCGAACAGGACGGCGAGCGTGCGCCGCGTCTCCCAGCCGTATCGGCGGATCAGCCAGCGGGCGCCCAGGAACAGCAGCGGCCACACGACGAAGACCTGACCCTGGATCGACAGCGACCAGAAGTGCTGCAGGGGGCTGGCCAGGGAGCGATCGGCCGCGTAGTAGTCGATCGCGGCGGCGGCGAGGTGCCAGTTCTCGGTGTACAGGGTGGACGCGATCGCCTGGTTCAGGATCTCCCGCCAGCGGTAGGCGGGGAAGAACAGGTAGGTCAGGAGCAGGACGCCCGCGATCGTGACGACGGCCGGCGGCAGCAGGCGCTTGAAGGCCTTGATCCAGTAGCGCCCGATCCGCAGCGGCGCACCCGACTCGAGCTTCGCCGCGAACGAGCCGGTGAGCAGGAAAGCGGAGATGAGGAGGAAGACGTCCACCCCTCCGCTGACCCGGTCGAGGAAGACGTGGTAGACGACGACCATCCCGATCGCGACGGCGCGCAGCCCCTGCAGTTCGGGACGGTGGCCCGGACGCATGGTGATCGCCGCGTCCGGCAGGCGCTTCTGCGGCGCGGGGATCGGAGCGGTCGGCAGCGTTCGAGGGGAAGCGGGCTGCATGGGTCGGTCGTACCTCTTCGTCACGACTGGGAACTGCCCCAGCACGCCTGACGGTAGCCATCGCCCGCAGTCGCGCCGCGACCGACACGCGCCCGTCACGGCCTGGGTCACCCCCGGGGGACGGGCGCCGACCACCCCCGACGGTCCGCCTCCGGCCCCGGGAGAACTGATCGTCGTCGGGGGTTGACCCTCACACGGTGGGAGGGGGCAGGGTCGTGCCATGACCGATGACCCACAGGCCCCCGCGGGGCGCAGATGACGATCGGGGAGTTCTCCGCCCGGACGCGGATCAGCGTGCGGATGCTGCGGCACTACGACGAGCACGGCGTCCTGGCGCCGGCGTCGGTGGACGCGGCGTCCGGCTACCGGCGCTACGCCCCGTCCCAGGTGACCGACGCCGTCGACCTGCGCAACCTCCGCGACGTCGGCCTGGGCGTCTCCGCCATCGGGGCCCTGCTCGCGGCCCGCGGCACCCCCACGTTCGAGCGGTCGCTGCTGTTGCAGCGCGCCGTGCTCGTGGACGAGGCCGCCGCCGCCACGCAGCGCCTCCACCTCATCGATTCCCTGCTGGACCACCTGAAGGAGACCACCATGTCCACCATCGACGTCACCCTGAAGTCGCTGCCCGCCACGCGCCTGGCCACCTACCGCAGCGTCATCCCGTCCTACCAGGCCGAGGGCGTCCTCTGGGACGCGCTCATGCCCGCCCTGCAGGCCCAGGGCATCGCGCCCACCGGGACGGGCGGCTGCATCGAGCACGACCAGGAGTACAAGGAGTCCGACGTGGAGGAGTCCGCGTTCGTCGAGGTCGCGCCCGGGACCGCCGTGGCCGCCCCGCTCGTCGGCCTCGACGTTCCCGCCCGGGACGTCGTCGTCGCGCGCGTCCAGGGCCCCTACGCGGAGGCGATCCCGCAGGGGCACGGCAGCATCGCCGCCTTCATGACCGAGCACGGCCTGCGCCCGGCCTGGACGGCCGACGACCCCGCCAGCCACGTGTTCAACCTGTACCTGAACGACCCGTCGCAGGCGGCCCCGGCCGACTACCTCACCGACGTGTGCGTGCCGGTGCACCGCTGACGTGCAACGCGTCGACGCCCGCCTCCCGGAGCAGGGGAGGCGGGCGTCGTCGGGTCGGTGGACCCGAGGCCGACGGGGTCGGTGGTCAGCCGACCTGCGCCAGCAGTTCGGTGATCCGGCCCGGGCCCAGGATGCCGACCTGGGTGGACCGGATGATGCCGTCGGAGTCGATGAACCAGTGCACCGGGATCCCGCTGACGCCCCAGGCGGACGCCAGGGCCTTCTTCGGGTCCGGCACGTGGTCGTAGGTCAGGCCGAGCGAGGAGGCGAACGGCTCGATGGCCGTCCGGTCCTCGCCCAGGTACACCGCGATGATCTGGACGCCCTGCTCCTGCGCCGCGTGCGCGGCCTGGATGTCGGGCGCCTCGACGCGGCACGGGGCGCACCACGTGGCGCCGAAGTTCAGCCACACCGGCCGGCCGCGCAGCTGCGACAGGGTGATCGTGCGGCCGTCGGTCGTCGTGGCGGTGAAGTCGGGCGCCATCGTGCCCACCCGGGGCGCGGTGGCGGCGCCGTCCACCTGGACGCCGGCGTAGTTGCCCTCGGCGCCGCCGGTCATCACCGGGCGGGTCATCCACCAGCCGCCGCCCAGCACGATGGCGGCGACGACGGCGATGACCAGCAGGGTCCGCCCGCGCGTGCCGGCGGGGTTCTCGACGGTGACCTGCGGGCGCGGGGCCGTGGGAGCGCTCATACCGATCCCCGATCAGGCGTAGCTGTGCAGGCCGCCGAAGAAGTGGTTACCCAGGAAGGTGAACACCACCGCGGCGAAGCCGAGGATGAGCAGCCAGGCGGCCTTGTTGCCGCGCCAGTCGCGGACGACGCGCGCGTGCAGGTAGGCGCCGTAGATCAGCCAGGTGACCAGCGCGGCCGTCTCCTTGGGGTCCCACGACCAGTAGCGGCCCCAGGCGATGTCGGCCCAGATCGCGCCGAGGATGATCATGATCGTCAGCATCGGGAAGCAGATGACGATGCCGCGGTAGCCGATCTCGTCGAGCAGGTCGGCGCTGGGCAGGCCCTTGATCTTCGTCAGCCGCGGACGCAGCAGGTAGAGGATGGCGGCCGCCGAGGACACCGCCGCGGCGCCGTAGGCGATGACCGCGGTGATGACGTGCAGCGTCAGCAGCAGCCGGTTCTGCAGCGCGGGCATGAGCGGCGCGGCCTCCGAGCCCTGCGCGAACGCGTAGAGCATCGCGGTGACGACGAGCGGCAGCACGACCAGTGACAGCGTCCGGACGCGGTACTTCCGCTCGAAGTATACGTAGGCGGCCGTGATGCCCCAGCCGAAGGCGCAGGCGAACTCGTACTGGTTGGAGAACGGGGCGTGCCCGGTGACGACGCTGCGCAGGATCAGCGCCACGGTCATGGCGAGCAGCGCCACCTCGACGGACCGGTCGCTGAACCAGGCCACCCCGCGCTGCGGCGCCGGGGCGACGGCCGGGTTCGGGTTCTCGTCGAACTCGGCCGGGCTGAGCGGGGAGACCGGATGGGACGCGCCGCGTCCGACGGCGACGGGCTTGCGCGCCGCCTTGGAGACGGGCTTGCGGTGGCGGGTCGCCACGACGACGACGTTGATGATCAGGGACACGATCACCAGGCCGGTGGCGCCCATCAGCAGGGCGCGGGACAGCTCGAGCATGGGTGACTACCTCTTCGATTCGTTGCCGCCGAGGGTGGCGACCAGGCGGTGGACGGAGCGCTCGAACGTCACGTCGTGACGGTCGGGCGAGGCGAGGGACACGCGCGTGCCCCCTTGACGGGCTCGAGCCGGACCCAGATCCGCTTGTGGCGCAGGAACATGGTCCAGCAGGTGCCGATGGCGAGCATCGCGCTGCCGACCCAGACCCAGACGGCGCCCGGGTCGCGGCTCAGCATCAGGCCGGTGTACTGACGCTCGCGGGCGAACGTCCAGGAGTGGTCGGCGCCGGTGACGGCCTCGCCGGGGGTCAGGATGGTCTGGAACGACGGCTTCTCGGCGCCGAACGGGTAGACCTCGATCTGGGCCTTGCCGGCCGGGATGTCGTCGACGACCTTCCCCGACGCGGGCGTGATCAGGTAGATCTGGAGCTGCTGCTCGGGCAGGTCGATGCGGCCGTAGGCGTACTGGCGGTCCTGGGTCTGGTACACCAGCGGGATCGACTGATCGAACACGACGCTGCCGTCGGCGGCGCTGACCTTGAGGTCGGCCGCGATGCCGAAGGACGCCTGGTTGAGCGACCAGCCGTTCCAGTTCAGCGGCGCGTTGACCCGGACGGTCTGGGACGCGACCTGCTGGCCGTCGTGGAACAGGACCAGGTCGGAGACGTAGTCGTTGGGCGAGCCGTCCGGGTTGTAGGAGTCCTTGAAGGAGGTGGCCTCGACCGCCAGGCCGGTGTCGCGGCCGACCTCGACGCGCGTCCCGATCGGCACGGACAGGTCGTCGACCCGGAAGCCGAACGTGGAGGTGATGAACACCCCGGCGAGGATCACCACGAACGCCGCGTGGGCGACCACGGTGCCGAACGGCGCGAACCGGTTCCGGTCGGCGTACAGCGGGACGCCGTCCTCGCCGGTGGTCACGCGGTAGCGCTCCTTGAGCAGCCGCTGCCGGACGGCCTCCGCGGCGGCGGCCTCGTCGCCCTTCACGACGGCGGTGGCGCGGACGCGGGCGTGGTCGAAGAAGGTCGGCCGGACGCGGACGCGCGGCTTCATCGCCTGGTTGTAGAGCAGCGGCAGCCGATGCGTCGTGCACGCGATGATGCTCAGCGCCAGCAGGATCGTGACGACCTTGAAGGGGATCGCCGAGAACACCCCGAAGATCCCCACCGCGGCCAGCACGCCGGTCCAGTTGCCGTAGCGGCCCTCCTGGCCCGCGAGCCACTGGGCGCTGGACTCGGGATCGGCCAGCACCTCGCCGGGCGCCTGCGGGAACAGGACGCCGACGAGCGTGAGGACGGCCATGGCGAGGATCAGCAGCAGGCCGAACCGCTTGTTGTAGAACAGGGCGTACAGCCGCCGGAACAGTTCGCCCACGGACAGGTCGTGGTGCTCCTCGGGCGCCTCGGCGCCGTGGTCGACGGTGGGTCGGGTCTCGATGCTCATGCCGGCGTCCTCACTTGCTCGGAGTCGGTGACGGGGCCGGGGTCACGTTCACCGGGAGCTGCGTGTTGAGGCTCTGCAGGTGTCGGGTGACGGCGGCCGCCAGTTCGGTGTTGGGCGCCAGCTCGAGGACCTTGTTCCAGGCGGCCTCGGCCTTGGCGTCGTTCGGCGGGTCCTGGCTGAGGTACAGGAAGCCCAGGTTGTACCAGGGGTCGGGGCTGGTGGGGATCTGCTCGGCGACGGTCAGCCACTCGGCCTCGGCGGCCTCGAGCTGGTTGTCGTTGTACAGCGCCACCCCGAGGATGAGCCGCTGGTCGGTGTCGGCCGGGTTGAGATCGAGCAGCTTGCGCAGCCAGACGGCGGCCTCACCGAAGTCCTTCACGCGCCCGTACTCGTCGGCCAGCGCGCGCAGCGGTGCGGGGTCGGCGGGGTTGGCCTCGGCCTGCTTCGTCCATTCGGCGACCTTGGCCTCGTCGAGCGCGGCCGGCGCGGGGGACGCCGTGGCCCCGGAGATGTCGGGGTGGTTGCTGGGCATGCCGGCGGCGGCCGTGGGGGCGGGGGCCAGTCCGTTGACCGACCAGGCCACGCCCAGCCCGATCGCGACGCCGATGGCGAGGAACAGCAGCTTGGGGGCCTTGCGCCCGGCGCCCTTCTCCACGGCGGCGGCGCGGGGCGCTCGCCGGACCAGCGCGGGCGGGTCGTCCTCGCCCAGCGGCACGGGGTCCTCGCCGAGTTCGGAGGAGGCGGGCTGCGGCGCGTCCGGCTCGGCGTCCGGTTCCGCCGTCGCGTCGGCGGTGTCGGTTCCGGCCGCCGGGCCGTCGGTGTCCTCGGTCACGACGGGCTCGATCTCGGGGGCGTCAGCCTCGGGGTCCTGGGGCTCGGCTGCGGACGGGGCCCGCCCGGGCGCGGCGTGCTCGGACGGTGCGGGTTCCGGGTCGGCGGGTGCGGGTTCCGGGTCGGCGGGGGCGTCCGCGTCGGGCTGCGCCGGATCCGGCTCGGCGAAGGCGTCCATGTCGGCGTAGGTGCCGTCGTCGTCAGGGCGCGCAGGGCGTCTCATGCTCACTCCTCGTGGGGGACCGGGTGATAGTCCTTCCCACGCTCTCCAGCCTCTCTGCTACAGCGTGTCGTAGACAATCCGCCGGGGGCACGGTTCGGGTAGAGGGGGCATGGTCGGGGTATACCCGCGGGTACATTCCAGGGCATGAGAACGGGGAGGGGGATCACCCTTCCCCCTCCCCGTCCCGAAACCGAACGAGAGCTGCTTACTTGCGCTTGTCCGGAGCCAGGGTCGGCTGCCCGATCGGAGCCGGAGTCGGCGGGCCCGCCGGCTCGTACTCCACGCCACGCAGGGCCATCTGGCCGCGGCGCGAGGCGTCGGTCACATCGTTGAGCAACCGGTTGGTGTAGGCCGGGGCGTGGAAGCCGCGGCTGTTCTCGCTGACCACGTAGTCCAGGAAGAACTGCGCCTTGCGCTGGAAGCCGCGCGCGGCCTCCACCTGCGCCTCGGGCGTGCCGTTCTTCTGGGCGGCCTCGATGTCGTAGATCAGCGCCGTGAGGGCGTCGAACGCGACGTTCTTGGTCTGCTCGTAAGTCGAGTGGATGCCCTCGACGCGATCGCGCATCTGCTGCTCGGTGTTGCTGTGGCAGGTCAGGCAGGACGCGTTGATGGACTCGTCACTGCGCATCGGGCTGGCGATCTGGTGGTCGGAGACCTTCGCCGCTCCCTCGCGCTGGTAGGGCATGTGGCAGTCCGCACAGGTCACACCGGACTTGGCGTGAACGCCCTGGCTCCAGGTCTCGAAGTCGGGGTGCTGCGCCTTGACGGCCTTCGCGCCGGTGAGCTTGTGGGTGAAGTCGCTCCAGCCCACCTCGTCGTAGTAGGCCAGCGCGTCGTCGGCGGTCAGCCCCTTGTCCCACGGGAAGGTGAGGGTCTTCTCCTCGCCCTTGAAGTAGTACTCGACGTGGCACTGGGCGCACACGAAGGAGCGCATCTCCTGGGCGGTGGCGTCGCGGTTGACGTCGTAGTCCTTGATGCCCTGGCCGGCCTTGTACTCCTTGATCCCTTCCTCGAAGGCGGGACGCGTCACGCGCAGCGCCATCGTCTTGGGGTCGTGGCAGTCGATGCAGGCGACCGGGTGCTCGGCGAGCTCGGTGGCGGCCTGGTACGTCATCTTGTTCATGACGTCGAAGCCGGCCTTGCGGTCGCCGTTGCCGAGCTCGTCCATGATCGGGACGGTGGAGGCGTGGCAGTTGAGGCAGGCGCCGGGCTGCTTGAACTGCGGGGAGGTGACGCGCTTGGTGAAGCGCTGGTCCTCCAGCATGTAGGCGTGGCCGCGCGGGTGGCGGTAGTCGACCGCGAAGGCGTAGCCCTGCCACATGGTGACCAGGCGCGGATCCTCTTCGATCTTGCTCTTGGCGACGATCGTGCGCGGATCGGTGGCGGTCGGCGTCTGCGGCTGCTGGTCCTCGACCGGCATCTCCTTGGTGGCCAGCCAGCCCTCGTACTGCAGCGGGAAGTTCTTGCCCCAGTCGGCGGGGTCGAAGCTCTTCTCGTCGAGCTGGACGACGGGGAAGTACGGGGTCTGCGCCTCGTTCCTCTTCTCCATGATGCTCATCAGCAACGACGCGATCCCGAGCGTGACGAGGGCGCCTGCGATGAGGAACACCCCCGCCGGGATCAGCCACCGTGGCTTGGTTCTGGTTTCTTTGGCCATCTGGATCACCTCATGTGCCCGACGTTGCTGTGGCATTGGAGACAGTCGACTCGGTTCGCGTGCCCCACCCGCGTGCTCTCGATGTCGGAGACCAGGTTGGCGTGGCAGGACAGGCACGCCTCCTGGGTGATCTCACGGTTCATCTCGCGGATCTTGATGTTCTCGGGGTAGTCGCCCGTCGTGAACTTCAGGGCGTGCCAAAAACCGTTGTCAGCCTTGTTCACGTACTTGTGGATGATGTTGTCGTGCGGCGAGTGGCAGTCGTTGCAGCCCGCCACGTTCTTGTGGCTGCCCTTGGCCCACGCGTCGTACTGCTCGTTCATCGCGTGGCACTGGTTGCAGGTCGCCGGATCGTTGCCGAAGTAGGCCCAGCCGCCGGCGTAGCCGAAGGTGAACAGCGCGACCCCGAGCAGGATGCCGACCAGGCCACCCGCGATCATCAGGAAGACGCCGCGGACGCCGCCGATCCACTGGACGAAGCCAGTCTTGGTGGGTTCCACCTGCCCCTCCTTTCGCACGTGTGGACAGATCTCGACCCCGCCATCCTTTCGAGGAAGCAAGCCCGATCCCATCCGCCGGGGGGTAGAAAAGGGGCACAGCGGCAGCGCGGAGGTATACCCGGGGGCATGACGAACGGGGATGCGGTCCCTGACGCTCTCATTGCGAACGAGGCGCGCTCCGAGTGTTCGGCCGGGTGGTTCGGGGCATGGAGGCGGTGTCGGCCGGGGGCCGCGCGGAGGGTCGACCGAGGGGACGCCGCCCGCGCGACCGGGGCCGGCTGGGCCGGGGCGTCAGCGACGCGGCAGGCCCAGCCCTTGGCGCACGATGTAGGCGGCGGCCTGGATCCGGTTCTCCATGCCCAGCTTGGCCAACGCGTTGTGCACGTGGTTCTTCACGGTGCCCTCGGTGATGCAGAGGTTGGCGCCGATCTCCTTGTTCGACAGACCGTCCGCCACGAGGCGCAGCACCTCCAGCTCGCGTCGCGACAGCTGGGCCTGCTCGGGCTCGGGGACGACGGTGCGGCGTCCGGACTCGCGCAGCGCGGTCAGCAGCCGGCCGACGAGGGCGGGGGAGACCGGGGTCTCGTCGCGCATCACCGAGCGGAGCATGGCGTAGAGCTCGTCGGGCCGCAGATCCTTGAGCAGGTAGCCGTGGACGCCGAGCTGGATGGCCTCGAGCAGGTGGTCGTCGTCCTGCCACACCGTCAGCATCACGATGCGGGTCTCGGGGAGCAGTTCGCGGATCCGCCGGGCGGCGGCGATGCCGTCCATGACCGGCATCTCGACGTCGAGGACGACGATGTCCGGGCGCAGCGCCTGGGCCATCTCGACCGCCTCCACGCCGTTGTCGGCCTGGCCGATGACGGAGAGGTCCTCCTGGTCGTCGATGAGCTCGGCGATCGCGCGCCGGAACAGCAGCAGATCGTCGGCGAGCAGGATGCGGACGGGGGGCGCCTGGGTCGCGGTGGTCACGCGCTCATCTCCTCGGGGAGTCGTGGGCGAAGGCCGTCGGGGGTCGGGAACTGGACGACGACGCGCGTCCCGCGCCCCGGCTGGGAGTCGATGGTGAGGCGGCCGGCGACGGACTCGGCGCGGTCGCGCATGGCGGTCAGCCCGAAGCCGTCGGGGCGGGTCTGGCGGGGGTCGAACCCCTCGCCGTCGTCCTCGACGACGACGCTGACCTGCCGCGGGCCGCGGCTGAGGTGGACCGTCGCGCGGACGGCGCCGGAGTGCTTACGGACGTTGGTGAGGGCCTCCTGCACGACGCGGAGGACCTGCACCTCGGCGTCCGGGGAGAGGCGGACGCCGTCGTCGAGGACCAGGTCGGTGGAGATGCCGCTGGTGCGGGTGAACGCCGCCACGTACTCCTCAAGGTGCTGCGGCAGGCTGCGATCGGGGCGGGTGGCGTCCCGCAGGCCCATGATCGCCTCGCGCACGTCGGCGTAGGCCTCGTGGCACAGGTCGGCCAGCTCGAGGGCGTCCCGGTGGGCCTTCTCGTCGGCGGTGACCGAGGGCGTCCGGCCAGTGCGTGCAGCTTCAGGTGGGTGACGCCCAGCACCTGGGCCAGGCTGTCGTGCAGTTCGCGGGCGATGCGCTCGCGCTCCAGGAGGGCGGCGTTGCGGCAGCCCGCCTCCACGACGACGGTATGTGCCTGGTCCAGGAGCCGGTACATGGTCCAGCCGAAGAGGACCGCGCTGCCGAACAGGACCGCGTCGATGGTGGTGTGGGCGAGGTGCAGGCCCAGCACGTCCACCAGGAAGGGACGCAGCGACATGCACAGTCCCACGAAGACGACGGGGCCACGAGGCCCGCAAGCCGTAGTCGTTGCAGGGTTCGGGTGCCTGCCGCGTCGCGTCGGTCCACTGGTGCCTCGCCTCCTCCAAGGCGAGTGTAGGACGGAAACGCCCTTTTGTCCTACTTTGCGTAGTAGAAGGGGTGATGGGTCGTTCGATCCAACCTGCGTGGGGCCGGTTGTGCCCCTGGGTATGGGTCAGTCGGGACGGTGCCGGGACTGCTTGAGCTGTGACCGGTGGCGCTTCTCGGCCAGGCGGCGCTCGATCGAGGCGCGGGACGGCCGCCGCGGACGCCGCTTCGGGGGCGGCGGGGCCAGGGCGCCGCGCACGATCGCGGCCAGCCGCTCGCGCGCGGCGGTGCGGTTGCGGCGCTGGGAGCGGTACTCCGCGGCGTCGATGGTGAGCGTGGTGCCGACCAGCCGGGTCTCGAGCCGGTCGAACAGTCGGTCGCGCTGGGCGGCGGAGACGGCGGTGCTCGCGCCCAGATCCCAGCTGAGCTGGACGCGCGAGTCGGTGGTGTTCACGCCCTGGCCGCCGGGTCCCGACGCCCGGGCGAACCGTTCGGACAGTTCGCGTCCGGGGATGGTGAGGCCCAGTGGGATGCCCGGTCCGGGCGGCACGTGGAGGTCGCTCACGGCGTCAGCGTAGACGCCCGGCCGGATGGCCGGGCGTCGGGCGCGGAGGGGTCAGCTGACGGTCGCGGTGCAGGACGCCATGGCCCCGGTGCCGCTGCCGGACTGCTGGGCGACGCTCTGGCCGTCCACGAGGATCTCGCAGGTGACGTTGTTGGCCTTGGTGAAGTCGGACGAGACGACCACCAGGGACACGATCTCGAAGGACTTGTCGGTCTGGAGCGTCTTGGTCCAGGCGGCCTTGATCTCCTCGTTGCTGCTCCCCGCGCCGGTGCCGTAGGTCACCGTCGCGCCGCGCTCGGTGGCCACCTTGAGCTCGATGGTCCGCTTGCCGGTCGCCGGCTGGGTGGTCGAGGCGGCGGCGTCCGTGGTGGTGGCGACGCCGGGGGTGGCGGGGGCGACGGTCGTGGTGCCGGCCTGCTGGAAGGCCTCGTCGACGATGCGCCCCATGGAGGAGGTGAACGCGATCGCCCCGGCGACCGTGCCGACGATGGCGACGATGACGGCGGCGATGGCGGTCAGCTTGGGCTTGTCCCGTGCGAACAGCCCGACCAGGCCGAGGATGAAGCCGATGGGCAGCAGCACCCAGCCGAGGATGTAGGCGCCCTCCATCACGGCGAACACGAAGCCCAGCACGGCCACGATCAGCGCGATCAGGCCGATGGTGTTGCGTCCGGGCTTGGCCGGCGGGAGCGGCTGCTGGGCGCCGGGGGCGGCGGAGTCGGCGGGGAAGGGCTGGATGGGCTGCTGGGACATGGCGTACTCCTCGGGTCGTTGGGAACGGGTCCATCCCAGCGGCCGCGGGGTGGCCGGCACATCGACGCTTCGGGTGGAACCGCCTCCCCCGATCGGGTGTGGTTCCACCGCCGTTCGGTGGGGCGCCGTCCGGGGGGGATCGTCCCTACGATGAGCGTGTGCTGAGCTACGAGCGGATCGACGACGGGGCGGCCTCGCCCTGGTGGGTGACCGCGCTCATGCTGCCCCCGGTCGGCCTGGCGATGATGACCAGCGCCGTCTTCTCCCCCGTGGGCGGCAACGTCCAGGGGGCCACCCCGGACCTCGGCACGGCCTCCCTCGCCGTGTTGGGCATGCTGCTGGCGGTCGCGGGACCCGTCGCCCTGTTCTGGCGGCATCGGTTCCCGTTCGTGCTGACGTTCGCCGCGCTGCTGGTTCCGCTCGTGGTCCCGATCGGCATCGCGTTGCTGCTGGTCCTGGTGGCGTCCCTCGTCGGGCGCCGGCGTGGACCGGCGGTCTGGGCCACGCTGGGGGTCGCGGCGGCGTCCGTCGCGGCGGTCGTCACGGCAGATGTCCTTGCCCAGCCGCGCGGCGCGTCCGTGTCGAAGATGCTCCTGACGCCGACCGGACCGGACCTCGAGCGGGTCGACGCCCCGATCGGCGCCGTGGTGGCGATCACCGTGGTCTGGTTCGCCGGCGCCGTGGGGATCGGGTACCTCCTCCGGCTGCGGAGGCTCACGAGGAAGCAGGGCGCGGAGGTGCGCGGCGCCGTCGAGACCGTCGGACGCCTCGGCGACGAGGTCGCCCGCCGGCAGGAGCGCGAGCGCATCGCTCGCGAGGTCCACGATGCGATGGGGCACCGGCTGTCGCTGCTCAACCTGCACGCCGGGGCGCTGGAGCTCAACGCGGGCGAGGACCCGCGCGTCCAGGAGTCGGCCGGGCTGGTGCGCAAGAGCGCCGGCGAGGCGATGGACGACCTCCGCTCGCTGCTCCAGGTGTTGCGCGACCCGCTGGGGGAGGACACCCCCGAGATCCCGCTGAGCCGGTTGCGGGAGGTCGTCCAGGAGTCCTTCGGCGCCGGCCAGGTGGTGAGCTCGTCGATCTTCATCTCCGAGGCCGAGCGCGCCGACCCCACCCTGTCGCGGGCGGTGTACCGCATCGTGCAGGAGGTGCTCACCAACGCCCGCAAGCACGCCCCGGGCGAGCCGGTCCTGCTCACCGTGGAGGGCGCGCCGGCGACCGGGGTGGTGATCGACGCCCGCAATCGGTTCGTCGGGGTGGCCGAGGGCGCCGGCGCCGACGCGGGGCGCGGCCTGAAGGGCATCGCCGAGCGCGCCGAACTGCTCGGCGGCAAGCTGCAGTACGGCCTCGAGGACAAGACGACCTTCCGCGTCCGGGTGGTGCTGCCCTGGCGGGACGCCGCGACGGCCCGCTGAACCGCCCGCCCCGACTGCCCCGGTCCGCTGAACCGCCCGCCCCGGCCCGCTGAACCGCCCGCGTCGATCCCGCCGCTGGTCGAAGGTGTCGGTGGGCGGCCCTAGGATGCGGCTGTGCCCGTCATCCGCGTCCTGCTCGTCGACGACGATCCCCTCGTCCGGTCGGGGCTGGGTTACCTGTTCGACGCCGCGGCCGACATCGAGGTGGTCGGGGAGGCGTCCGACGGCGACGAGGTCGTCGCGGCGGTCGAGGCCACGCACCCCGACGTCGTCCTGATGGACCTGCGGATGGCCCGCCTCAACGGTGTCGAGGCGACCCGGGCGGTGCGGGCGCTGCCCCAGCCCCCGCACGTGATCGCCCTGACCACCTGGGACGTGGACGACGCCGTCGTCCGCACGCTGGAGGCCGGTGCCTCGGGGTTCCTGCTCAAGGCCGCCTCGCCCACCGAGATCATCGGGGCCATCCGTTCGGTGGTGAACGGGGACGCCGTGCTCTCCCCGCGCAGCACCCGGCAGTTGCTGGACCATCTCGAGCGCAACCAGGACGCCGACCTGCGACGCAAGGCGTCCGCCCTGGTCGCCCGGCTGACCGAGCGGGAGCGCGACGTCGTGGTGGCCGCGGGGGAGGGGCTCACCAACGCCGAGATCGGCGCCCGGCTCTACATCTCCGAGGCGACCGCCAAGCAGCACCTGGGGGCCGCCCAGATCAAGCTCGGCGCCCGGAACCGCGTGGCGGTGGCGGTGCTCGCCGAGCGCGCCGGGCTGCTCCGCCCCCGCTCGCCTGACCGCTCCCTAGCCCGGCGAGCCCGGTCGCCATCGCGACGCCGGGCGGCCTCCTGTCTAGAAGTTATCCACAGGGTTGTCCACCGCTGTGCACAGATCACACCCATGTGATTCGCCCAGGGCGGTGCGCGGAGTGGGGGAGCCTGTTGGACGGTCGGGTCGCGTGAGGACGCGCGGAGGACTGCGCGAAGGTGGGCGCGCTGGACGCTCCACGTCCTCGACCTCGCGACGCCGGCCTGCGGGCTCTGCCGGCTCCCCTCGGCGCCTCCTGCTCCATCGCGCCCCGAGGGGACTGCTGGTGTGTACCGGTAGTACACTCTCCTGCATGCGCGCGACGCTTCGGATCCTGGGGACGCTGGTGGTCACGGCACTGCTCACCTATCCGCTCTGGGCGCCGCAGTGGGGGGCCGGCGTGCTCGGCGAGATCCTGATCGTGCCGTTCCCCGGCAATCTGGCGATCGTCGTCGGGTTCTTCGCCCTCGTCGCGCTCTACTGCGGGGCGCTGCACCGACTCGCGAGACGGGTCGGGATGGCGCGCCCGGCGTCGGTGTGGTGGATGTTCGCGATTCCCTACAACTTCATCGAGGACTTCTTCATCATCGAGCGCGTCGGGGCGGCGCTGGGCGACCATGCGAGTGCCGGTGTCACACGCGCGTGGCGGCGGCTCGGCTACGGCTGGTGCGCCGCGCAGTTGGTCTCGTTGCTCCCGGGGAAGGTGGGGCTGCTCGGGGGAATGCTCGCGATCGTCCTCTGGGTGGTTCACTGGGCGCTGACGGCCACGACCATGAGGAGGCTCGGCTGATGCCGCTGCCGCGATTCGACCGGCTCGCTCCCGAGGCGCGGGCTGCGGTGCTCGACGTCGCCCGCACCCACTTCGCACGAGACGGATTCTCGGAGGCGTCCTACAACCGGATCATCGCCGAGGCCGGGATATCGAAAACCTCCGCGTACCACTACTTCGACGGTAAAGCGGATCTCTACGGGGCCGTGCGCGCCGACGTCCTGGCACGGCTTGCGGACGTCCTCGGTGCGTGGGAACCGTCGGCCGAGGTGTCCGCCTTCTGGCAGCAGTTCCATGACGTCGCCGGCAGGCTCGCCGACCACCTCGCGCGCCATCCGGACGATCGGGCTCTGCTCGCGGCCGAGGTGCCGCCGGCGGACGCTTGGACGCCCGCTCTGATCGAGGACGCCGTGCATCTGGGCCTCGTGCGCGCCGAGGACCGCGAGATCATGCTCCGGTTGACCAGCGCCGTGCTCGCCGCCGTGGACGAGTTCGTGCTCGCGCGACCCGAGACACAAGCCGCGACGGCCGCGCGCTTGCCCACGCTCCTGACGGCGATGTGGTCCGCGGGTCAACCGGGTGTTCCGTCGGTGTGAAGACCCTCCGGGAGGCATCCCGAGGTGGAAGTTCGGTCAGGATGCCGCACGTGGCGCCGCCCATTTCTCCTGCAGGTTCAGGAGGATGGGGTCGCCCCGCCAGGGTTGCCATGCGGTACCCGTGTGGCGAGGTCTGATGCATGGTCCCACTCCCGGAGTCGTACGACCTGAAACACTCCTGGCATGGAGCACGAGGGCGACGACGGCTGGATCTACGTGGTGACGGACATCGAGGTCGACGGACCGTGGTACGGGGCGAACTCGATGCGGTCCTTCGCGTCGGTGGCGGTCACGATGGACGGCACCGAACATGGCCAGTTCGAGGCCGTCCTCGAGGAGTTGCCTGGCGCCGCTCCGGACGCCGGCACGTGGGCGTGGTTCCAGTCGCAGCCCGAGGTGCTGGCGGCCGCGACCTCGGCGCCCCGCCCGATCCCGGAGGTGATGGCTGACTACGTGACCTGGGTGCGAACTCTCCCCGGGCCGGCGGTGTTCGCCGCGTCCCCGGTCGCCTTCGACGGCGGCTGGATCGACCGCTACCTGCGCCGGTTCACCCGCTACGGCATCGCGCAGGGCCCGTACGAGGCCGATCGGCTTTTCGCCGGCGTCCCCGTGTGCATCCGCAGCTACGCTGCCGCCATCACGGGCCGCCCCGCCGCCGAGGTGACCCCCGGCTCGCTTCCGGCCGCGTGGTTCGGCGACGTGGAGCACACCCACCGAGCCCTCGACGACGCGCTGGGCTACGCCCACCTGCTCGTCACCCTCGCTGGAATCGCCCGGGAACGAGCCGGCGACTAGCCGGTTCGACGCGATCGACCAGGGGCATCTGCCCTGGCGGTCCCGCACGAACTGCCGGATGGCACCTGCCCTTGCTGGTCGGAGCGCGAGCGGTGGCGTGATGATGGGGTGGTGACCCCCACCGGCCTGACCTACGACCTGAGCCCGCCCCTGGACGACGCCGAGTTGGACGCCCTGCACGCGGCGGCGTTCGGCGGCTCGCCCCTCGGTGCGCCGTGGCGGGAGCGGCTGGAACGCCACAGCCTGTTCTGGATCGCCGCGACCCTGAACGGGGACCTCGTCGGATTCGTGAACGTGATCGGGGACGGCGGCGTCCACGCCTTCCTGCTCGACACGTGCGTCGCCCCCGACCTGCAGGGACGCGGTATCGGTGCGTCGCTCGTGCGTCGTGCCGCGGCGGAGGCCCGCCGTCGGGGCTGCCACTGGCTCCACGCCGACTACGAGCCGCACCTCGTGGAGTTCTACGAGCGCGGGTGCGGGATGCGACCCACGGCGGCCGGCCTGCTGCGGCTCATCTAGGCGTTTCGTCTCCGTGCAGGCGGACGGGGATCGTCCGTTCTGGGCTGCCCTTCTCGTTGCGGACCTCAACGGCCGCAGCTTGGGAGGCGATGCGGACGCTGGACCGGTCCGGGCGGAGCGTCGGCCTCCACTAGCGTTGTCCCACGCACTCGACGAGGGGGAGCCATGACGGCGATGGTGGGACTGGTGGGGCTCGGCGTGATGGGGACGGCGATCCTCACGCGGCTGCTCGAGACGGGGCACGAGGTGGCCGCGTTCGACGTGAACCCCGAGGCGGTCGCGCGGGCCGTCGAGGCCGGCGCCCGCGCCGCCGACACCCCGATGGACGCCGCGGCCGGCGGCGTGGTGATCCTGTCCCTGCCGAACGCGCCCATCGTCGAGACGGCCGCCTTCGGCGGAGGCGGCGCCGCCACCGGTCCGGTCGACACCCTGGTCATCGACATGTCCTCCATCGACCCGAACGCCACCGCCCGGTTCGCGGCGCGGGCGGCCGAATCGGGCCGCGCCTGGGTGGACGCGCCCCTGTCCGGCGGTGCGCCCGCGGCGCTGGCCGGGACGCTCACGCTGATGCTCGGCGGCGAGGACGCCGACGTGGCCCGCGCCCGCGAGGTGCTCGCGGCGGTCGCGGCCCGGATGACGCACTGCGGCCCGTCCGGCGCCGGGCAGACCGTCAAGCTGCTGAACCAGATCATCGTCGGCGTCCACATGAACGCCCTGGCCGAGGTGGCCGCCCTGGTGCGCGCCCGCGGGCTCGACCCGGAGGTCGTCCGCGGGGCGCTGTCCGGCGGACGCGCGGACTCCCCGCTCCTGCAGGAGTTCTTCGTGAAGTTCGCCACCGCGGACCCGACCGTCACCGGGCGGATCGGCAACATGATCAAGGACCTCGACGGTGCCACCGAGGCCGCGCGCGGCGCCGGCGTCCCCGTGCCGCTGACGGCCGCGTCCGCGGAGGTGCACCGCTGGCTGCGCTCCCGAGGCCTGGACGCCGCCGACTCGGCCGCCCTGTTGGCCCACTACGACGCCGACGTGTCGGATCCCGGCTACTGGCTGGGCTGAGTCGCCGCGCGCCACGCGAGGGCGAGCGCCGCGACCGACGGCCAGCGCCGCTCGCGCTCGGGCCGCAGGGCCCGGGCGGCGACGTCCCACTGGGCCGCGGACCCGCGCCAGGCCGCCCGGTCCTTGGTGCGGTCGTCCCCGAGCAGCGTGTGCGCGAGCCCGCCGAGGGCCACCACGTTCGTGACCTGGTCGAGAACGGCGCCCCGCTCGTACTCCTCGGGCGCCATGAAGCGGGCGGAGCCCCACATCCGCCCCATGTCGTTGTGCGTGGGGGCGCGCCGGAAGAAGTCGATGTCGCAGACGCCGAGGCGTCCGGTGGTCGGGTCGACCATCAGGGAGGCGTCGTAGAGGTCCACCGCGACCCAGCCGCGTCCGGCCACGGCGGCGGCGAAGTCGTACAACTGTTGGACCACGCCCGCCCGCCGTGCGGCGTCCAGGTGGGCGAGGCGGTCGCGCTGCTGGTACTGGAGCCCCAGGCTGACCCCCTCGAACCAGTCGAACACCAGCGCGTACCCGTTCCCGACGGCCGCGCCCTCGCGCAGCGCGATCAGGGTGGGATGCGCCAGGTCGCGGTAGGCGCTCTCGGCGGCGCGCAGGGCGGCGACCGCGTCGGGAATGCGTCCCGCGAACCGCACGGTCGCCGCCCCGGCGTACTTCACGAAGCGGTCGCCGTCGGGGCCGGACATCCGGAAGCCGAGATTCCCGGAGTCCTGGTCGTCGAACACCGCGGTCACGCGTCCCCAGCGTGCCAGGAACGTCAGGTCGTGCGGCTCGCGCAGGCGGACGGGCAGCCCGTCCACCCAGGCGACGTGCGCGTCGCCGGGCAGCGGGCTCACGCGGGCGGCGCCTGGCGCAGGTCGGCGTCGAAACCGTCGATCGAGACGGAGTTCTTGCTGCGCTGATAAGCGGCGACGCCGTCGGTGCCCTTGGTCGCGGCCCACTTCGGCATCAGGTCGCGCTGGCCCTCGTACCCGTACAGCGGGACGCCGAAGCCGCAGGAGGTCTGGCACTGGTCGACGTCCACCACGAAGACCTGGCGCGCGCCTCCCATCGGGGGGAACAGGCCGACGAGGTCGTCCCACTCGGCGTCGGGCGGCTGCACGTCCGGGCCGTCCCGTACAGCCGCAGGATCCAGGGCTTGCCCTCGACCGCGCAGAACATCAGGGTCATGCGGGGCAGGAGGGCGACGTGCGCGGCGGTCTCGTTGCCCGACCCGGTGCCGTTGAGCCACGCGACCCGGTTCGGGCCGAGCACGCGGAAGCTGTCCAGCCCCTTGGGGGACACGTTCACGCGTCCGTCGGGGGCGGCGGTGGCGACGAAGAACATGTGCTGCCGCGCGATGAACGCCTCCAGTTGCGGTTCGATGCTGTCGTAGAAGGTGGCCACGTCCCCAGCCTGCCTCACTCCCCGCGTCCGCGGTGGCTCAGGGCCCGCCGAACGAGACGCACGAACCGGTCGGGTTCGTCGAGGACGAGGCTCGCCGGCAGGCGGAGCACCGCCCAGCCGGCGGCCATCAGGTCCGCGTCCCGCAGGCGATCGTGGTTGAACGCCTTGGCCGAGGAGTGGAACGCGAAGCCGTCGATCTCGACCGCCAGCCGTTCGGCCTCGAAGGCGATGTCCAGGATCACGTCGCGTCCGGACAGCCGGAGCCGCAGGTTGCCGCGCCAGCCCTCGACGCCGGCGTCCCGCAGTGCGAGGTGGGCGGCCCGCTCGGCGAAGGAGAACGGCCGGTCCCGCGACTCGGCCAGCCAGTCCCGGACCTGCAGGTTGCCGCGGCGTCCGGGGCGAGCCGCGAGCGCGGCCTCCATCGCGTCCAGGGGCACCCCGAGCCGCAATGCCTCGTCGATCGCCCGGGGCCCCTCCGTCGCGGCCAGGTCGAGGGCGGTCCACGCGGGATGGGTGAACCGCAGGCCGCGGAACCGGTGGGTCCACTCCGCGGGGATGCGCCGGCGCTCGAAGTGGGCCAGGGGCCATTTCGAGGCGCGGTGCGGCGCCGCGGCGACGATGGGCGAGGGGCAGGGCCGGTGCGGGTCGTACCCCGCCAGGGCGGCCGCGCCGTGGGTCAGCACGCTGTTCGGGTCGGCGCGGATGACGGCCAACAGCCGCACCGGAATCTCGGCGGCGACGCTCGCGCGGCAGTACACGCCGGGGAGCAGTGCGACGATCTCGCCCACGCGGCTCCCGTGCGTGAGTTGATTCGCCCACTGGGGGTGGTCACGCCGCGTGACGATGACATCGGAGTCGAACAACAGGCGCAGGTCGGGTTTCACACCTCACGGTTGGGCCGACGGCGGCCGCGGGAGTCGCTGTCCACCGAGAAAATCAAGAATCGCGCAGTCGCGCCGATCTGAGGAAAACCCACAAGGGCGGATGCCGGGGGTTCGGGCGGCGAGTGCGTCGTTGTTGATTCTTCCGCTCCCGAGCGCCCGGTCGAGGCGGGGATCAGTCGCCGGAAGGCCCCGCGGGCCGACGCGGCGCGTCGGCGGTGCGCTCGGCGGCAGGTCGTGGCGCAGTGGTGGGCCGCGACGCCGGGGGAGTGCGCTCGCCGAGTTCGATCCATTCGGAGTCGCACCCGGGGCAGCGGTAGACGGGGGCGTCCTCGACGCGCCGGTCGGTCTCGACGGTGCCGCAGGCGTCCTCGCAGGGGTTCGTCGTCAGGTAGCGGGCGGGCACGTCACGCCCTCCCGAAGGCGGTGGGCACGCAGGAGGTGGACACGACGCCAGCATACGAGGACGGTCCGTCCCGCCCGGGCGATGCAGACGGGGGGAGCGCCGGGGACGAGGCGCGCGCCCGCATCGCGGGGCCGCGGTCGGAGGTGCTGGGGCCGAAGGGTTTGGGCCTGCGGACGCTCCCCCGTTGCCCCGGCGCGGTGCCGAGCTCCCGCGCCTTCTCGCCCGGGAGCGGGTCGGAGCGCCGAACGGGAGCGCTCCGACCCGCCGGGCCGTCCGGTCTATGCCCGGGCGGCCGCCGCGGCCAGGACGCCGACATCCCGGCCGGCGGTCTGGTCGGGGAGGCTGCAGTCGGCGCCCACGATCAGGCGTCCCCTGCCGCCGTTCTCGGCCACGACCCGCTCGATCGTGGCGTCCGGGTCGCGGTCCGCCTGCGGCCCACCCGCGAAGAGAGGGTCGTCGCTGGCGATCCCGCCCACCAGGGTCGCGTCCGGGAACAGCGCGCGGGCACGCTCGAAGGAGATGTCGTTGAGGCGGGCGCCCCAGCTGACCAGTTCCGTGGGGTAGCCGCGGAAGCGATCGATGTCGAGGTCGTCCTTGCACAGGTGGAGCATGCGCGTGCCGCCGGCGTCCCCGATCGCCTCGAGGACGGCGAGATCCCGCGGGCGGACGTGGCGGGCGAACTCGTCGGCGGTGAAGTTCGAGCGCTCTCCGCCCAAGGCGGCGTAGGTGATGCCGTCGGCGCCGGCGTCCAGGTAGGCCTCGGCGTGAGCGATCAGGCTTTCTGCGACCGTCTGGTAGGCGGCGTCCACGGCCTCGGTCTGCTCCCGCAGCGCCTTCGACACGAGCATCCGGTTCGGCTCGTAGCCCGGGACGCCGGTCGAGTGGAACGCCGAGATGACCACCCCGTGCATGGTGACGAAGACCTGGTGGCTTTCGCCGTACTCCTCGACCAGTGCCCGCACGACCCGCAGCTGCTCCTGGAAGCGGGGCTCGTCGACTCGGTACGGTGCCACGGACTCCCAGTCGGGTGCGACGGGGTAGAGCTGCTCGTTCATGACCTTGATCAGCACCGGGTCGGTCGCGGTGACCCAGTCCCGATGCGCCCGGACAGCTGCGTCCCCGAGCGCGTCGTCGCCAGCGAAGTGCTTCCAGAAGAGCGTGGGAACGCCGACCGTCGGGCGGCCGGCGAGGACGTCGTCCAGGACCTGACGCTTGTTCATGGCCGAGTGCTCCGATCTGTGCTGTGCGGTGTTGCCGAGCACCCTAGGCCTGACCGCGCCTCCCCGGTCTGAGTACGGCGAACACGTCCGAACTGAGCGGGCACGTGCTCCCGGCGCACCCCGAGATTTGAGAGCATCGGCCGGCGGGCTCGGCACCCGCCGGCGCCGCCATCTGCGTACCGGCCCGAGGGGTGGTCGACGGGAGCGTTTGGTCGGCATGGTTCCATCGCGCCCGGCGGGCCCGAGTGATCGGCGGGCCGCGACCATCAAGGAGATCGGGCTGGCGCTGCCGATCTTCATCACGTGGGACGACGTGGAGTTCGGCCGCGTTGGCGCCGCTCCGCCCGTCGACGCAATGCGCCGGCAGCGCGCCGTGACGAGGCGGGCGGTTTGTGGGGACCCCACAAAGTTCGTCGGAGCACGTTGGGAAGCAACCGGTTGAATGCCGCAACCTGATCGACGCCCCGTCGCGCCGACTCGCCACCGCCGCGCATCGGTGCAAGATTCGTCCTCAGTCCTCATCGGGCGCGGCTCGCCGCGCCCTCCCGTGGACGCCGTCGTACCTCAGGAGGCCCAGTGTTCCAGCGCATCGCCATCGTCAACCGAGGCGAGGCCGCCATGCGGCTCATCCACGCGGTCCGGGACCTCAACGCCGAACACCCCGACGCCGAGCCGATCACCACGATCGCGCTGTACACCGACGCCGAACGCTCCGCGATGTTCGCGCGCGAGGCCGACGAGGCCTACCCGCTCGGCCCGGCCTCCGAGCGTCCCTACCTCAACCATCGGCTGCTGGCCGACACCCTGACCCGCGCGGGCGCAGACGCCGTGTGGGTCGGCTGGGGCTTCGTCGCCGAGGACGCCGCGTTCGCCGACCTCGTCGAGTCGCTGGGCATCACCTTCATCGGACCCAGCGGCGACGCCATGCGCAAGCTCGGCGACAAGATCGGCTCCAAGCTGATCGCCGAGGAGGTCGGTGTCCCGGTCGCGCCCTGGTCGCGCGGTGGCGTCGACACCCTGGATGCCGCCCTGGAGGCCGCCGACCGGATCGGCTACCCGCTCATGCTGAAGGCCACGGCGGGCGGCGGCGGCCGGGGCATCCGGCGCGTCGACGGCCCCGAGGACCTCACCGACGCCTACCAGCGCACCCGCGACGAGGCGGAGCGCGCGTTCGGGTCCGGCGTCGTGTTCCTCGAGAAGCTCGTCACGGGGGCCCGCCACGTCGAGGTCCAGGTGATCGCGGACGGCCAGGGCAGCGCCTGGGCCCTCGGCGTCCGGGACTGCACCGTGCAGCGACGCAACCAGAAGATCATCGAGGAGTCCGCCTCGCCGCTGCTGCGCCCCGACCAGACCGACGCGCTCAAGGCGTCCGCCGAGCGGCTCGCCCTCGCCGTGGACTACAAGGGCGCGGGCACCGTCGAGTTCCTCTACCACCCCACCGACGAGCAGTTCGCCTTCCTCGAGGTCAACACCCGCCTGCAGGTCGAGCACCCCATCACCGAGGTCACCAACGAGTTCGACCTCGTGAAGGCGCAGATCGCGGTGGCGTCCGGCCGGCCGCTGACCGAGCGGCCCACCGAGCTCGGCCACGCCGTCGAGGCCCGGCTCAACGCCGAGGATCCCGACCGCGACTTCGCGCCCGCGCCGGGGCTCATCACCCGGCTCGACCTGCCCGCCGGCCCCGGCATCCGCGTCGACACCGGCGTCGCCGAGGGCGACTCGATCCCCGCCGACTTCGACTCGATGATCGCCAAGATCATCGCCTACGGCCGCACCCGCGCCGAGGCGCTCGGACGCCTGCGCCGCGCCCTGTCCGAGACGACCGTCGTCATCGACGGCGGCGCCACCAACAAGAGCTTCGTCCTCGAACTGCTCGACCAGCCCGAGGTGATCGGCGCCGAGGGCGTCGCCTGGGCCGACACCGGCTGGATCGACCGGGTCCGCGCCGAGGGAGGCCTCGTGGCGGACGCCCACGCGGGCGTCGCCCTGGTCGCCGCCGCGATCGAGGCGTACGAGGAGACGACGGCGGTCGAGGCCGAGCGCCTGCTGGAGACCGCCCGCGGCGGCCGGCCGCAGACCCAGCACGCCTCCGGCGTCACCGTCGACCTCAAGCTGCGCGGCGCCACCCACCACGTCACCGCGTTCAACACGGGCCCGGCGCAGTACCGCGTCGTGGTCGACGGGCTGCCCGCCGACGTCGAGGTGCAGCGCCTCGACGACGTGCACGGGCGGATCCGCGTCAACGGCGTGCCGTACCGCCTGGTCAGCGCGACGCACGGGCCGGTCCACCTCGTCGAGGTGAACAACGTGATGCACCGCGTCTCGCGCGACGAGGGCGGCGTGCTGCGCTCGCCCGCCCCGGCGCTCGTCGTGGCCACCCCGGTCGCGGTCGGGGACACCGTCGCGGCGGGGGCGCCGGTCGTGGTGCTGGAGTCCATGAAGATGGAGACCGTCATCCCGTCGCCGTTCGATGCGCGCGTCAAGGAACTGCACGTCATGACCGGCTCCCAGGTCGAGACCATGGCGCCGCTGGTCCGGCTCGAGCCGCTGGGCGACGGCACCGCCGAGCAGGCCGTCGTGACCGCCGCCGTCGAACTGCCGCCCGTCCCGGGGGACGCCGACGCCGCCGCCCGCGCCGACCGGCTGCGCGCCGGCCTGTCGGCGATCCTGATGGGCTACGACATCGACCCGGACGCCCGGACCCTCACCGACTACCTCGCCGCCCGCGAGGAGGTGCGCGCCGCCGGCGGCGACGTGCTGTCCGGCGAGATCGAGCTGATCGGGCTGTTCGCCGACCTGGCCGCCCTCAACCGCAACCGGCCGCTGGGCGAGCAGGTCAACATGGAGCTCCGCATCCACTCCGACCGCGAGCACTTCCACCGCTACCTGACGACCCTGGACGCCGACCGCGCCGCCCTGCCCGAGCAGTTCCTCGAGCGGCTGCGGACCGTGCTGCGCCACTACGGCGTCGACTCCCTCGACCGCACCGCCGAGCTGGAGGAGGCCGTCTTCCGCGTCTTCCTCGCGCAGAAGCGCGGCGCCGTCGACCTGCCGATCGTGCTGCGGATCCTCGACCGCTGGATCTCCGAGCCCGCCCCGGACGCCGAGCAGGCCGCCTCCGCGCGCGCCCGCCTCGAGCGGCTCGTCCGCGCCACGCAGCTCCGGTTCCCCGCCGTCGGCGACCTGGCCCGCTCGATCCGGTTCCGCTGGTTCGACCAGCCCCAGGTGGACGCCGACCGCGCGACGGTCCTGGCGGGCGTCGCCGACGAGGTCGCGGACCTGGCGGCGCACCCCGACGCCCCCGACCACGACGCCCGCGTCGCGGCGCTGGCCGACATCCCGGAGTGGACCGCGAGCTTCCTCGCCGAGCGCCTGGGACGCGACGGCGTCCCCGCCCACGAGCCCATGCTCGAGGTGCTGCTGCGCAAGTACTACGGCGACTTCAAGCTGCACGACGTCGAGCGGCAGGTCGTGGACGGCCGCGCGGTGGTCACGGCGGAGTACGAGATCGAGGACCGCCCCACGCGCTTCGTCTCGACGCTGGGGTTGGCGTCCGAGCTGGACGCGGGCGGCCCGCTCGCCGCGGCGGTCACCGACCAGCTCGTGCGCCGGCGTCCGGGCGACGAGGCGGTCGTGGAGCTGTACGTCGCCTGGCCGCAGGGCGCGGACCCGGCCGGGGTGACCGCCGAGCTCGAGCGGACGCTGGCGACCTGGGACTGGGACGGCGGCGTCCGGCGGGTGCTGGTGGGCATCAGCACCCCGGACGGCACCGTCGAGTACCGCAGCTTCCGCCCCGAGGCCTCGGGCGCGTTCTCCGAGGACCTCAACATGCGCGGCATGCACTCGATGCTCGCCCGGCGCCTCGACCTGTGGCGCCTGCGCGACTTCGACCTCACGCGACTGCCCGCGCCGGAGGACGTCGTCCTGTTCGAGTGCGTCGCCAAGACCAACCCGGACGACCGCCGGCTCGTCGCGATGGCGCAGGTCCGCCAGCTCGCCGCCCTGCGGGACGCCGACGGCAAGCTGCTCGCGCTGCCGCACGCCGAGCGCGCGGTCGAGAACGGGCTGGAGGCGATCCGGCGCACCCGCGCCGAGCGGGGCCAGGCCGGCAGCAAGCTCGACATGAACTACGTGTGGGTGCACGTGTGGCCCGAGTTCGACGTCGAACTCGAGGAGATCGCCGCGTTGCAGACCAAGATCACACCGCTGTCGGACGGCGCCGGCATCGAGGAGGTGCTGTGCCAGGGCCGCTACGTCCGCCCGGACGGCCGCAGCGTCCCGATCGCGGTGCGCTTCCACGCGCTGCCGGGGGCCGGGGTGACGGCGTCCATCACCGCGCCGCCGAACCAGCGCCTCAAGCCGCTGGACGACTACGCCACCAAGGTGCTGCGCGCGCGGCGCCGCGGCCTGGTCTACCCCTACGAACTGTCGGCGTCCCTGGCCGGCGAGGGCGGCCGCCTCACCGAGCTCGACCTGGACGCCTCGGGTCGCCTCGCCCCGGTGGACCGCGCGCCCGGCCAGAACAAGGCGGGCATCATCGTGGCCGAGGTCACGACGCCGACGGCGCTGCACCCCGAGGGCATCACCCGCATCGTGCTGTCGGGCGACCCGACCAAGGGGCTGGGCGCGGTCGCCGAGCCCGAGTGCAGCCGGATCATCGCGGCGCTGGATCTGGCCGAGGAGCGCGGGGTCCCGGTGGAGTGGTTCACGCTCTCGTCGGGCGCCCGGGTGTCGATGGAGTCGGGCACCGAGAACATGGACTGGGTGGCCGCGGCGCTGCGCCGCATCGTGCACTTCACCCAGGACGGCGGCGAGATCAACGTGGTCGTGGCCGGCATCAACGTGGGCGCGCAGCCGTACTGGAACGCCGAGGCGACCATGCTGATGCACACCAAGGGCATCCTCGTGATGACGCCGGACTCGGCGATGGTGCTGACCGGCAAGCAGTCGCTGGACTTCTCCGGAGGCGTCTCGGCCGAGGACAACTTCGGCATCGGCGGCTACGACCGCGTCATGGGCCCCAACGGTCAGGCGCAGTACTGGGCGCCGAACCTGGGGGCGGCGATGGGCATCCTGCTCAGCCACTACGACCACACCTACGTGGTGCCGGGCGAGTCGGGGCCGCGTCGCGCCGTGACGTCGGACCCGGTCGACCGCGACATCTCGGACTTCCCGCACGCGGTGGAGGGCTCGGAGTTCGCGACGGTCGGGGAGATCTTCTCCGTGGCGAAGAACCCCGACCGCAAGAAGCCGTTCGACATCCGCACCGTGATCGCGGCGGTGTGCGACGCCGACCACCCGCGCGTCGAGCGCTGGGCCGGCATGGCGGACGCCGAGACGGCCGTCGTCATGGACGCCCGCATCGGCGGCCACCCGGTCTGCGTGCTCGGCATCGAGTCCAAGCCGGTGCCGCGGCAGGGCTTCCCGCCCACCGACGGACCGGACACCTACACGGGCGGCACGCTGTTCCCGCGTTCCTCGAAGAAGGCGGCACGGGCCATCAACGCGGCGTCCGGGAACCGGCCGCTGGTGGTGCTGGCGAACCTGTCGGGCTTCGACGGCTCGCCGGAGTCGATGCGGAACCTGCAGCTGGAGTACGGCGCCGAGATCGGCCGGGCCATCGTGAACTTCGAGGGCCCCATCGTCTTCGTGGTGATCTCGCGGTACCACGGCGGCGCGTTCGTGGTGTTCTCCAAGCGGCTCAACGAGAACATGACGGTGCTGGCGATCGAGGGCTCGTTCGCCTCGGTGCTCGGCGGCGCGCCCGCGGCCGCGGTCGTGTTCGCCGGCGAGGTCGCCAAGCGCACGGCGTCCGACCCGCGGGTGGCGTCCCTGGAGGAGCGGCTGCGGGACGCCCCGGCGTCCGAGCGGGCGGCGGTCCAGCTGGAGCTGGCCGACGTGCGGGGCGCGGTGCGCGCGGAGAAGATCTCGGAGATGGCCGGCGAGTTCGACGCCAAGCACTCCATCCACCGCGCGGTGGAGGTCGGCTCGGTGGACCGCGTCATCACCCCCGCGGAGCTCCGCCCGGCGATCGTGGAGACCATCGAGGCGTTCCAGGCCCGCTGAGCGGGCGTCGCGCCCGCGTTTGGGACGGGTCGCCCGCGTTTGGGACGGGTCGCCCCCGATCAAGTCAGTCGCCCGCGTTGGAACGGGGGCGACTGCACCGAATGGGGGCGTCTGGGACGGATGCCCGCGTCTGCGACGGGGTCACTCGCGAGCCGGAGTGAGCCGCCCCCGTTTGAACGAGCCGCCCACGCTTGGGACCAACGGCCCGCACTCGAAACGAGCCGCCCCCGATCAAGTCAGTCGCCCGCGCTGCAACGGGGGCGACTGCACCGATCGGGGGCGACTGCACCGAACGGGGGCGACTGCACCCACCAGAGGCGTCTGGTTCGTGAGGTGGGCGCCTACTTCACCTGCAGCGTGGTCAGGCAGGTGGCGTCCTCGGCGCCGGTGGCGAACGGGACCGTGCCCGTCCGGCCATCCGCGGTGACCGTGACGGTGCCGGCGATGTTCCGCGGCAGCCAGAAACTGACGAAGCCGTTGGCGTAGGTGGTGGTGTCCTCGTCGACCAGGACCGCGCCGGCGGCGTCCTTGATCGTGACGTGGACCGGCGTGCTCACCATCTCGCCCTTGCACGTCGCGAGGCTGTGGAAGTAGCACTCGTGGGTCTGCCGGGCGAACGGGGCGATCGACAGGTAGAAGCCCTTGTCCTTGAGGGGAACGACGACCTCGCCCTGAGCGTTGCCGAGCACGACCTTGTCGGGTCGCACGGACGCCTTCATCGCCAGCGGCCGGGCCGACGAGTCCTGGTCGATCTTCTCCACGATCTGCTCGCCGGACATCCCGGTGAATCCCATCGAGGCGAGGACGGCGCTCGGGTCGCCCGCCGCCGAGGTGGTCTGGGTCGCGGGCTTCGTCGCCGGGGCGGACGCCGCGGGCGCGCCGGTGCAGCCGGCCAGGACCGCGAGCGCGGCGACACCGGCGAGGGCGAGGGTCAGATGCTTCAGGCTCATGGGTGATCTCTCGGGTCGAGTGTCTCCTACGCCGCGTAGTTTACATACCCCGGGCCGGTATGGCGACCCGATCGGCACCTCGCCCACCCGCCGCGAGGGACCGCCCTACAACGCCACCGCCGCGGACGCGGCACGCTCGGCACGTCGGCGCCATGGGGTGCGGACGTACGCGCCGGCTCGGCATGACCGCTGTGACGACCCGTCGCGGCGGGCAGGCGTGTACCTCGTCGGTGACCTTGGAGCGAGCTGGCGGTCCGGCCTGACAGCCTTCGAGGCGCGGAGCCGGCGCCGGGCCGCCCGCGTGGCCGCGCGGACGCTCCGCCTAGGCTCGCGTCATGACGATCCCTCGCGCCGGCGCCGTCGGGAACCTCGCCGGGCTCGCGCGCCGCGGGTTCCTGGCCCAGACCGAGCGGCTGTGGCGGACGCACGGCGACCTGTTCGAGATGGACCTGGGGGTCGGCGGTCTGCTCCTCGCCGTTCACCCCGACGCCGTCCGCGAGGTCAACCTCACGCAGCGCCGCAGCTTCGACAAGGCGGCCAGCTACGACGGCGTCCGGCGCTACCTCACCGGGGAGGGGCTGGTCGCCAGCACCGGCACGCTGTGGCGCCGCCAGCGCAAGCTCATGGCGCCGCTGTTCACGCCGAAGGCCGTCGGGGCCTACGCCGAGGCGATGCTCGCCGACGCCACCCGCGTCCGGGGGCGCTGGGAGCGACTGGCGGCCGACGGCGCGGTCGTCGACATGGGCGAGGAGATGATGGAACTCACCGCGGCGATCATCCTGCGGGCGATCTTCAGCACCGCCGCCGCCGCCGAGATCGTGGCGCTCAAGAGCCAGGTCGAGACGATGATCCGCTACGCGACGGCCCGGATGGGTCCGCACCTGCCCGACGCGATCCCGACGCCGTCCCGCCACCGGTACCGCCGGGCGCGCGCCGCCGTGCACGCCTTCATCGACGACGTGATCGCCCAGCGCCGCGCCCTGCCCGCGGACGAGGTCCCGCGTGATCTGCTCGCCCGGCTGATGGAGGCCCGCGACGCCGACGGCGTCCCCATGGCGGAGTCGCTGCTGCGCGACGAGTCGATCACCATGTTCTTCGCCGGGCACGAGACCACGGCGCGCACCCTGTCCGCCACGTGGGCGGCGCTGGCCGCGAACCCCCGCGTCGCGGCCCGGCTGCACGCCGAGCTCGACGACGTCCTGGGCGACCGGACGCCGACGCTCGCCGACCTGCACGCGCTGCCGTACACGCTGCAGGTGGTCAAGGAGGTGCTGCGCCTCTACCCGGCCGCTCCCTTCTACGTCCGGGACGCCGTCGAGGACGCCACGGTGCTCGGGCATCCCGTCGCCGCCGGGACCGCCGTCATGCTGTCGCCCTACTGGACGCACCGGCATCCGGACTTCTGGGACGACCCCGAGGTGTTCGACCCCGACCGGTTCACCCCGGACGCCGAGGCGGCTCGGCATCCGCAGGCGTACCATCCGTTCGCCACGGGCGAGCGCGTCTGCATCGGCAACCACTTCTCGCTGCTGGAATCCCACCTCCTGCTCGCGGTGCTCGCCCATCGGTTCGCGCCCCGGATGGTGGGGCGCCAGCCCGCGTGGGTGATGGAGGGGACGCTGAGCCCCGCCGGCGGCCTGCGGATGCGGATCGCCACCCGCTGAGCGGCCGTCGGCCCCGGCCGTCCGTGACGCGGGTCGCCGCAAGATGGCCCGGCGACACCGCTCGGAAGCGTAGAGTTTGCGGCCGATCTCGCGTTAGGCTGCAGAATGGCTGACCGATTCCCGGCGGACCGGGTCCGCGAAACGCTCGAACGGCACATGCTCCTGGACGGGTTCCCGCTGGTGCTGGACCTGCGGGCGTCCCACGGCACGACGCTGGTCGACGAACAGACCGGCACCGGCTACCTGGACATGTTCACGTTCTTCGCGTCCAACGCGCTCGGCATGAACCACCCCGGGCTCACCGAGGATGAGGAGTTCCGCGCCGAACTCCTCGAGGCCGCCCTGAACAAGGTCTCCAACTCCGACATCTACACCGTCGCCCTGGCGCGCTTCGTGGACACCTTCGCCCGCGTCATGGGCGCCGACGAACTCCCGCGCTACTTCTTCATCGAGGGCGGCGCGCCCGCGGTCGAGAACGCCCTCAAGACCGCCTTCGACTGGAAGTCGCGGCTCAACGAGGCGGAGGGGCGCTCGCGTGACCTGGGCGGCCGGATCATGCACCTCACCGACGCCTTCCACGGCCGGACCGGCTACACGATGACGCTCACGAACACCGACCCCAACAAGACCGACCGCTACCCCAAGCTGCCCGGCTGGCCGCGCATCACGAGCCCGTACTGGGCCTCCGAGCGCGACATGGACGTCGTCGAGGCCGACACCCTCGAACAGGCGGAGGCCGCCTTCGAGGAGCACCCCCACGACATCGCCGCGTTCATCATGGAGCCCATCCAGGGCGAGGGCGGCGACCACGCCTTCAGGCCGCAGTTCCTCGCGGCGATGAAGGAACTCGTGCACCACTACGACGCCCTGTTCATCTTCGATGAGGTGCAGACCGGCGGCGGCATGACCGGGACGCCGTGGGCCTGGCAGCAGCTCGGCACCACCCCCGACATCATGGCGTTCGGCAAGAAGCTGCAGGTGTGCGGCATCACGGCCGGGGGGCGCGTGGAAGAGGTCCGCGACAACGTGTTCCGCGTGCCCAGCCGCATCAACTCCACCTGGGGCGGCAACCTCGCCGACATGGTGCGGGCGCGCCGGATCATGGAGATCATCGAGCGCGACGACCTCCTGGAGAACGCCCGCACCCAGGGCGCGTACCTGCTCGAGCGGCTCCGCGACCTGGCCCTGCGCCACCGGTTCGCCAGCAATCCGCGCGGGCTGGGGCTGATGTGCGCCCTCTCGCTGCCCGACACCGCCGCGCGCGACGAGGTCCTGCGCCGGCTGCGCGACGACGAGCGCGTCCTCATGCTGGGGTCGGGGCGGCGCACCATCCGGTTCCGCCCGGCCCTCACCGTGACCCGCGAGGAACTGGACCGGGCCGTGGACGCGACCGACCGCGTCCTGACCGCGCTGGAGGGCTAGAGTCCCCGCCCGACATGGGGGAGGATCGACGGACAACCCAGGAGCCCCCCGGAGGACGGGCAGCCGGGGCGGCGTCCCGGCGAGGCGAGCCGGCTCGACGCAGCCCGGCGGAAGGGAGTGACATGCACGACACCCACGCGCTCCGGGCGGCGTTCGCCCGGTCGCTGTCGGCGATGTACGGCACCGAGGTGCCCGCCTACAACACGCTGGTCGAGGTGTCCACGGCGGTCAACGCGGACCACCTGGCGGCCCACCCCGACACCGCCCAGCGGCTTGGCAGCATCGACCGGGTGACCGCCGAGCGGCACGGCGCGATCCGGGTCGGGACGGCCAAGGAGCTGGCGCAGGTCGCCCAGATCTTCGCCGCGCTCGGCATGGAGCCGGTCGGCTTCTACGACCTGCGCGGGTCGGAGGCCACCTCGCTCCCGATCGTCTCCACGGCGTTCCGCCCCGTCGGACGCGACGCGCTGGCGCTCAACCCGTTCCGGGTCTTCACGTCGGTGCTGGTCACCGAGGACCGCCGCTACTTCGACCCCGACCTCACCGAGGAACTGGACGCCTTCCTGGCGTCGCGCACCCTGTTCGGCGACGACGTCCTCGCGCTGGCCGCCCGCGCCGAGGCCGAGGGCGGGCTGTCGGAGGCCGACGCCGAGGACTTCCTCCGCGGGGCCACCGCCTGCTTCGAACTGGCCGACGACCCCGTGGACCGCGACTGGTACGCGCGGCTCTCGGCGATCTCGGGCGTGGCCGCCGACATCGGCGGCGTCCCCACCACCCACATCAACCACCTCACGCCGCGCGTCCTCGACATCGACGATCTGTACGCCCGGATGACCGCCCGCGGCATCACGATGATCGACGAGGTGCAGGGACCCCCGCTGTGGGACGGCCCCGACGTGCTGCTGCGCCAGACCTCGTTCAAGGCGCTCGCCGAGCGCCGCCGCTTCCGCGAGCGCGACGGGTCCATCGTCGAGGGCGCGCTGTCGGTGCGGTTCGGCGAGGTGGAGCAGCGCGGCATCGCGCTCACCCGGACGGGCCGCGACCTCTACGACGCCATGATCGCGGACGCCGACGCCCGCTCGGTCGGCGCGACGCCGGGCGAGCGCGCCGACGTGCTGCGGGCCGTGTGGCGCGAGCGGCTCCCCGCCGACGAGCAGGGCCTCGCCGACGCCGGCCTGGCGCACTTCACGTACGCGCCTGCCCCGAGCGTCCGGCCGGCGACCCCCCGCGCGCCCTGTCCGAGCTCGTCGCCGGCGGCTGGCTGACCCGGACGCCGATCGTGTACGAGGACTTCCTGCCGCGCTCGGCGGCCGGCATCTTCGCGTCCAACCTGGACAGCGCGGGCTCCCGCGACGCCACGCGCGAGGGGGCGCACCGCGACGAGGACTGGCTCGCCGGCGCGATGAACCGCCCCGTGCACGACCCGCACCTGCTGTACGCCGCCGAGGAGGCGACGTCCCTGGTGGACGCCGGCGCCGCCCTGGGCGTCCGCATCGAGCCACGCGCCCCCACGGTGCCCCGCTGACCTCGCCGTGGTGAGCGCCCGAAGCGGATACCGCCGACCGAATCGACCCTCGAACTCGCCCACCGACCGCACAAACCACCACCACTGAGCCGATCGCCGTCTGAACCGATCACGAGCACTGGCCTGGATCGGCCACTCGGCCCAATCGACATCACCAGGACCGAACCGATCGCCACCGCTGGCCGACCAGACGCAGGACCTGAACCGAACGCAGCACGCTGACCAGGAGGAACCATGAAGTCGACCGCCGAGTACGCCGACCAGGCACGCGCCGCGTTGCTGGCGCTCGGGGTGGAGGCGTCCGAGCTGGAGCCCGGCACCGGGCCCCGCGTCGCGGCCCGCACCCCGCTGACCGGCGGCACGCTGTTCGAGGTGCCCGGGGCCGACGCCGACGGCGTCCGTGCCGCGGTGGGGGAGGCGGCCGAGGCGTTCGCGATGTGGCGGGACACCCCGGCGCCGGTCCGCGGCCGGCTGGTGCGCCGGCTCGGCGACCTGATCGCCGAGCACCGCGACGACCTGGCGACCCTCGTCACCATCGAGGCCGGCAAGATCCGCACCGAGGCGCTCGGCGAGGTGCAGGAGATGAGCGACATCTGCGACTTCGCGGTCGGGCTGTCGCGCCAGCTCTACGGCCGCACCATGCCGTCGGAGCGCGCGGGGCACCGGCTCCAGGAGACCTGGCAGCCGCTGGGCGTCGTCGGGGTGATCTCGGCGTTCAACTTCCCGGTCGCGGTGTGGTCGTGGAACACCGCGATCGCGCTGGCGTGCGGCGACACGGTGGTCTGGAAGCCCTCGGAGCTGACCAGCCTCTGCGCGCTCGGCTGCGCCGCGCTGCTGCGGCGCGCCGCCCGCGAGGTGGGCGCTCCGGACGGCGTCCACCGGCTGGTGCTGGGCGCCCGCGACACCGGGCAGGCGCTGGTCGACGACCCGCGTGTCGCGCTGGTCTCGGCGACGGGCTCGACCCGGATGGGACGCGAGGTGGGCCCCCGGGTGGCCGCGCGCTTCGGACGCTCGCTGCTGGAACTCGGCGGCAACAACGCCGTGGTCGTCACCGCGACCGCGAACCTCGACCAGGCGGTCGCCTCGGTGGTGTTCGGCGCCGCCGGCACGGCCGGCCAGCGCTGCACGAGCACCCGGCGGCTGCTGGTGCACGACGACGTCGCGGACGAGGTGATCGCCCGCGTCGGCGCCGCGTTCGAGCGCCTCCCGATCGGCGACCCGTTCGCCGAAGGGACCCTGGTCGGCCCGCTCATCGGGCAGGGCGCCTGGGAGGCGATGGCGGACGCGATCGCCGCCGCGCAGGCTCAGGGCGGCCGGCTGGTCGCCGGCGGTGACCGCGTGCGTCCCGGGCGCGAAGACGACGATGGGGAGGGCAGCCCGCTCGCCCCAACCCCTGCGCCCGCTGAGGGTGCGGCTCGGGGCGGCGGGGAAGCGGCGCCCGCTCGGGCCGAGGGTGCGGAGTGGGTCGCCGGGGAGGATGTGCACGCGCCGGCTGAGGTGGCCCCGACGACGGAGGCGGTGCCTACGCCGGAGGCGGTTCCGGCCGCGGCGGTTCCCGCGCCGGCTGCGCGCCTGGGCGCGGCCGCGCACGGCGCCGCGGGGGAGGGCCGCGACCTCGGCGTGCGCGCGGAGCGGCCCGTAGCCGAACCCGAGGGTTACTGGGTGCGTCCCGCCCTGCTGGAGATGCCGACGCAGGCCGGGGTGATGCTCAAGGAGACCTTCGCGCCGGTGCTGTACGCGGTGCGCTACCGCGACCTGGATGAGGCGATCGCCCTGCACAACGCGGTGCCCCAGGGGCTCTCGGGCGGCATCTTCACCGCCGACATGATCGAGGCCGAGCGCTACCTGGCCTTGGCGGACACCGGCATCGCCAACGTGAACGCCGGCACGTCGGGCGCCGAGATCGGTGGCGCGTTCGGCGGCGAGAAGGAGACCGGCGGCGGCCGCGAGTCCGGCTCGGATGCCTGGCGCGCCTACATGCGCCGCTCCACCAACGCGATCAACTACTCCGGCGGCGTCGAACTCGCCCAGGGGGTCGACTTCGGCTGAACGGAAATCAAGAATCGCGCACTCGGTCCTGTTGAGGCGGTGACCCACTAGGGGAAACGCCGACCCGCGGGGGCGTGACTGCGCGATTCGTGATTTTTCGGGGCGCCAAAGGCCGGCACTGACCAGCCGCGCCCCTCAACGATGGCACCTCCGGGCTCCACGACGGCAGCGCCGTGACGTGCGTGCGGCCAATTCCGGGGCGGTTCCTCGCGGCGAACTCCCGTCGGCCGCACGCTCGCCTCCGAGCGTGGTGGAAATAGTTCCAGTCCCCCGGGCTTGCCTCCCCGCGGGGAGAAGTGCTGGAGTGTTGTAAACGTTTCCATCCGGACGATGACGACCAGGACGAAGGCGGCACGATGAGCACCTCACGACCCACGCTGGCGCAGGTCGCGCGCCTGGCGGGCGTGTCGGTGGCCTCGGTCTCCCGGGCGCTCAACGGCGGCTCGGCCAGCCGCGGCACCGTCGAGAAGGTGCGCGCGGCCGTCAACGAACTGGGCTACGTCCCCGACGCCACCGCGCGGCTGCTCAAGCTCGGCCACACCCCCGCCATCGCCTGCGCCGTGCCCGACATCGCCAACCCGATCTACGTCGCGATGGTCAAGGCCATGGAGGCCGTGACGCGGCGCGAGGGCTTCCGGCTCTCCCTGACCTCGGTGGGCAGCGACGCCGACGAGATCGCCGAACTGGTCCGCAGCATGGACCGCGGCTTCGCCGACGGCCTCATCATCACCCCGCTCCGCGTCACCGAGGGGCTCGTCGAGGCCCTGCTGACCCTGTCGGTCCCGGTCGTCGTGATCGGACGCATCGCGCCGGAGGTCCCCCTGGACGCCGTCAGCGTGGACTCCGCCGCCGGCGTGCGTGCCGCGATCGACCACCTCGTCGCCGCCGGCCACGACGCCGTGACCCTGGTCAACGGGCCCGACGACACCACGCCCGGCCGCTACCGCCTCGCGGCCTACCTGGACGCCGCCGCGGCGTACGGCTTCGTGCCCCGGGTCATCACGGCGACCGACTTCACCACCGAGGCCGCGCTCGTCGCGCTGGGTGACTGCATGGCCGACGCGGCGTCGCGGCCGAGCGCGGTGCTCGCCACCAACGACCTCCTCGCGGTCGGTGTGATGCGCGCCGCCGCGAAGGCGGGCGTCGAGGTCGGCCCCGACCTGGGCGTCGTCGGGATGGACGACACCGTGTACGCCAACCTCGTGCAGCCGCCGCTGACCAGCGTCTCGCTGGCGGCGGGGGAGCGCGCCACCCAGGCGATCGAGCTGCTGCTGGCCCGCATCGCCCGTCCCGGACGCGCGCACCAGCGCGTCACCGTCGATCCCACGCTCGTGCTCCGAGAGTCGAGCCCGACCCGAAGGGGGTGGCCACAGTGACGACGGAGTCGTTGGCCCTCGTCGACAAGCCGGTGGTGCCCAAGCGTCGCAGCGTCCAGAGTCGCGCCAAGCGCGTCGAGGCGGCCGCGCTGGTGGTCCCGGCCCTCATCCCGATCCTGATCTTCAGCGTCGCGCCGCTGCTCAGCGGCATCGGACTGGCGTTCACCGACGCGTCGCTGCGGCGCAACGACACCCCCGACTTCGTCGGCCTGCAGAACTTCGTCGACCTGCTCGGCGACACGATGTTCTGGGAGTCGTTCCGCATCGGCATGGTGTGGGCCGTCTCGGTGACGGTGCTCCAGTTGGTCGCCGGGCTGGTGTTGGCCCTGCTGCTGAACGCCAACCTGCGGTTCCAGGGGCTGGCGCGGGTGCTCGCGCTGATCCCGTGGGCGATGCCCCCGGTCGTCGTGGCCATCATGTGGCAGCTCATCTACGCCACGAACGGCCCCCTCAACGCCGTGCTGTCCGTCTTCGGGCCCGACGTCACCACCAACTGGCTCGGGGAGTTCTCCACCGCCCTGCCCGCCGTCATCGTGGTCGGCGTGTGGGTCGGGATGCCGCAGACCACGATCACGCTGCTGGCGGCGCTGCAGCAGATCCCGACCGAACAGATCGAGGCCGCCGCGATGGACGGGGCCGGTGCGGTCCGCCGCTTCTTCAACGTGTCGCTGCCCGCGATCCGCCCGGTGATGGCGTCGATCACGTCGCTGAACTTCATCTGGAACTTCAACTCGTTCGGCCTGGTCTACGTCATGACCGAGGGCGGCCCGGGCGGCAAAACCATGCTGCCGATGCTGTTCACGTACCTGGAGGCGTTCAAGAGCCGCAACCTCGGCTACGCCTCGGCGATGGGCTGCGTCCTCGTCCTCATCGTCGTCGCCCTGCTGGCGATCTACCTGTGGAGCCAGTTCCGAGAGAAGGAGGCGAAGTGAACACCCACATCTCGCCGCTCGCCCGCGTCGGCCAGTACGCCCTGCTCGCGGTCTACGTCGTCTTCCTCGCGTTCCCGCTGCTGTGGCTGGTGTCGGCGTCGTTCAAGTCCAGCCGCGAGCTGATGAGCCTGGACATCTCGCTGTTGCCCAAGGAGTTCCACCCCGACAACTACGTGATCGCGTGGAACCAGCAGGGCCTCGTCGGCTCCGCGTGGAACTCGCTGATCGTCGCGGTCTGCTCGATGGTGCTCGTGATCGCCCTGTCCCTGCCGGCGGCCTACGCGTTCGCCCGGTTCCGCGGCTGGCTGCGGACGGCGGGCACCGGCTGGATCCTGGTCTCCCAGGTGTTCCCGGTCATCCTCATCATCATCCCGCTGTTCCTGATCCTGCGGGATGCCGGCCTGGTCAACACGCTGCCCGGCCTGATCCTCGTCTACACGACCTACACGATGCCGTTCGCGCTGTGGATGCTGCAGGGCTTCGCGGCGGGCATCCCGATCGAGTTGGAGGAGGCCGCCGCCGTCGACGGCGCCTCCCGCCTCAGGACGCTCACCAAGGTGATCTTCCCGCTGCTGCTCCCGGGCATCGCCGCCACCGCGATGTTCGCGTTCGTGTCCGCCTGGAACGAGTTCTTCTTCGCGCTGGTGCTCATGCAGACGCCGGAGAACTACACCCTCCCGATCGCGCTGAAGATGTTCATCGGCGGCGAGGGCAAGGTGGCGCTCGGCCCGCTGGCCGCCGGCGCGGTGCTGGCGACGATCCCGAGCATCGTCTTCTTCTCGATCATGCAGCGCAAGCTCGTCTCCGGCATGCTCGCCGGCTCCGTCAAGGGCTGACCCCGGCCCTTGTTCCCCGGCCCACCGGCCCCCTGTTCCCCAGTCCCGAATCAACCAACAAGGAGTAAGTCGATGAAGACCACCAAGCTCGCAGCGGCCCTGCTGGCCGCGACCGTGGGACTGGGGCTCGCCGCGTGCGGCGGCGCCCCGGCCCAGAACCCGGGAGGCGACACGACGGCGTCCGGCCCTGTGTCCATCACCTTCCAGTCGCTGTCCGATCAGCCCGGCGCCATCGCGGCGACCAAGGAGATCGTGGAGGCCTGGAACACCGCCAACCCGAACATCAAGGTCGAGACGATCCAGGCCGGCTGGGACGGCGTCTACGACAAGCTCACCACGCAGTTCAGCGGCAAGAGCGCCCCCGACGTCATCCACTACGAGGCCGCCTCGATCCTGCCCTTCGCGGCGGACGGCTACCTGCGCGACCTGAGCAAGGACATCTCCCCCGACGCGAAGGCCGAGATCAGCGACGGCGTGTGGGACTCGGTCACCTACGACGGCCAGATCATCGGCGTCCCCACCGAGATGCAGACCTACGTCGTGTTCGCGAACAAGAAGATGCTCACGGACGCCGGCGTGACGATCCCCACGGGCGACTCGATGACGTGGGAGCAGTTCACCCAGATCGCCCAGCAGGCCACCAAGGGCGACGCCAAGGGGCTCGGCTGGGGCCTGAAGTCCCCGACCGCGACCATGATGGCGCTCGGCCCGATCAACGGGGCCACGTTCTTCAGCGGCGAGGGCGACAAGGTCGACATCAGCGTGGGCGAGCCCGAGATCGCGCTGCCGAAGGCCATCAAGGGTCTCGCGGACGCCGGGACCCTGGACAAGACCTCGCTGACCCAGAGCGGCGGCGACGTGCTCAAGGGCTTCTACGCCGGCAAGTACGCCATGACGGTGCAGGGTTCCTACCAGGCCGCCAACATCGCCAAGGACGCGCCCGACGGCTTCGAGTGGGTCGAACTGCCCCCGCTGCAGGGCACCAAGGGCACCGGCCAGGCCGCCAACCCGCAGACCCTGTCGGTCAACATCGACTCCAAGCACGGCGCCGAGGCGGCCAAGTTCGTCGCGTTCTTCACCGAGCCCGACAACATGGCCAAGCTCAACACCGCCGACGCGCTGATCCCCGCGTCCAAGACGGCGCGGGAGAAGATCCTCAAGGACACCGGCGGCAAGGATGGCTGGGACATGACCCTGAAGTCGGGCGAGTCGCTGACGTCGGCGCCGTACCTCAAGGCCAACAGCTACGCCCAGTGGAAGGACACCGTCGCGACGCCGTCGTTCCAGAAGTACCTGACGGGCGAGATCGATGACGCCGGCCTGAAGTCGGCGCTCGAGTCGGGCTGGAAGCGCTAGTCGGACGCCCATTCAGCACCACCAACGATTCAGCGAGGTTCGGACTACATGCGTGAAGCGGAGGACCGCCTGGTGGCGGTGATCGTCGGAGCCGCCGTGGGGGATGCCCTCGGCGGGGCCGTCGAGGGGTACAGCCCGAGCAGATCCGGGAGCGTCACGGCGGGCCGGTCACCGGCATCGTCGGCCCCTGGTTCGACGACTGGGAGAACGCCCGGCCGATGTCGCCGTACCACAAGGGCGACGGCAGAGTGACCGACGACACCCTCATGACCCACGCCATGATCGACACCTACGAGCGGGTCGGCGGCCACCTGACCGCTTTCGACGTCGCGTCGACGCTCGTGCCGATCATGATGTCCGAGCCTCGCTGGATCCCCGAACTGGAGAAGACGACCGTCATCCTCAACCGGGTGTTCCTGGCGGAGAAGTGGATCGTGCTCCGCTGCCACTACAGCCACGCCGACCCGCGCGAGGCGGGCGTCGGCAACGTGGTGAACTGCGGGGCCGCCATGTACATGGCGCCCGTCGGCGCGGTGAACGCCGGCGACCCGGACGCCGCCTACGCCGAGGCGATGGACATCGCCGGGGCGCACCAGTCCAGCTACGGACGCGAGGCCGCCGGGGTGTACGCCGCCGCCGTGGCCGCGGCGCTGGCACCCGGCGCCACCGCGGCGTCGGTGTTCGAGGCCGCCCTCTCGGTGGCGCACGACGGGACGCGGGCCGCGCTCGCGGCCGTCCGGGACGCGGTGGCGTCGTGGGATCGTGCGGTCGACCTGCAGCCGATCCTGCGCGCGGCGATCCTGCCCTACGACACGGTCGGCGAGACCTACCGCGAGCCCAACATGGACGCGCGCAAGCCGTCCCGCACCAAGGCGATCGAGGAACTGCCGATCGCCCTGGGTTACGTGCTGGCCCACGACGGCGACTACCGCGCCGCCGTGCTGGGCGCGGTCAACTACGGCCGCGACTGCGACTCGATCGCCACCATGGCGGGGGCGATCTGCGCCGGGCTCGGCGGCACCGCCGTCATCCCGGACGACTGGGCCGACGAGGTCGCCGCCGCGTCCCGGATCGACCTCGAGGCGGCCGGACGCCGGCTCGCCGCGGTCGCCGCGACGCTGGCCGCCGCGGACGCCGAGCGCGCCGCCCGCACCCTGGAGATCGCCCGCGCCCGGGCGGCGTCCCTGCAGGGGGCGACGCTGTGAGGCTCACCTGGGTGCAGCCCGAGGACCTGCTGCTGCACGCGTTCGTGCAGGCCATGGACGAGGGCACCGACGTCGACGATCTGCGCGAGGAGTGGCTGGCCGCCGGGGGGACGCTGGACGCCCCGGTGAGCGGCGCGGCCCCGACCCCGGCGTCCGCCGCGAACCGGGCGCTCGCCCGCCGCCTGCTGGTGGAGGTCGAGGCCCGCGGCGTCGTGCGGGTGGAGTCCGACCCCGAGGAGATCTTCGAGCGCGCCGCCGAGCCGCCGCCGCTGCCCACGTCGGCGTCCGACGACCGGATCCTGGGCGCCTGGCTCGGACGCGCGGCCGGCTGCCTGCTCGGCAAGCCGGTGGAGAAGATCCCGCGGGAAGGGATCCGGGCCATCCTGGAGGATCTGGGCGAGTGGCCGCTGACCCGGTACTTCACCGAGGTCGGGCTCGACCCCGCGATCGCGCGGCGCCACCCGTGGAACCGCCGGTCGCGGCCCACGTCGCTGCGGGAGAACATCGCGGGCATGCCCGAGGACGACGACCTCAACTACCCGCTGCTCAACCTCGCCCTGCTCGAGACGCTGGGGCAGGACTTCACCGTCGACGACGTCGCCACGGCCTGGCTGGCGAACCTGCCGGCCGGCCGGGTGTTCACCGCCGAGCGGGTCGCCTACCGCAACCTGCTGCAGGGCATCGAGCCCGCGAGGGCGGGCAGCACCGACAACCCGTTCCGCGAGTGGATCGGCGCGCTCATCCGCGGCGACGTGTTCGGCTGGACGCACCCCGGCCGGCCGCAGGACGCCGCGATGCTCGCGTTCACCGACGCGCGGCTGTCGCACGTCCGCGAGGGCATCTACGGCGAGATGTGGGTGGCGGGCGCCTGCGCCGCCGCCGTCGTCGCCGACGACCTGGAGACCGTGCTGGCCGCGGGGGCGTCGTGCGTGCCCGCGGACTCGGCGCTGCTGCGCGCGATCGAGTTCGGCGTCGAGCTCGGCGCCGTGCCCGACCGCGACGACGCGCTCGACGCGCTGCACGACGTGTACGGCCGCCATCACTGGGTGCACGTGCTCAACAACGCCGCCACCATCGGCTGGGCGCTGGCGTCGGCCGTCGGCCCCGACGGCCGGCCCGACTTCGGCGCGGCGATCGCGAACGCCGTGATGGCGGGCTGGGACACCGACTCGGCCGGCGCCACCGTCGGGTCGATCGCCGGCGGCCTCGCCGGCGCCGCGGCGCTGCCCCGGGCCTGGGTCGAGCCGCTCCGCGATCGCTACGCCACCAGCCTGCCCGGCTTCGACGGCGTCAGCTTCACCGAGTTGGCCGCCCGCACCCAGACGCTGGCGCGGAGGTTCGCATGAGCGCCGTCGTCGTGGTGGGGAGCGTCAACGCCGACCTGTCGGCGCGCGTCGCGCGGATCCCCGAGCCCGGGGAGACCGTGCTGGCCGCGGGCTTCGCCCGGTCCCCGGGCGGCAAGGGCGGCAACCAGGCCGTCGCCGCGGCCCGCGCCGGCGGCGCCGAGGTGGCGTTCGTCGGGGCCGTGGGCACCGACGCCGACGGGGGCTGGTTGGCCGACCGCCTGGCCGCCTCGGGCGTCGACGTCGCCGGGCTCGCCCGGCTCGAGGGGCCCTCGGGGCAGGCGCTGATCAGCGTGGACGCCCACGGCGAGAACGCCATCGTGGTCATCCCGGGCGCCAACGGCGCGTTCACCGCCCTGTCGCCCACGCAGGAGGCGCTCATCCGCGGGCGGCGGTCGTGCTGGCCCAGCTTGAGACGCCGCTGGAGACCGTCACGGCCGCCGCGCACCTGGCCCGCGACCACGGTGTCCCGTTCCTGCTGAACGCGGCGCCGTCGCGTCCGCTGCCCGACCAGCTCCTGGCCGCTGTCGACGTGCTGATCGTCAACGAGCACGAGGCCCGCGACGTGGCCGGCACCGACGACCTGGACGAGGCGCTGGAGCGGCTCGGCGGGGAGGTGGAGACGGTCGTGCTGACGCTGGGGGCGTCCGGCTCGCGGATCGTGACCCGCGGCGAGGAACCGCTCGAGATCCCCGCGGTCTGCGTCGACGCCGTCGACACCACGGCCGCCGGCGACACCTACTGCGGCGTCCTGGCGGCGGCGCTCGCGCGCGGCGCGGGCTACGAGGAGGCCGCCACCGAGGCGGCCGCGGCGTCCGCCCTCACCGTCACGCGTCCGGGCGCCCAGGACTCGATCCCCACCCGCGACGAGGTGCGGGCCGCCCTGCCCTGACAGCCCCCCGACCGTCCACGAAGAAGGAGTCATGACCGTCACACCGCAGCCGGCCGCCGGCCCGCTGAACCCACTCGTCCCCCGCCCGATCGACGCGCCGACCGCCGTCCCGCTCGCCCCGGACGCCGACCTGACCGGCCTCGACCAGGCCAAGATCTTCATCGCGCCGGACGATCCGGCGCAGTGGGACGCCTGGCGCGCCACCCTGGAGCGCTGGCGCGCGGGGGCGCGCGGACGCCACCCCGACCACGCCGCCCGGTACGCCGGGCCGGGGGAGTGGACGGCCGGCTGCCACGTCATCGCGCAGGTCTGGCTGTGGGACGAACTCCTCTACGACTTCGAGGCCGGCGTCTTCACCCCGGACAGGCTGCTCGCCGACGCGGACGCCCGGTTCGGTGGCTTCGACGGCGTCGTGCTGTGGCACGCCTACCCGGTGATCGGGATCGACGGGCGCAACCAGTGGGACCACTACCGCGAGGTCCCCGGGCTGCGGGCCCTGGTCGACACGCTCCACGCGGCGGGCGTCCGGGTGTTCTGCGACTTCAACCCGTGGGACACCGGCACCCGGCGCGGCGGCACCGACGCCGAGGAGTTGGCCGCGATCATCGCCGACTTCGGCTTCGACGGGGTGTTCCTCGACACCCTCAAGCAGGCGGACGCCGCCCTCATCGCCCCGCTGTTCGCCGCGAACCCGGCGCTGGCGCTGGAGACCGAGTCCAAGCTCGCCCTGGACGACCTGGGCACCCACGCGATGTCGTGGGCGCAGTGGTACGCCGACTCGCCGGTCCCCGGCGTGCTCAAGACGCACTTCTACGAGCCCCGGCACATGCAGCACCACATCCGCCGCTGGAACCGCGACCACCACGAGGAACTCCAGTCGGCGTGGCTCAACGGCGTCGGCGTGATGGCCTGGGAGGTGGTGTTCTCGGCGTGGGTCGGCTGGAACGACCGCGACGCCGACACGCTGCGGCGGATGCGGCCGGTGCAGCGCGCCTGGTCCGACCTGCTCGTGGACGGCGTCTACACGCCCCTGGTGCGGCTGTCGGACGCCGCCCACGCGGCCGGGGCGTACGCCGCGTCGTGGACCGACGGCTCCCGGACGCTGTTGGCCCTGGTGAACCGCTCGGAGATCGACGTGACGCTCAGCGCCGCCGACCTGGCCCCCTGGCTCGCCGGGGCGGGCCACGAGGGGGCGGGCGCCGCCGTCGACAGCCTTGGGTCGACCGATGACCCCGCCCCCACCGAGGGCGAGCCGCTGCTGCTGAGCCTCACCTCGGGCGCGGCCGTCGCCGGCGGGGTGCTGGTGCCGGCCCGCTCGATCTCCGGGGTGGTGGCCGGCCCGGGCGCGGAGCTCGTCGCCGCCGCGTCGGCGTCCGTGCCCGTGGGTCGCTCGGCCCGCTTCCCCTACCGGGAGGCCGTCAGGCTCGCGGGGGAGCCCGCGACGGGCGCCGCGCCGGCGTCCGGCTTCGTCGCCGTGCCGGCCGGACGCCACTTCCTCACCCAGCGCTACCGCTGCCGCGAGACGGGGCTGTACGGCGAGGCGCCGTTCGTGGACGAGTGGAAGCCGTTGCACCCGCGGCTGCACGACCTGCGCACCCGCGAGCACGTGCTGGAGACGCCCGGCTGCTTCGTGGCCGAGCGCGAGGTCACCGTCGCCGAGTTCGCGGCGTTCGTCGCCGCCACCGGGCACGACTGGACGCCGCCCGCCTCGGCGTCCGGGCCGGGCGGGCAGCGGGGTCCCGACGAACCGGCCACCTGGGTGAGCCTGGATGACGCCCGGGCGTACGCGTCCTGGGTGGGCGGCCGGCTGCCGACCGAGTTCGAGTGGCAACTGGCGGGCGAGGCGTCCGATGACTGGGTCGGCGACGTCGCCGTGTGGAACTGGACCGACAGCGAGCACAGCGACGGCCGCAGCCGGTTCGCGATCCTGAAGGGCGGCTCCGACCACGCCATCGAGGGGTCGGAGTGGTACGTCGAGCCGGGCCGCCGCGGCCCCGACCACACGCTGAAGTACCTGAGGAAGGGCTTCGACCTGGACCGCAACGCGTGGACCGGGTTCCGGGTGGCGTTCGACGCCGCGGGCCCCGGGCAGGACGCCGCCCCGACGGCCGGCGCGGAGGTCGCGCCCGAGGGGAGGGGCTGACGTGGCGGGGATGCTGACGGGCCTGCGCGTCGTCGACGCCAGCACGCTGTTCGCGGGGCCGCTCGCCGCGATGCACCTGGGCGACCTGGGTGCCGACGTGATCAAGGTGGAGAACCCGCGGCGTCCGGACGGCTCGCGCGGCCACGGCCCCAGCAAGGACGGCCACAACCTGTGGTGGAAGACGCTGGGGCGCAACAAGCGCACCGTCGGCATCGACCTGGGGACCGCCGAGGGCCAGGAGGTGTTCCGGGAGTTGGCCGGCACGGCCGACGTGGTGATCGAGAACTTCCGCCCCGACACCCTGGAGCGATGGGGGCTGGGTTATGAGGCGTTGTCGCAGGGTAATCCGGGGCTGATCCTGGCCCGGATCACCGGGTTCGGCCAGGTGGGGCCGATGCGGCGGCGCGCCGGGTTCGGCACGCTGGCCGAGGCGATGAGCGGGTTCGCGTCGCTGACCGGGGAGCCGGACGGCGCGCCGACCCTGCCCGCGTTCGGGCTGGCCGACGGTGTCACGTCGCTGGCCGCCGCCTTCGCGATCGCGACCGCGCTGTTCCACCGGGAGCGGACGGGGCGCGGCCAGGTGATCGACCTGGCCATCGTCGAGCCGCTGATGGCGATCCTCGGCCCGCAGGTCTCGCGCTACGACCAGCTCGGCACCGTGCAGGCCCGCACCGGCAACCGGTCGGTCAACAATGCCCGCGCAACATCTACGCCACCGCCGACGGCTCGTGGGTCGCGGTCTCGACGTCGTCGCAGTCCATCGCCGAGCGGGTGATGACGCTGGTGGGCCACCCCGAGGTGACCACGCAGCCGTGGTTCGGCACCGGGGCGACCCGAGCCGAGCACGCCGACGAGCTGGACGCCATGGTCGGCGCCTGGATCGCCGCCCGCCCCCGCGACGAGGTGATCGAGGCGTTCACCGCCGCGCAGGCCGCGATCGCGCCCATCTACACCGCGCAGGACATCGTCGCCGAGGAGCAGTTCGAGGCGATCGGCGCGATCCGCCGGGTCGAGGATCCGGATCTGGGCCCGCTGCTGATGAACGGCGGGCTGTTCCGCTCCACCGAGGGCGGGGCCGAGATCGGCTTCACCGGACGAGCCCCGGGCGCCGACACCGACGCCGTCCTGGCCGAGCTCGGCCACTCGCCGGAGCGGATCGCCGCCCTGCGCGCCGGCGGGGCGGTCGCGTGACCGCCCCCAGCCGCCCGGCCGCACGCCACCGGCTCGGCCTGCCGGGCGGGCGGCCTGGTTCCCGCGCGATCCACGGTTCCGGCGCGGGCTCCGACCCGGGCGCGGGCCTCGACGCCGCCGGGCGCCGCGGGGCAGGATCGGGCGCATGATCCCGCTCACGCTGCTGTACGCGCCCGGCGACCGGCCCGACCTGGCCCGCAAGGCGCTGGCCGGGGACGCCGACGTGGTCATCATCGACCTGGAGGACGCCGTCGCCCCCGCACGCAAGGACGCCGCGCGCGCCGGCCTGGCCGAGCTGCTGGCCGACGTCGCCGGCCGTCCGGTGCAGGTGCGCGTCAACGCTGCCGGGACGCCGTGGGCGGACGCCGACCTCGCCGTCGTCGCGGGCCTGGGCGAGTCCGTCGAGGTGCGCGTCCCGAAGGTGGAGACGCCGCAGGAGGTCGAGCGGGTGCGGCACGCCTGCGGCCGGGCCGTGCACGCGCTGCTCGAGACGCCGTTGGCGATCGAGCGCGCCTTCGAGATCGCCGGCGCTGGCGTCGCGTCGCTGGGGCTCGGTGAGGCCGACCTGCGTTCCGCGCTGGGGGTCGCGTCCGCCGACGACCTGGGCTGGCAGCGCGCCCGCGTCGTGAACGCTGCGGCGGCCGCCGGGCTGCAGCCCCCGGCGATGTCGGTCTACGCGCAGGTGGCGGACGCCGAGGGGCTCGAGGCGTCCTGCCGGGCGGGTCGCGCCGCCGGCTTCCTGGGGCGGGCCGCCATCCACCCGCGTCAACTGCCGATCATCGCGGCGGCGTTCCGGCCCGCCCCCGAGGAGGTCGAGCGCGCCCGGCGCATCGTCGAGGGCTTCGCCGCGGCGGACGCGGCGGGCGGCGGCACCTACGTGCTGCCCGACGGGACCTTCATCGACGTGGCGATGATCCGCGCGGCCGAGCGCACCCTGGACCTCGCCGAGCGCTAGTCGTCCGCGTGGGGCCAGGGGTCAGCTGGACTCGACGGAGGCGTAGTCGTTCTCGAAGTCGAGGGCGGCCAGGGCGTCCTCGTGGATCAGCACCTGGAGGTAGCCCGCGTCCCAGATCCACAGGTTGAGCGCCCCGCAGCTGTAGATGGTCAGCAGGTGACGCCACTTCTCGGCCCGCGCCATGTCGATCTTGTGGCGCTCGTCGTAGTTGTAGAGCAGATTCGGGTCGACCTCCTGGACGACGACGGCGTCCTCGCGCGGGTCGATGCCGATCCCGGCCGCGTGGCCCAGCAGCCGCCCGACGACGTTGCCCGGATCCTGCCGGGGCGGGCGCAGCGCCTCCTGCAGGGCCTCGTAGGCCTCCTGTTCCGCGGCGTCCATCGATTCCTCGGTCAGGGCGGTGTGCTCGTTGGTGGCCCACCGCGGCAGGTCCAGGACCGTCTCCAGGCGCAGTGGCCCCGGGTCGACCTCCTCCATGAAGGCCGCCATCGCGACGCCCTCGGGCGGCCGCCGCGGCGCGAGCGGCACGCCCGCCGGGATCAGCAGGACGGTGTGCTCGACGCCCGTGGCCGGCTCGTCGACCCCGACGAAGAAAGACAGCAGCCCGGACGCCGGCAGCGCGTCGCGCGCGGCCTCGGGCACCTGCGCCAGGTCGATCTGGAACGCGAAGGCCATCGCCCAGTCGCCGCTGTCGATCGGCCACTCGACGTCCGCGGGCAGGTCGGGGTCGCCGCCGACCTTGCTGGCGCCGACCGGCGCGGGCCCGTGGCCGTCCAGGAGCAGGTACGTGGTGGGCCGCAGCGCCGCGCGCAGCGGTGCGAGGTGGGCGGCCAAGCCGAGGTGATGGACGAACTCGTCGAAGTGGGTGGCGCTCAGGTCGTGGGCATCGAAGTCCATGACGCCGATTCTGGCAGGCGCCTCCCGCGCGGCGACAGGGGCCCTGGGTGCCGCGCGTCCCGGCGCGTCGGCCCCTCGCCCGACGCGCGGGTCCGGGCACGGCGGCTCAGTCGAGCAGCCGCAGGGCGGAGTGCGAGCTGCGGACGTGGTCGGCGGCGAGTCGACCCGCCGCGTCGGCATCCCCCAGACGGATCGCGGCGACGATGCCGCGGTGCTCCTCGACCAGCCGCGGCCGCAGCCGCTCCCAGTCGGGGGCGATGTTCTCGGCGGCGAGGATGTGGGAGGCCACCGCCTCGCGGATCGCGATCGTCAGGTCGCGCACGAGGCGGTTGTCGCCCATGCGGGCCACGGCGAGGTGGAACGCGGTGTCGAGGTCGTGGAAGGCCTGCGCCGTCGCCCACGACTGCTGCAGCGTCAGGAGGTGGTCGAGTTCGGCCAGCCCCTCGTCGTCGCGGCGCGTGGCCGCGACCTCGGCCGCGGCGCGCTCGAGGACCATGCGGGTCTGGGTCAGCTCGCGCATCGAGATGGTGTCGAGCGCGACGTGCAGCTTCAGCATCCGGCCGAACGCGTCGCCGGGGTGGCTCGCGACCCGCGTGCCGCCCGTCGCGCCGGGATGCGTCGTCACGACGCCCTGGGCGTGCAGCACCTTGATCGCCTCGCGGACGGCGCTGCGGCTGGCCCCGAGACGGGCGGCGAGCTCGCGCTCGTTGGGCAGCCGGGTGCCCGGGGCGACCCGCCCGTGCATGATCTCGCCGGAGAGATAGTCGAGCACCGACTCGAATCCCCCTTGCGCCGTCATGCTCCCATTGTCCCTGATCAGCCCAACGGCGGAACCCGGTGGGGAAATCCGCCCGGCGGTTGCCGCGGACGCCGCCGGCCCGGTCCCGATGGCGTCGGGCGGCCGCACGCGGGACACTGGGGTGGCCCGCGGGGCCCGCGGGCGCATCCAGGAGGTGGCTCTTCGTGCTCGACGTGCTGGCGGCCAACCCGCTGCTCACGCTCATGCTCGTCCTGGCGCTCGGCGGCCTGTTCGGTCAGATCCCGTTCGGGCCCATCCGGTTCGGCGCGGCCGGCGCCCTGTTCATGGGACTCGTCGTCGGCGCCCTGGACCCCCGCTTCGGCGAGGGGCTCGACCTGGTGAAATCCCTCGGCGTCGTCCTGTTCTGCTACACCGTCGGGCTCGCGGCGGGCACCACGTTCCGTTCGGATCTGCGGCGGCAGTGGGGGCTGATGGTCGCCGGCGTCCTGGGCCTGCTCGCCATGGCCGGCGCGGGCCTGCTGCTGGTCGACGCCCTCGGGCTCAGCCACGAGGTGCTGGCGGGGGCGTACGCCGGCGTCCTCACCTCCCCGGCCATCGACGCGGCCATCACGGCCACGCGTGGCGCCCCGGACACGCTCGTCGGGTATGCCCTGGCCTATCCGACCGGCGTGGTGGTCGGCATGGCGGTGGTCGCGGTCGTCGTCGCCCGCCGGTGGCGCGGCGCGGGGGACTCGCCCTCGCTGGCCGAGGCCGGCCTGACCGCCAGCAGCGTCGTGGTGGAGAAGCCCGTCCTGCCCGGCGACATTCCCGGCTGGCGGCGGCAGGCGGTGAAGTTCTCCTATCTCGAGCGCGACGGCGCGATGCGCGTCCTGCAGCCCGGCGAGCCGCTGGAGCCCGGCGACCGGGTCCTGGTGGTCGGCAACCCCGACGACGTCGCCGCCGCCTGCTCCTTCCTGGGACGCCCCAGCAAGCGGACGCTCACCCACGACCGCCGCGAGGTCGACTTCCGGCGCTTCGTGGTGTCCAACCCGTCGCTGGTGGGGCGGACGATCGCCGAGCTCAACGTCACCGGCCGGCTGCACGGCATCGTGACCCGGGTGCGGCGCGGCGACATCGACATGCTGGCCCGCGACGACCTGGTGCTGCAGCCCGGCGACCGCGTGCTCGCGGTCGTGCCCAACGCGAACCTCGAGGGCGCGAGCCTGTTCTTCGGGGACTCCGAGCGCCGGGTCTCGCAGGTGGACGCGCTCACGCTCGGCTTCGGCATCCTGCTCGGCCTGCTCGCCGGCTTCATCTCGATCCCGCTGCCCGGCGGCATCGCGTTCGGGCTGGGGACGGCCGCCGGCCCGCTCGTCGTGGGCATGGTGCTCGGCGGCCTGCACCGCGTCGGCCCGTTCCGCTGGGACCTGCCCCACCCCGTGAACGCCACCCTGCGTCAGCTCGGGCTGATGATCTTCCTCGCCTGCGTGGGGTTGGCGTCCGGGCCCGCGTTCATCCGGCAGGCCTTCACCGCCACCGGCGCGGCCGTCGTCGCGGTGTCGGCGCTGACCCTGCTGCTGGGCTGCGGCGTGCTGATCGTCGCCGCCCGCTTCCTCGACCTGTCGGCGCCCCGCACCGCGGGCGCGCTGGCCGGCTTCGTCGGGCAGCCGGCCATCCTGGCCTACGCCAACGGCCGCGTGAACGACGAGCGCATCGATTCCGCCTACGGCGCCCTGTTCGCGCTGGGCACCGTGGTGAAGATCCTGCTGGTCCAGGTCATCGCCCTGGCCTGACGGGCCTCCCGGAGCCGCCCACGCCTACGCTGAGGCCATGAGCTTCGACGACCTCCTGGGCGACGCGCGCAGCGTCGTGCTGGTGCACGCCCACCCCGACGACGAGACGCTGGCCACCGGCGGCCTGATCGCCGAACTCGCCGACCGGGGGCTCGACGTGTCGGTGCTGACCGCGACCCGCGGCGAGCAGGGCGAGATCGTGCCGGGCACGCTCGACGGGCTCACGGGGGAGGAACTCGCCGCGGCGCGCGTCGGGGAGGTGGCGGCCGCCGCCCGCGAGCTCGGGGTGCGGCACGGCGCGTTCCTCGGCGACGCGGGCGCCCGCGCGGACGGCCGGGCGCCGCGGCGCTACACCGACTCGGGGATGGTGTGGCTCGACGAGGCCGAGACGCTGGCCGGTCCGGGCGAGCAGGCGGGCCCCGACGCGCTGAGCCTCGCCGACCCCGAGGAGGTCGCCGCCGACATCGCCGCCTACGCGCGCGCCCGCGAGGCCGACGTGATCGTCAGCTACGACGCGCACGGCGGCTACGGCCACCCCGACCACGTCGCGCTGCACGAACCCAGCCGGTCCGCGGCCCGCAGCCTCGGGGTCCCGTTCTGGGAGGTGTCCTCCGACCCGAGGGCCCCGGCGACACCATCGAGACCCCCGGCCAGGCGGGCCGGGTCAAGGCCGCGCTGGCGCACCACGCCAGCCAGGTGACCGTCGACGGCGACGACGTCGTCCACGTCGGCGGGCAGCGCCAGCCGATCCTGCTGCGCTTCACGCTGCGCCCGGCCTGAGCCCGGACGCGCGTCCGCGCCGGGCCCGAGGGCGTCAGCGCTCGTCCGGCATCGGGTGGTACTGGGCGAGCTGGGCGTCCATGATGCGCCGGGACGCCAGGGTCAGCGCGGCGAGGTGCTGGTCGGACGCGCCGGCGTCCACCTGGGCCAGGAAGGACTCGATCTCGCCCGCCATCGTCTCGCCGGGGGAGACAGGCGCCCGGTCGAACAGCACCTCGGCGTCGCCGGAGCGCGGGGTGAAGGTGACGCGGCTGGTCTCGGCGATGTCGTCGATGGTGAGCGCGCCGTCCTCGCCGAGGATGACGCTGGGGGTCACCCCGGCGGTGATCTTCGACCACGACACGGTCGCGACCCGGTCGGGGTAGCCGAGCACGAGGCTGCCGGCCGCCTCGAAGCCGTTGTCGAGCAGCACCGAGCTCCCGTGGGTCGCGATGGGTCCCACCCCGAACAGGTCCAGGGCCGGCTGCAGCGGGTACACGCCGATGTCGGCGATCGCGGAGTTGTCCAGCGCGGGATCGAACGCGTTCAGGACCTCGCCGGCCTTGAACGCGTCGTAGCGCGACGAGTACTGCTCCTTGACGAGGTCGGCCTGCCGCAGCGTCCCGAGCCGGGGGAGCGCGTCCTTGATCGCCTGGTACGCGGGGGTGTGCAGGTTCCGCACGGCCTCCATCGCCACCAGCCCGGACGCCATCGCGGCGGCCTGGATCTCCCCGACCTGCTTCGCCGAGCCCGCCATCGTCTTCTCGACCAGGACGTGCCGGCCGGCGCGCAGCGCGGTCAGCGCCTGCTGGTGGTGCGCGCGGATCGGGCTCGCGACGTAGACGGCGTCGACGGCCGCGATCATCTCGTCGAGCTTCGTGGTCGCCTTCTCGATGCCGTGCCGGGACGCGAACGCCTTGGCGGTGTCGGGGTTGCGGGAGTACACGGCCGTCACGTCCGCGCGCCCGGCGCAGGCGCCGACGAACCAGTCGCTGATGAAGTTGGTGCCGATGACGCCGAATCGCAGCATGGTCTCCTCCAGGGTCGGTGCCCCCACATCCTCCCCCACGACGCCCCTCGCTGTCTGCGCCCGGTCCTCCCCGTCCGCCCGACGCGGGCGGGCCGACCGACTCCGGCCGGCCCGCGCCACGTCAGTTCAGCCGGAACTCCCACGTGCGGGCATTGCCCGCGACGTCGTACACCGTCAGGGTGTTGGCGCCCTTGACGGCCCCGGGCGTCGGGCGGGGTCCCACGCGGGTGATGCCGGCCACGTCCACCCGAGCGGCGTCGGTGACGTCCACCGCAACCCCGTTCATCACGTACCGGTCGACCAGGTGGGCGTCCGCCAGCGCGACCGAGACGACCCGGTACGCGCCGTTGCCGACCTGCTGGGTCCCCGCCGCCTCGACGGTGACCGTCGGCGCGGTGGCGTCGAGCACGAAGGTCAGGGTGGTCGCGTTCCCCGCGACGTCACGGACCGTCAGCTCGTTCTGGCCCTCCCGGGCGCCGAACACGCCCGGCTTCACGCCGTTGAGGTCGGACCACACGTCGTCCACCAGATCCTTCTCCACGCCGTTCAGGGTGAGCCGGTCGATCTTGCCGGCGTCGAACAGCTTGAAGGAGACCTGCGAGTAGACCCCGTCGCGGCCCACGGATTCGGGCTTGACCGTCACCGTGGGAGCGGTCGTGTCCGGGACGACGTACTGGACGGTCCGGGCGGTCCGCCAATCGGTGATGCCCGCCGCCGGGGCGGCGTCGATGACCAGCTTGCCGCCCTCGAGGACGCCCAGGTCGCCCGCCGCCAGGCTCGGGTCGGCGCCCGGCACGGTCGGCAGGTCGATCTCGACCCGCGCGGTCCGGGAGACGCTGTTGGGCGTCACGCCGTCGGCGAACCCGACCCGGCCGTTGGGGACGTTCGTGATCGCGAAGTAACCCTCCGCGTCCGTGGTGACGCTGAGCCCTCCGATGGTGCGCCCGTAGGTGTCGGCGACCTGCGAGGGCGCGTCCATCAGGGAGTAGCCGAGGGTGCGGTCGGCCAGCGGCCGACCGTCGGCGCCGACCAGGCGCCCCCGGATCGGGTTGTGCAGCACCGTCAGGTCGGAGACGCCGACCAGGCTGTTGGGCTCGTTCGGATCCGGGTCGGCCACGTTGGGCGTGTTCTGGTCGTAGTTGCCCGCCTTGAAGTAGAAGTTGTCCCGGTACTCGCCCAACTCCTGGGTGAAGATCACCGTGCCGTCGATGCTGAACTGCGCGCGGCCGTCCACCACGGACGCCGTCAGTGCGAACGGGGTGCCGGCGCCCGTCGAGGTCGCCGGGCCGTCCACCTTGGGCGAGACGCCCGTGCCGGTGACGCCGATGGTGGAGAACGCGAAGGCCTTGTCGACGAACACCTCGGCCTGCGAGCCGTTCGACTTGAGCTGCGCGATGGCGACCTTGCCCGAGTCCCGGAGCTGGTCGACGTACTCGACCCGGTAGCCGCCGCTCATCTGGTGGAAGCCGTCGTGGTTCCACCACGCCTGCTGGTCGGCGTTCGGGGTCAGCTCGCGCAGCTCGGTGCGGGAGTTGGCGGCGTTCGCCGTCTTGTAGCCGGTCGAGGACGTCATGAAGTAGTCGTACTCGCCGGCGGTGTCGCCGTACCACCAGGGCGTGTAGTCCCGGGCCACGAGCTGGGAGGACGGGTAGACCTTCGACAGGTTCTGCCCGTTGTTCTCCTGCGACTCGATCTGCCAGGTCGAGTAGTCGATGCCCGAGCCGGGCTGCACCCGGATGGTGAAGGGCAGCGTGACGTCGGGCGCGCCCGGCTTGGCGAACACCACCGACACGGTGTGCTCACCCTCACCCAGGCCCGCCAGGTACCCCGACGCGAAGGTCAGGGTCGAGCCCTCGACCGTGTAGTCGGTGCCCGGCGTCAGGCCGGTGACCGACCCGAACGCGTAGCCGCCGGCCGCGCCGAACCCCACCGCGAGGGTGTGCGGCGTGGTCGGGAAGCGGGTGTTGTACCAGCCCCAGGACGCCTCGAGGAACGCCCCGGCCGACTCGGTCACCGTCAAGGTGTAGGGCCGCGAGGCGACGTCGCCCCAGGCGAAGTCGAAGCTGAGCCGGTGCTCGCCCACGGCCAGGGCGTCCAGCCAGGAGCGCGCGAACGTCAGCCGGCCGTCCTTCAGCGTGTAGTCGGACGCCGCCAGCGGGACGCCGCCCAGGGTCACCGCGGTGAGGCGGTTGCCCCCCGGCGTCGAGACGCCCACGCTGGGCAGGGTCGCCGGGGCCGTCTTGTCGTAGCTGCCGGACGCCGCGTCGAGCGTCGGATCCTCCGGCGTGACCTTGGTCAGGGTGAGCGCCAGCGTCCGGCCGCCGACGGTCAGCGTCAGCGCGGTGTCGCCGAGCGGGAGCCCGTCGAGGTAGCCGCGGGCGAACGTGATCGTGTCGGCGCCGTTCGCGCCCGGCGTGACCGTGTAGTCGGTGCCGGCGCGCAGGGCCCCTGCGGGACCGGTGATCCCGGTCAGTGCGCCGCCCGCGGTGTAGAGCGAGGCGGTGACGGGGGCGTCCTTCTTGGTGTTGTACTCCACCGCGGTCGGGCTGACGACCGGGTCGGCGGTGTTGTAGACCTCGAAGGAGTAGCCGAACTGGGCCTGGAGCGCCTTGCCGGGCGCCTTGGGGTTCTCGGCGCGCTCGAAGTCGACCTTGATGTACTTGGCGGGGATCGGCTCCTTGGCGTGGAACACGAACACGCGCTCGGCCGGCCCGCCCTTGGTGTTGACCTGGCTCGGCGTCCCGGTGTTCACCACGTCGCCCGCCGGCCCCTGCTTGACCGGGACGGTCTTCCCGAACGCCGACCAGTTCCCCGCGGCGGGGGTCGTCCAGTCGCCGGCCGGGCCGGGGGCCTGCGCCTTGTTCAGGGCGGCCCAGTCGGCGTCGGAGGTGCTCGTCCGGATGGACACCCCGGTCACCCAGCCGTAGTTGGTGATGTTCGGGTCGTGGCTGAACGCCGAGGCGCCCTTGCGACCGGCGTAGATCACGACGGTGTCGACCAGAGTCTCGCCGTCCAGCTTCATCGCCGCCCGAATGGCGTCTGCTTGAAGGCCGCGTGGTCGGTGCCGCCGTTGGTCTGCCACGCCGTGCCGACGGCCGTGCCGGGGGAGGCGTAGCGGACGCCGTCGAAGAAGTGGTTGATCTTCGGCGCGTTCAGGGACGGGTCGCCGCTGGCGTCGATCGCCCAGCTCGAGCCGGTGACCGTGGCCAGGTCGGCGCTGGAGCCCTCGTCGAGCGACGAGCGCACGGTGGAGGGGCGGATCAGGCCGGCGCCGGCGCGGGCCGGCGTCCTGCCGTCGACGTCGGTGCCGCCCTGGGCCGGCGAGGGCTCCTCGCCGAAGTCGTAGCCGGGGGCGAGCCCGAGCGCGTTGCCCGGCTTGGCGGCCTCGTTGAAGAAGTCGGTGAAGTAGACGAAGGAACCCTGCCGGAACGCGGTGGCCGGCTCGATCGTCAGCGTGTGCGTCAGCGTGGTGCCGTCGCTGAACGCGAAGGCGAACGCGTGCGCGACGGGGGCGTCGGTGACCAGGGCGTCCAGGAACGCGGTCGCCAGCGTGACGCTCAGCCGGTCGGCGGTGGCCTCCACCGTGTAGGACGCCGGGTCCACCGCGGTGCCGTCGCGGGTCACGCCGGTGAGCGTGCTGCCGTGCGGGGTGAACTCGATCACCGGTGCGGCCGAGACGCCGGACTCGTAGGTGCCGGCCGCGGGCGAGACCAGCACCGGCGGCTCCGGCTCGGTCACCGGCGGCCGGGTGGAGTCGTACACCTCGAACGCGTTGACGAAGGTCTGGGCGCTCGCCGCCCCTTGGCGAGGTTGACGCGCAGGTACTGCGCGGTGATGGGGGAGGCGGTTCTGAACACGAACACGCGGCTGGTGTTGTCGGCCGCGCTGGGTGCGGCGAACGTCGACCAGCCGGGCGCGCCGGCCAGCGGCCAGTTCTGGGCGCCGCTGACGTTGGGCGCCAACGCGGCCCAGGCGGCGGCGTCCGTGCTGGTCTCCAGCGTGATGGCACCGATCTCGGTGTCCTTGTAGGCGCCGATGCCGCTCTTGCCGCCGTACACCACGACGGTGTCGAACGCCTGCGCGGCGCCGAGGTCGACCGCCAGCCCGTAGGTGGTCGCGGCCGGGTTCTGGTGGTCGGCGGCGCTGTTGGTCGCCCACGAGGTGCCGTTGTTGTTGGCCAGCGAGGCGTCCCGGACGCCGTCGAACGCGTAGGTGGCGTCCGCGCCGCCGGGGGTGTTCGTGCTCGCGGAGCTGGCCTTGACGTTGGGCGTCCCGCTGGTGCCGCCCTTCACGGTGTCGGGCACGAGGTTGCCCGCGCCCGCCGCGCCGGCGGTGCCGGCCCAGAAGGCGCCCGGGTTGTCGGCGACCATCGCGTCCACCGACGCGTACGTGGTCACCCCCGGGGCGGCGGCCGCCACGGCCGGGGTGGCCCCCGCGATCAGGGCGGCGGCCAGGAGGGACAGGCTGGTCGCCGCCGCCAGGAGGCGGCGCGACCGGGTGCGTGGGGCGTGGGGCTCAGACATCGTCGTCCTCGTCTCTCGTCGGGGGTTCGGTTCGGCTCGGGAAGGGCGGCTCGAGTGCTGGGGGTCGCAGGAAGGTCGGGTGGTCATCCTCGCGGCGTGATCGGACAGTTTCGTGCCCGGGTTCAGTGCGGCACCCACAGCAGGGGCTGGCGGACGAAGTGGTTGCGGATCACCTCGTCGACGTCGGAGTCCGCCGGGAGGCGGCCCCACAGCGCCAGGACGTCGGGGTCGTCGTAGGCGAGCCCCGCGAACAGCAGGCTCGGGTGCCGCATCGGCCACTGGTCGTCGTACATCACGTCGGGCGGCAGCGGCCAGCCCGAGCGGTCCGCGATGAAGGGCGCGAGGAACGCCGTGGCGGCGGGCAGCCCGCGGCCGTCCGCGGTCTCGAAGCGCCACAGGTCGTCCTCGGGCGTGGACAGCAGCCGGGCCGTGGTGGCGAAGGCGTCCAGGTTGAACAGCGAGTATCCGAACGGCTTGGTGCGGGCGAGCTCGCGGGGCATGCTGCCGTCCGGCTCGATCTGCCCCGGCACCAGGACGGCCGTGAACCGCTCGCGCAGCGCGCCGAGCGTGGTCTCGTCCCCGACGAAGGCGGCGAAGGCGGCCACCTGCATCGCCCAGCAGGTGCCGTGGTTGTTCTCCTGCTCGCGCTCCTCGATCCCGTTCGCGCTGGTGGTGAGCCATTCCAGATAGGCGCGGAACCAGCCCCGGACGGCGTCGAACTCGTCCGCGGTCAGGCCCTCGCCGGACGCGGATCCGGGCGCGCCGGACGCCTCGAGCACCTGCAGCGCGCGCACCACCTCGACCAGGTGGATCGTGTCGATCACGCCGATGCCGCGTCCCGTCGTGCGCCCGTGGATCGCCTGGGCGAACCGAAGGTGCGGGTTCATCCGGGTCGACGGGTCGAGGAACCAGGCGCGCGCGTGCCGGGCCGCGTGATCGCCGAAGCGGGGGTCGCCGGTGAGCAGCCACGCGGCGGCGAGCGCGGGCACCTGGACGCTGAGCCGCATCAGCGCGCGGCGGTGTTCCACGAAGTTGTCGGGGTTGGACAGGCCGTCGCGCTGGACGTAGGGGCCGTCCGGATCGTCGGGGTTCGGCCACCAGTAGTCGCCCTCGGAGAAGAAGTCGTGCGTCCCGCCGGCGCTGCGCGGCGACGAGGCCGCCGTGACCGTGCGGGGCGGCTCGGCGAGGTGGCGTTCGGCTGCGTCCAGGACGCGCGCACGCTCGGTCGGCGCCAGGCCGAGCACCGTGGGAGAGGGCGCCGTCGGCAGGGGCATCGTCGCCCCGGTCTCCGGGAAGTCCATGCCGCGGACAGTAGAGGCCGGGCAGGGAAACCGCCATCGCATGCCAGGAGTTGCTGCGGCTCCCCGGGCGTCAGGAGATGGTGAACCGGGCCGTCAGCTGGGTCTCGCGGCGCGAGGAGGGCCCGACGCGCAGCTCGAACTCGCCCGGTTCCACGACCCGCTCGCCGCGGGCGTCGACCAGCGTCAGGTCGGCGACCGGGATCGCGAGGCGCACCCGGGCCGACGCGCCCGGCGCCAGCGCGACCTGGCGGTACGCCTTCAGTTCCTGGTCGGCCCAACTGGCCGAGGTGACGACGTCGGAGACGTAGGCCTGCACCGTCTCCAGCGCGGGTCGGCGTCCGGTGTTCGTCAGCGTCACCGCGGCCGCCACGCTGTCCCCGGGGTGCAGCGCGGTCCGCTCGAGCACGAGGTCGGTGTAGGTGACCGTCGTGTAGGACAGGCCCTCGCCGAACGCGAAGGCGGGGTTCTGGGTGAGGTCGGCGTAGCGGCGTCCGTGCTGGCCGCGGATCTGGTTGTAGTAGGTCGGCTGCTGCCCGACGTGACGCGCGAACGAGATCGGGAGGCGCCCGGAGGGTTCGACCAGGCCGAGCAGCACCTCTGCGATCGCCCGGCCGCCCTCCATGCCGGGGTTGGCCACCCACAACAGGGAGGCGTCCCGGACCGAGTCGGGCAGCACGAGCGGCTTGGACGCCAGCAGCACCACCACCAGCGGCTTACCGGTCGCGGCGAGGGCGTCCAGCAGCGCGATCTGGCCGCCGATCAGGTCCAGCGTGGCGGTCGACCGGGCTTCGCCGACGAGCTCGATCCGGTCGCCCACGACCGCGATCACCACGTCGGACGCCTCCGCCGCGGCGACGGCCTCCGCGATCTGCGCGGCGTCCGGCGGGGTCGGGATGACGACGGGCGCGGTCGGCTGGCCGTCGGGGAAGAAGGCGCCCGTCGGGTCGGGGCCGACCGTGAGGATCTCCGCGCCCCGGGCGTGCGTGACGCTCCAGTCGTCGGGTACGTGCGCGCGCAGCCCGTCCAGGATCGTGGTGATCATGGCGCGCGGCGCCGCCTCCAGGTAGCCCGCCTGGCCCGAGCCGCCGGCCCAGTCGCCGAGGTGGCTCTGCGCGTCGTCGGCGAGCGGCCCCACCACCGCGATCCGCCGGGGCGTCCCGGACGCCGCCCGGCCGTCGTCGGCCGCCGGCCCGTCCGCCAGCGGCGCGTCCGCCAGCGGCAGCGTCCCGTCGTTGCGGAGCAGCACCAGCGAGCGCCGGGCCGTCTCCAGGTTCAGCGCGCGGTGCTCGGGGGTGCCCACCACCGACGCGATGCGGGCGGCGTCGGGGCGGCGCGGGTCCTCGAACAACCCGAGTTCGAACTTCAGGGTGAGGATGCGGCCCACCGCGGCGTCCAGGTCGGACTCACGCAGCAGGCCGCGCTCGATCGCCTCCAGGGCGCCGGCGAAGAACTGCGGCGTGGTCATGATCAGGTCGTTGCCCGCCTTCACCGCGGCGGCGGCCGCGTGCGCGTGGTCGGGCTGCACCTGCTGCTCCCACACCATGCGGCCGACGTTGTCCCAGTCGGTGATCAGCGTCCCGGTGTAGCCCCACTCGCCGCGCAGCACGTCGGTGAGCAGCCAGTCGTTGATGGTGATCGGGACGCCGTCGGTGGTCTGGTAGCCCAGCATGAAGGTGCGGCACCCCTCGCGGGCGACCCGCTCGAACGGCGGCAGGAACCAACTGCGCAGCTTGCGTCGGGAGATGTCGGCCTCGGACGCGTCGCGCCCGCCCTGGGTCTCGGAGTAGCCGGCGAAGTGCTTGGCGGTGGCGAGGATGGCGGTCGGGTCGTCCAGGCCGGCGCCCTGGTAGCCGCGCACCATCGCGGAGGCGAGCTCGCCGATGAGGAACGGGTCCTCGCCGAAGGTCTCATCGACCCGGCCCCAGCGCAGGTCGCGGGCGATGCACAGCACCGGCGAGAACGTCCAGTGGATGCCGGTCGCGGCCACCTCGACCGCGGTCGCGCGGGCGACCCGCTCCAGCAGGTCGGCGTCCCAGGAGGCCGCCATGCCGAGCTGGGTGGGGTAGATCGTCGCGCCGTCCCAGAACGAGTGCCCGTGGATGCAGTCCTCGCCGACCAGCAGCGGGATGCCCAGCCGCGTGGTGGCCGTGAGGTCGTGGCTGCGCAGCACCTTCTCCGGAGACGCGTGCAGGATCGAGCCGACGTGCGTGTGGAGCACCATGGCGTCCAGGTCGCCGCGGGCGTCCAGCTGCATCATCTGGCCGACCTTCTCCTCGGCGGTCATGCGTCCCAACAGGTCGGAGACGCGCTCGGCGACGGGCAGTTCGGGGTCGCGGTAGGGCGCGTGGCTCACGGTGGGTCCTCCCTCGGCGGTGCGGTTCAGCATCTCACGGTGGTGAGGCGCGCACCGGCCGAGAGGGGCAGAACCCGCTCCGGGGTCCGAAGGGTGGTGCGCGGCCCGGCGACCCGCCCCAGAACGGCGTTCTTCCCACGGCGCCGAGGTCGGCTTATGCTCGTCAGAGCAGGAAACTCGACCCGCCCGTGCCGCCCACGGGGAGATCGGCTCACCGAGTTGACCGCGCCCAGGGGGAAGGGGCGGGCCGCACACCACCGACGCGCCGCGCGCGTCGGCAGAAGGAGGCGGTCATGAGTACACACACGCCGACCCATCTCGAGGGGTCGCTCAACCAAGGGCTCAAGGCCCGGCACATGACGATGATCGCGGTCGGCGGCGTCATCGGAGCAGGGTTCTTCCTGGGCGCGGGCGGCGCGATCGCCGTCGCGGGCCCCGCCGTCGTCATCGCCTACTTCGTGGGCGGCGTCCTCGCGCTGTGCGTGTTGATGCTGCTCGTGGAGATGGCCATCGCCCGGCCCGTCGCCGGATCCTTCCAGCGCTACGCGCAGGAGGCGTTCGGGCCGCGGGCGGGCTTCGCCACCGGCTGGACCTACTGGCTGGCGTTCCTCATCGGGCCCGCGTCGGAGACCATCGCGGCGGGCACGTTCCTGCACGTGTGGTTCCCCGCGATCCCGATCTGGACGTTCGCCCTGGCCGTGGCCGTGCTGATGACCGTCGTCAACCTGGTCAGCGTGGCGTTCTTCGGCGAGGTGGAGTTCTGGCTCGCGCTCATCAAGGTCGTGGCGCTGGTCGTGTTCATCATCTGGGGCGCCACCGCCCTGACCGGCGTGCTGCCCAACTCCCCGGCGTCGGTGGACACACTCGTCAACGACGGCGGGTTCGCGCCGGCGGGCATCCTCGGCATCCTCGGCGCGATGATGCTGGTGATGTTCTCCTACGGCGGCACCGAGGCGATCGGGACCGCGGCGGAGGAGTCGGAGGATCCCGTGCGCGACCTGCCCAAGGTGCTGCGCTCCACGATCGTGCGGATCGGCGTCCTGTACGTGCTGTCGATGGTGGTCCTGACGGCCGTCCTGCCATGGCGTGAGGCCGGGACGTCCTCGAGCCCCTTCGTGGACGCGATGGGCATCCTCGGCGGGCCGGTCGCGGCGAACATCATGAACTTCGTGGTGCTGACCGCCGCGCTGAGCTGCATCGACTCGGGCATCTACGCCACGAGCCGGATGATGTTCTCGATGTCGCGGGAGGGCTACTTCCCGCCGGTGTTCGCCAAGGTGGGCGGCGCGCGCAACGTTCCGCGCAACGCGATCATGCTGTCGACCCTGGTGCTGTTCGTGGGCGCGCTCATGGCGGTCTTCGCCGAGGGGGCCTACCTGTGGCTGGCCAGCTTCTCCGGGTTCGGCTTCATGTTCGCGTGGCTGATGATCGCGCTGGCCCAGGGGCCCATGCGCAAGAAGTTCGAGGCCGAGGGGACGCTGGCGTGGAAGGCTCCCGCGGCACCGCTGGCCCGGTGGCTGGCCATCGTCCTCATCATCGCGACCATGGTCGGGTTGCTGTTCGTCGAGGACGGCTGGAAGACGCTGCTGGCCGGCATCATCTGGCTGCTCATCACGGTCGGGTACTACCAGTTCTTCGGGCAGCGGCGGTACCTGGAGGTGCAGGCCCGGACGTCCGAGCCGACCCGGGCCGTGGCGTCCGACACGAAGGAGGTCTGAGTCATGGCGGATCCGAAGCAGGTGGCGCGGAACCACTGGTTCCGCAACGACGATCTGCCCGGCGTGGCGGGTCCCGAGCGGGACCTGGTCGGGTACGGGGCCACGCCCCCGCGCGTCCGGTGGAAGGACGGCGCGAAGGTGGCGGTCAACATCGTCATCAACTACGAGGAGGGCTCGGAGAAGACCTTCGCGATGGGCGACGGCATGAACGACGGCATGTACGAACTGCCGTTCGACGTCGACGACCAGCGGGACCTGGCCAAGGAGTCGATGTACGAGTACGGCTCCCGCGCCGGGATCTGGCGGATGTTCCGGATGGCCGACCGGCTCGGGGTCCCGTTGACGGTCTTCGGCGCCGCCGTCGCGCTGGAGCGCAACCCGGCGGTCGCCGAACGGATCGTCGAGCGGGGCGACGACCTCGTCAGCCACGGCTACCGGTGGATCGACCACTACGAGTACTCCCGCGAGGAGGAGCGGGAGGTCATCGGGCTGGCGATGGAGTCGTTCCGGAGCAACTGGGGCCTGGAGCCCGTGGGCTGGTACTGCCGGGAGATGTCGGTGAACACCCGCGAGCTCCTCGTGGAGGACGGCCGCTTCCTCTACGACTCCGACTACTACGGCGACGACCTGCCGTTCTGGACGAAGGTCGCGGGGAAGGACCACCTGGTGGTGCCCTACTCGCTCGTCACGAACGACTGCCGCTACATCATGGGCACCGGCTTCGGCTCGCCGTCGGACTTCGTCGACACGGCCAAGCGGACGTTGGACCAGTTGCTCGACGACGGCGACGACTGCGGACGCATGATGTCGATCGGCATCCACCCCCGCATCACGGGGAACCCCGCGCGCCTCAACGGGCTCGCCGAGTTCGTCCGCTACGCCCTCGACACCCCGGGCGCGACGTTCATGACGCGCACCGACATCGCCCGGTCCTTCGCGGAGCAGGTCCCCGCGCCGAGCTGAGGACGAGCCGACGCCGGGGGACGCGCCGTCCCCCGGCGTCGTGCCGGCGCTCGACGCCTCAGCCGATCAGCGCCCAGGTCTCGACCTCGACCGGCCGCTCGAAGGGCTCTCCCGCGACGAACCGCTCCACCTCGTCGACCGCCGACGCCCCCAGGCGCAGCACCTCGTCGCCGATGGACCCCGCGATGTGCGGGGTGATCCAGACATTGGGCAGTTCCCAGAGCGGGTGATCGGCCGGCAGCGGCTCCGGGTCGGTCACGTCCAGCATCGCGTCGAGGCGTCCGGCCGCGGCCTCGGCGGCCAGCGCGTCGTGGTCGATGAGGGCTCCCCGGGCGGTGTTGATGAAGGTCGCCCCATCCTTCATGGACGCGAACTGCGCGGCGCCGAGCATGCCTGCCGTCTCCGGGGTGGAGGGGGCGTGCAGTGACACGACGTCCGAGCGGCGCAGGAGCGTGTCGAGGTCGACCAGTTCCCAGCCCAGGGCGGCCGCGTCCGCGGGGTCGAGGTAGGGGTCGCTCACGACGACGCGGATCTCCAGAAGGTCCAGCCACGGCTTCATAGCGCGGGCCACCCGCGAGGCGCCGATGAGGCCGACGGTGCCGCCGTGGGCGCCGATGCCCGCCTGGTAGCCGGCGCCGCGCTTGTCGCGCGTCTGCAGGAAGTTGGCCCGGGCGGCCGGGACGCGCTTGAGCGCGAAGATGATGGCCGCGGTCGCGAACTCCGCGACGGGGCGCGCGTTCACGGCGGTCGCCGTGCTCACGGCCAGGCCGGCGCGCATCATGTCGGGGGTGACGAGGTGCTTGACGGTGCCCGCCGTGTGGACCAGGGCGCGGAGCGCAGGCAGCCGGTCGGCGTTCGGGGTGATGGGCGCGGCGCCCCAGCCGGTGATGAGCACCTCGGTGCGGGCCAGGACGTCGTCGGGCAGCGCCGCCACGTCGGTGAGGGGGCCGGGCACGAGCAGGTCGACGCTCTCTCCGAGGCGGGCGAGCGACTCCGGCGACAGGGCCGCCCGGTAGGACGCCTCGTTCATCACCAGGAGGGCGCCGGGGCGTCGCGTCGCTGCGGTCGAGGCCGGCTCAGAGGCCGAGGTCGTGGTCATGTGGATGCTTCTTCCTGTGGGTCGCGATGCGGCCGGCCGTGTCGGTCGCGCGGGTGTGTTGAGACCCATCTTGGCGCGTCGCGGTCGGCGTTGCTCGCCCGCCCTCGTTTCCGGCACGGGCCGACCCGCCGACGCCCATCCGGCGCCGTGGACGCCCCGGGAACAGCGTCCCGGACGCATTTAGGCTGGTCACGGACCGAGTGGAGGGCGGCGACATGGCATGGATCGGGCGGGCGCTGTTCCTGCTGTGTTCGGCGGTGCTGGTGATCTGGGCGGTCGAGGGGCTGACGCGCGTCGACCAGTCGACGTCGATCCTCCCGTTCATGTCGGGGGACACCACCGGCGCCCCGGTGATCTTCGTCGGCGTCTTCTGGGGCATCCTGCTCACGATGGGCGCGGGCTCGTTCGTCGGCGGCTCGGGCGCGGGGCTGCACATCGCGGGGCGTCGGCGGACCTCCGACATGACCGAGGTCGGCGTCGGGGTGATCGACAAGGTCTCCCGGACGGGCCTGGAGGTCAACGACGTCCCGCAGTACGACATCAAGCTCACCGTCACCCCGGCGGACGGGCCTGCGTTCCCCGCTCGGATCCGCACGCTGGTCGACACGGTGGACGCCGTCGCGCTGGTCGTGGGCAACCCGCTGCCGCTGCACTACTCGCCCCGGACGCAGGACGTGGTCCTGGCGGATCCCTCGGAGCCGGAGGTCGGCCAGGCGCTGCTGCGCTGGCGGATCGGCCGCGGCCTGCTGGACCCGCGCCTGGTCGGCGCCCGGACGCGCGGCGTGACGGTGCCCGCCAGCGTCCTGTCGCTGCGGCCGACGGGCGTGCGGCGCGAGGGGCACGTCGAACTGTCCCTCACGCTGCTCCTCACGCCCGAGGACGGGCGTTCGCCCTGGGAGGCCTCGACGACCACCTTCGTCTACCCGCAGGCCCTGGACCGGCTGCAGGTCGGGTCCCCGGTCTACGCCATGTACGAACCGCACGACCCCGCGACGGTCGCGGTGACGATCCAGAAGGAGACCGTGGCGTGAGCGAACTCCTCGACACCCTCGTGTGGCTGGTGAACTTCCCGGTCTCGCACGGCTACGCGATGGTCTTCATCGCCGGGTTCAGCCTTCTCGGCCTCCTCATGATGGCGCGCGGCGCCCGCGAGCCCGTGGACGCGGCGAGCACGCCCGCCCGCCGCCGCCGCGCCGCCGCGGCGGGCGTGCAGAGGCTGGTCTACCGCGTGCTCGCGGTGGTCGTGCTGGGCGGCGGGGTGGTCGGGTTGCTGAGCATGCTGGGGCTGCCGGTGACGCACGCCTACATCCACGCCAACGGCACGCCCGTGCCGGGCCAGATCGAGGGCGACTACGTGGTGTTCACCACGACCGAGGGAGTGCGCCACGTCCAGCCGATGGACTTCTTCTCCACGCCGCTGTACCCCGACACGGACGTGTGGATCCCCCTGGACTCCCCGGTGACGGTGCGCTACCTGGCCGCCCACCCGCAGGCCTACGTCGTCGACACGACCACGCTGCCCGAACGCTGAGCCGCCCGGACGCGCGGACGCCCCCGGTCTCGACAAGGCCGGGGGCGTCCGCGTGTCGGGTCAGCCGAGCAGGGCGTCGCGCAGGACGTCCAGCGGGACCGAGCCCAGGTTGAGCGCGCGGCGGTGGAAGTCGCGCAGCGAGAAGTCCTCGCCGGCGGCCGCCGCGGCGTCGGTGCGGATCTGCTCCCACAGCCGCTGACCGACCTTGTAGGACGGTGCCTGCCCCGGCCACCCCATGTACCGGTTGAGCTCGAAGCGCAGGAAGCCGTCGTCCATGTTGACGTTGTCCTTCATGAGCTGCCAGGCCTTGTCGTAGTCCCACGTGCCGCCGCCGTAGCGCGCGAACGCGGGCTTGCCCAGGTGGACGCCCAGGTCGAGCACCACGCGGGTCGCCCGCAGCCGCTGGCTGTCGAGCATGCCGAACCGGTCGCCGGGATCCTGCAGGAAGCCGAACTCGTCCATCAGGCGCTCGGAGTACAGCGCCCAGCCCTCGCCGTGGCCCGACAGCCAGCAGATCTGGCGCCGCCACCAGTTGAGCTCGTCGGCGTTGTAGACCGCCTGCCCGATCTGCAGGTGATGCCCGGGGACGCCCTCGTGGTAGACGGTGGTCAGCTCGCGCCAGGTGTTGAACTCGGTGACCTGCGGCGGGACGCTCCACCACATCCGGCCCGGACGCGACCAGTCGTCGGTGGGGCCGGTGTAGTAGATGCCGCCCGACTGGGTCGGGGCGATCATGCACTCGATGGTGAGCAGCGGCTCGGGGATGTCGAACTGGACGCCGTTGAGCTTCGCGATGGCCTCGTCGGCCCTCTCCTGCATCCAGGCCTTCAGCGCGGCGGTGCCGACCAGGCGGCGCGCGGGGTCGGCGTCCAGCGCCGCGACGGCGTCGGCGACCGTCGCGTCCGGACCGGCGATCTCGCGGGCGATCGCCTCCTGCTCGGCGGTGATCCTGGCGAGTTCCTCCACGCCCCACTCGTAGGTCTCGTCGAGGTCCACGGTGGCGCCGAGGAAGTAGCGGGAGGCGCGCGCGTAGCGCTCGCGGCCCACGGCGTCCTCCTGCGGGGCGTGCGGGGCGATCTCGTCGCGCAGCACCTGCGACAGCGTCGCGTAGGCGCTCCGGGCGGCGGCGGCGCCGCGGGCCAGGTCCTCGGCCAGCGCGCCGGCGGCGGGCGAGCCGTCCGGACGCGCGCCCGCGGCGAACGTCGTGAAGAACGAGCCGTCGGCGTCCGCGAGGCCCGCGGTCTCGGCGACCGCGAGCTCCACCTGGCGCAGCGCCGGCACCCGGCCGTGCGCGACGCCGGCGCGCAGCGTCTCGGCGTACCCGGCCAGCGCGTCCGGCAGGGCCGACATCCGGGCGGCGATGTGCGCCCAGTGCTCGGCGGTGGCGGTGGGCATCAGGTCGAAGCCGTCGCGGTAGCCCTGCACCGGGGACGCGATGTTGTTGAGGTCGCGCTCGTGGTCGCCGGCCTCGTGGCTCTCCAGTTCCAGGCCCAGCCGGTCGCGCAGCGAGGCCGCCGTCACCTCGTCGGTGGCGTCCACGGGCTCCAGGTCGGCGAGCCTGCTCAGGGTGGCGCGGTTGAGCGCGGCCATCGCGTCGTGTCCCGCGGGGGACAGGTCGTCGAGCAGGTGTTCGCTCCCGGGCACCCCGAGCACGGTCGCCAGCAGCGGGCTGGCGGCGACGAGCGCGCGGGTGTGGTCCTCGGCGAGTTGGTCAATGGCAGTGTTTTCCCTCACGCCCTGAACCGTACCGAGGGATCCCGCGCGGGAGGACGTCCGGGTCGCCGGTAAGTCTTCACACCTCCGGCGAGGGCCGCCTCCCGCGCGGCCGGCGGTCAGGCGCGCGGGCCGGCGTCGCGGACCTTCGCGTCGTGGAGCGCGATGAGGCGCTTCTCCTCGGGGCCGATCGCGAGCAGCAGCAGGATCGCCGCCACCACGCATCCGGTCAGGACGGCGAACGTGAGGCTCCATCCGAAGTTCTGCACGAGCAGGCCGACGCCGGTGGACGCCATCGTGGCGCCCAGGACGTACCCGAACAGGCCGGTGAAGCCCGCGGAGGTACCCGCGACGTGCGGGGCCGACATGTCGAGCGCCTGCAGCCCGATCAGCATCACCGGGCCGTAGATGAACGCGCCGATGAAGAACAGGTAGACCATCAGCAGCCAGTACGGCGTGCCGACGGGGGAGAGCCAGTACAGCACCAGGAACACGCCGACGCCGATCATGAAGGTGACGCCCGTCCAGGTGCGGTTGCCCTTGAACACCCGGTCGGAGACCCAGCCGCAGGCCAGCGTCCCGAAGATGCCGGCGAGCTCGAACAGGGAGAACCCCATGATCCCGGCGGTGACGGAGGCGTGGTGGTGCTCGGACAGGTAGGTCGGCGTCCACGACAGGACGCCGTAGCGCAGCGCGTACACGAAGACGTTGGCCAGGGCCAGCATCACCATGACCCGGTTGAACACGACGTGCTTGAGGATGATCTGCCAGTAGCCCATCCCGGCCTCGCCCTGGGTGTCGGAGGACACCTTGGCCGGGTCGTGGCGGTACTCCTCGATGGGCGGCAGCCCCACGGACGCGGGGGTGTCGCGGATCACGACGAACGCGAACGCCGCCACGACCAGCGCGATCAGCGCGGGGAACCAGAAGGCGCTCTGCCAGGCCCCGCCGGTGAAGTCGAGCGCGAACGCCGCCGCGGCGCCCACCCCCATGCCGCCGACGTTGTGCGCCGTGTTCCAGATGGCGGTCTTCCAGCCGCGCTCGGTGGTGGAGAACCAGTGCACCAGGACGCGGCCGCACGGCGGCCAGCCCATCCCCTGGAACCAACCGTTGATGAACATGACGATCGCGAAGGTCGCCACGGTGGCCGACACCGCCGGGACGAACGCCACCGCCAGGTTGGTCAGCGCCGACAGCGCCAGCCCGATGGGCAGGAAGTAGCGGGCGTTGGAGCGGTCGGACACCGTCGCCATGAAGAACTTGGAGAACCCGTAGCTGATCAGGACGGCGTTGGCGATCAGGCCGATGCCGACCTTGTCGATCCAGCCCTCCTTGAGGATCACCGCGGCGATCAGCGGGATGTTGTTGCGGATCAGGTAGAAGCCGGCGTAGCCGATGAAGATGCCCATGAAAACCTGCAGCCGCAGGCGGGGGTACTTCTCCTTGATCTCGGCGTCGGGGAGCCGGGGTGCGGGCGGTGGGGACGCGAGCCAGGAGCGCCGGTGCGTCGACGCGGGGGCGGTCCTGGCGGGATCTGATGTGGGGGTCATCGTTTCCTCCTTCTAGGCGCGCCATCTTGGCACCGCCACCGCCCGCCGCGCAGCGGTCGTCACAACACTGTGATGCGATCCGTCCACCCACCGCCGCAGCGAGGGTGGGACTGGGGAAATCCGTCGGACGCGGGCGGTCGCGCCGGGTCGGCCATCGTCAGGAACGCCCAGGAAGGGCGCCGTGGTCCGGGTGGCGCTTGGTCGACGGCCGGGTGCCCGCCGGGGAACGGTCGCGGTCGCGGCGCCGACGCCCGGGTGAACGTCGGCGTCCGCGCGGCCGGACGCCGACCCCGGCCGCCCGCGCCGTGCCACCATGGTGCGCGTGACGAAGGTCTGGGCCCATCGGGGCGCGAGCGGCTCGTCGCCGGAAAACACCCTCCCGGCGTTCGAGATGGCGATCGAGCAGGGTGCCGACGGTCTCGAGTTCGACGTGCAACTCACCCGGGACGACCACGTGGTGGTCATCCACGACGAGACGCTGGAGCGGACGACCGACGGCCGCGGCTGGGTGGCCGATCACAGCCTGGAGGACCTCCGACGTCTGGACGCCGGCGCGGGCCACGAGGGCTTCGAGGGCGTCCGGATCCCGACGCTGGCCGAGGTGTTCGACCTGGTCCGGGACGCGGACGTGCGGCTGAACGTCGAGCTGAAGAACTCGCGCATCCCCTATCAGGGCCTCGAGGAGCGCGTCCTTGCGATCATCGACGACTACGGGCTGGCCGACCGGGTGATCGTGTCGTCCTTCGACCACAACTCGCTGCGCGGCTTGGCCGAGTCGGGCACGACGCTGCCGCTCGGCATCCTGTACTCCGAGCCGCTGTGGCGGCCGTGGAACTACGCGGTGAAGCTCGGGGCCTCGGCGCTGCACCCGTCGCTGTCGGCGACGCGGCCCAAGGTCGTCGAGCGCAGCCACGAGGCCGGGCTCGAGGTCAACGTGTGGACCGTCAACGAGCCCGTCGAGGTGGAACGCGTCCGCGACCTGGGCGTGGACGCGCTCATCACGAACTTCCCGGCGCGGGCGCGCGAGGTGCTCAACAGCCGCTGATCGGGCGGGCGGCGCTCAGGCGTCCTCGACGCCGATGAAGCGCCGCATGGCCGACGCGCCGGCCACGGTGAGGGGTTCGCCCCGCACGAGGTTCTCGGGCAGTAGGAGCATGCGCTGCAGCGTGCCCCGCTCGTCGCGCGGCGGCTGCCAGTCCAGGCCGTTCTCCCGGAAGCCCACCTTGTAGGAGACACGGATCGAGGCCTGGTTGTCGGTGAACGCCGCCGACGTCACGAACTCGAATCCCAGTTCGTCGAACAGCAGGGCGCAGAAGGCCCGGCGCATGGCCGTCCCGATGCCCCGGCCCTGGAAGCGGCGCCCCAGCCACGAGCCCGTCTCGCCGAACCTCAGCGTGGCGAAGTCGCGGGTCGCGACCCCCTGCACGCCGACGACCTCGCCGTCCCACAGGGCGCACAGGTTGAGTTCCCAGGCGTCGGGGGCGAACGTCGCCATCGAGCGCCACCACCACTGCAGGTAGTTGGCCGGCAGCGCCTCGGGTTCGGCGTCGGTCCAGGGCACGGAGAACGGCATGACCGACTCGTCGTGGACGCCGCCGCGCACCACGTCGATCAGCGCCAGCGCCTCCTCGGTGCCGATGCCGCGCAGTTCGAGCCGGCCGGCGGTGACGCGCAGCCCCAGCGGCGGGAAGGCCTCGGCGAGGCGCGGGTCGACCGGCACCCGCGTCAGCCGTGGTTCTTGTCGAGCGTGCCGGACTCCTCGCGCCGGTGCACGATGACCGTCCGGTCGCCGTCCTTGTGGACCACGGTGGTGTCGATGGTCACGTCGGGGTGCAACATCGCCCGCGCCTTCTCGTCGGAGATGGGCGGCTCGAACTCGTCGCCGAAGCCGGAGGAGATGTCTCCGCCGTTGTCGGTGTTGTCGGACATGGTCCCTCCTTCGCAGTGGGATGCCTTCAGGCTAGGCGCGACACCGCGGCCGGGCGATGGCGGGTGCCACCAGGATCCATGTGGCACCTATATGTAGGTGATACAGGGTACTTGGTGATACATTCTAGACATGAACGAACGTACGGCGCAGATCCGCAAGGGCGTCGTCGAGCTCGCGGTCCTCGGGCTGCTGGTCGGCGGAGAGCGTTACGGCTCCGAGATCGTGGACGAGCTCGGCGGGCAGCCCGCCCTGGCTCTCACCGCGGGCACGGTGTACCCGCTGCTGGCGCGCCTGCTGAAGGCGGAGATGATCAGCTCGACATGGCGCGAATCGCCGGTCGGGCCGCCCCGGAAGTACTACGAGCTCACCCCGCGGGCCGCGACGCCTACGCGGAGATGCATCAGGCCTGGCTGAGCGTCCGGGACGGCCTGGACGCGCTCTTGAAGGAGGAGCGATGATCCGCTCGATCGACGAGCTGACCCCGGAGACCGCCGCCGCCGCCCGCTCGTGGCTGGAGGCGTCCGTGGCGCAGGTGCCGGCGTCCTACCGCGGCGTCGTGCGCGACGAGATGATGAGTTCGATGTGCGCGGCCATGGACGCCGACATGACCCCCGAGCAGTTCGCCGGCGCCGTGGAGCGGATCGCGGCGTTCGTCGTCGAGGACGACGATGACGGCGCGGACGGCGCCCCGGAGGCCGGCCGCGACCCGCGCGTCGGTCGCTGGTGCGGCATCCCCTACGACTTCCGCCCTCCCACCGGTGAGCGCATCCGGCAGTCGATGTGGAACCCCGCCGACCCGCGTCTCCTGATGCCGCGCGCCTTCGGCGCCGGTTGGGACCTCAACGTGGGCGCCGTCGCCGTCCGGCTGGGCTTCATCGAGCCGGACGCCGAGGACGAGCCGTTCGCCGAGGTTCCCCAGGGGGCTTCACGCTCGCCGCGGGGCTGCCCTTCGCCCTCACCGGAGCCGTCATGGCGCATTACGCCGTCCGCGGGCGCGCGCTGCCCGAGCGCCTGGCCAACCACTGGGGTCCCGCCGGCGAGCCGGACGCCTGGGTCGCGCGCCGCACGGCCGCCTGCACCGACGTGGCTGTCTCGCTCGGCGCCTCGGCGCTCGCCGCGACGGCGCTGCGCCCGGCGCGTCCGGGCGCCGAACGCGCCGGCCGGCTCGCGCTGGCCGGCATGGCCGGCGGGACCGCCGCCGCCCTGACGGTGGCCCGCGCAGTGCCCAAGGGCGGCTGGTGGGTCGGACCGCTGCTGGTCGCGTCGATGGTGGGCGGAGCCGCCGCGCCCCTGCTCGGGCTGGCGCTCGCCGGACGCCGGGGCGAACAGCGCCGCGACCTGGCCGCCCAGCGCGCCGCGCACACCGAGGCCGAGGGGGAGCGGTGATGAGCGTCATCCAGCAGCACGGCCCCACCGTGGCGTGGCGCCGCGTGTGGATCTTCTACGGCATCGCCCTGACGGGGCCCGTCCTGGCGGCGGTCGCGCTGCTGGCGATGGGCCGCACCGCGGCCCCGGGGCTGGTCTCGGTGTTCACCCTCGCCTCCGCCATGCTGTTCCCGCTCGGAGCCGGGCTGATCACGGAGCGGATCGCGCGGCGGCGTCCGCTGCTGAGCCGGGAGTGGGAGCGGGCCCGGCGGGCCAAGCTCCGCGCCGTCGGCGCGACCTGGGCGTGGTCGGACGTCGCCTACGCGCTGATGTTCGCCGTCACGCTGCTCGTGGCGTGGCTGACCGCCGCCGCGCGCGTTCCCGGGGCCGGGACGTGGCGCACCCAGGCCGAGTTCGACGCCTTCCTGGCGCAGCTCAACCCGGCGGCCGCGGGGGCGTCGCTCCCGATCGCCGCCATGGTCGGGATGACCCTGGTGCAGGCCTTCCTGGCGGGCATCACCATCAACGGCGTGTTCGCGTTCGGCGAGGAGTACGGCTGGCGCGGCGTGCTGTCGGAGGAGGTCCGGCCGCTGGGCCTGGTGAAGGCGAACCTGCTCGTCGGCGTCCTGTGGGGGCTGTGGCACGCGCCGCTCATCGCGCTGGGCCACAACTACGGCCCCGACTGGGTTGCGGGCATCCCGATGTTCGTCGTCATCACGATCCCGCTGTCGTTCATCCTGTGGTGGGCGCGCGAGCGCTCCACCTGGGTGGCCGCGCCCGCGGTCGTCCACGGCGCCTTCAACGGCTTCGCGGGGATCTTCGCCGTGCTGGTCGCCGGCGCCGGATCGCTGATCGCGGTTCCCGTCGGCCTCCTGGGCGGCCTCGCCCTGGCGGTCGTCGCGGTGATCCTCTGGACCGTCCCGGGCCTGCGCCCGGCCTCCGCCCGCGTGCCGGACACGGCTCCCGCCCACGCGGCGGGGCCCGTCGCCGACTGAGGCCGCGCCCCGCCGCCCGGCACGCAGCAGGGCGGATGGCGCGCGCGGAGCAGGCTACTCGGCGAGGCCGTAGAGCCGGTCGCCCGCGTCGCCCAGGCCGGGGACGATGTAGCCGTGCTCGTCGAGGTGGTCGTCCACGGCGGCGACCACCAGCGTGCACGGGACGCCGACGGGGTCGACCAGCGCGCGCATGTTCGCGATCCCCTCGGGGCGGCGAGCAGGCAGATGCACGTGATGTGGTCGGCGCCGCGGTCGACGAGGAACTTCACCGTGCCGCCGAGCGAGCCGCCGGTGGCCAGCATCGGGTCCAGGACATAGCACTGGCGTCCCGACAGGTCCTGCGGCAGCCGCTCGGCGTAGGTGAAGGGCTGCAGGGTCTCCTCGTCGCGGACCATGCCCACGAAGCCGACCTCGGCGGTCGGCATCACGCGCATCATGCCGTCGAGCATCCCCAGCCCCGCGCGCAGGATGGGGACCACGAGCGGCAGCGGGTGCGACAGGCGCGGCCCCGTCGTGGTCGTGATCGGCGTCTGCACCTCGACGTCCTCGACGCGGACCTCGCGGGTCGCCTCGTAGGCCAGCAGGGTCACCAACTCGTCGACCAGGCGCCGGAAGGTCGGGGAGTCGGTCTTCACGTCGCGCAGCAGACGGACCTTGTGAGCGACGAGGGGATGATCCACAGCGATGAGTTCCACGCCGCCATTGTGGCAGCCGCGGGCCCTCCGTGGCGCGGCGGCGGGGACGCGGCGCCACGGCCGGCGGGCCTGGCCGACGGGGTGCCGAACGTCACGGAGTCTGAGACGATGGGGGACGACGAAAGGAGCCACCATGGCCGGACTCGACGACGACTACGACGCCGAACTCGCTGACCGCGGCGACGACCGGCCCGGAGTGGACGAAGCCGAGGGGACGACTACTCGGCCCTGGGTCTGGACGACGACCTCGACGACGATGACGACTACCCCGACGACGCGGGCGAGGACGAGATCGACCTCGTCGTCGCGCTGTACCGCGAGGACGGGACGCCGGTCGTCCAGTCGCTCGACCTCGACCTGGCCAACGACCTCGACGGCCTGATCGACGCGCTGCGCCGCATGCCCGGGGACGCCGGCGCGGTCGGCATGGTCAGCATCGAGCAGGACGTCTTCGTCATCACGCGCGTCCGCGGCCGCGTGGTGCAGCTCATGCTCTCGGACTCGATCGCGGGCCAGGACTGGCCGATCGCGCGGGACGCCGTGGACTACCTCGGGCTCGACGTGCCCGAGGACGAGGAGGACTCCGAGCCGGTCGGCGACCTGGACCTGTTCGCCGACGCCGGGCTGCCCGAGATGGAGATGGAGGCCATCTGCGAGGAGTCCGACGACGCCGTGGAGGCGCTCGAGGAGGTCGCCGAGAAGATCGGCTTCGGCACGGGGCTGTCCCGGATCGTCGCGACCCTCGACCTGTAGGGCGCGGCCGATGGCGGGGGCGACGCGCTGGCAGCCGGCCATGGCCGCCGCGCTGGAGCACGCGCGCCGCGCGGCGACGTGGGGCGACGTGCCCATCGGCGCCGTGGTCGTGGACCCCGCCGGCGCGATCGTCGCGGGCGCCGGGAACGAACGCGAGCTCACCGGCGACCCCACCGCCCACGCCGAGGTGCTGGCCCTGCGCCGCGCCGCCGGGGCGCTGGGGAGCGCGCCGGCGAGCGCGGCTGGGACCTGTCCGCCTGCACCCTGGTCGTCACGCTGGAGCCGTGCGCGATGTGCGCCGGCGCCCTGGTGAACGCGCGGGTCGCCCGGCTCGTCTACGGGGCGCACGACCCGAAGGCCGGCGCCGTGGCGTCCCTGTTCGACATCGTGCGCGACCCCCGGCTCAACCACCGCGTCGAGGTGATCTCCGGCGTGGCGCAGGAGGAGGCCGCCGCGCTGCTGCGCGACTTCTTCGCCCCGCACCGCTGAGTACGCCGCGGCGTCCGGATGCCGCGCCCGGGCGCTGCCCACCGGGCGGGCGCGTCGGGCCCGGGTGCCCGTCGATTGGCGTGCGGGCGGGCCGATTCGGTACGGTTGTCGGCGGTGACGTGTCCGAGCGGCCGAAGGAGCGCGCCTCGAAAGCGCGAGATGGGTTTCCCCCATCCGTGGGTTCAAATCCCACCGTCACCGCCACGAAGAACCCTTGAGCGATCAAGGGTTCTTCTGCGTCCGGGGGCGTGCCACGCTGGGGCCATGAACCCTGGAGTGGGCACGGGGGAGTGGGGCCGGTGACGGCGCCGCTCGCCGTGCGGTACCCGTTCCGCGGCGACTGGGTCGCGCGCAACAGCCCCGCCGACCGGATCCCCAGCCACGGCACGACGCTGTTCGGCTCGGCGCTCGCCATCGACTTCGTGGGCGTGGACGCCGCGGGGCGCAGCGCGCCCGTCACCTTCTCGACCCTGGTGCGGCCCGAGCCCCCGGACGCCTTCGCCGGCTTCGGCCGCGCCCTCCTCGCCCCCGCCGACGCCGAGGTGGTCGCCGCCTCCGACGGCGCCCCGGATCACCCGGCCCACCGCGGCCTGCCGTCCCTGGGCTACGCCCTCACGCAGCGGCGCCGCCTGGCCGCCGGCTGGCCGGGCCTGGCGGGCAACCACGTCCTGCTGCGGTGCGAGGGCGGCGCCGTCGTCGCGCTGTGCCACCTCCAGGCCGGAAGCGTCCTCGTGCGGCCCGGCGCGCGCGTGCGGGCCGGGGAGCCGGTGGGGCGCTGCGGGAACTCGGGCAACAGCACCGAGCCCCACGTGCACGTCCAGGCGGTCGACCGCCTCGACCTCGCGCGCGCCCGGCCGGTGCCGCTGCTCTTCGACGGTGGGACACCGCGGTCCGGGCGGGTCGTCCACGTCGCGTGAGCCCCCGCGCCCGGCCCGGCCCGCCGGATTGTGAGGAAGGTCGCGGGACGGGGGCCACATACCCGTAAAATCTGGCGTGATGAGCCTCGACGCCATGCTGCTGTTCGGTGCCGTTGTGGTGCTCGCGGCAGCCCTGGCGGCCCGGCTCGGATCGCGCCTCGGGCTACCCTCCCTGCTGCTGTTCCTCGGGCTCGGCCTCGCCCTGGAGCTGGGCGGCATCAAGATGACGGACGCCTCCCTGGCGCACGCGCTCGGCTTCGCGGCGCTGGTGTTCATTCTGGCCGAGGGCGGGTTCACGACCCGCTGGGTCGACATCAAGGGGTCGCTCACGGTGGCGGGCCTGCTGGCGACGGTGGGCGTCCTGGTCTCGATCGGGCTCGTCGCGACGCTGTGCCACCTCGTGCTGGGGCTCGACCTGCCCCAGGCCGTCCTGATCGGGGCGATCACCGCGCCCACCGACTCGGCCGCGGTCTTCTCGGTGCTGCGGGGGCTGCCGTTGCCCGCCCGCGTCCGCTCGGTGCTCGAGGCCGAGTCCGGCCTCAACGACGCGCCCGTCGTGCTGCTGGTCTCTGCCGCGACCGCGTGGACCATGGGCGACGTGCCCGGGGGCGGCGTCGCCGGCGTCGCGGGCCTGATCGTCGTCGAACTGGTCGGCGGCATCATCCTGGGTGCGTTGCTGGGCTACCTGGGGGCGAGGCTGCTCAAGGCGGTCGCGCTGCCGGCGTCCGGGCTCTACCCGCTCTCGGCGCTGGCCGTCGTGGTCACCGCCTACGGCGCCGGCGTCGTGCTGCACCTGTCGGGCTTCGCCGCGGTCTACGTCGCGGCGCTGATCCTGGGCAACAGCGCCCTGCCGCACCGCAACGCCACCCGCTCGTTCGCCGAGGGCGTCGGCTGGATCGCCCAGATCGGCCTGTTCGTGATGCTCGGCATGATGGCCCGGCCCGAGCTGTTGACGTGGCAGATGGTCCTCGAGTCCCTGATCATCGGCACCTTCCTCACCTTCGTCGCGCGCCCCATCGCCGTGGCGGTGTGCTCGGTGTGGTTCAAGGTGCCGTGGCGCGAACAGGCGTTCATCTCCTGGGCGGGGCTGCGCGGCGCGGTGCCGATCATCATGGCGACCGTGCCGCTGGCCGCGAACGCGCCCTCGGCGACCCGCATCAGCGAGGAGGTCCTGGTCTTCGTCGTGGTGTTCACGCTGCTGCAGGGCCCGACGCTGCCCTGGGTGGCGCGCCGGCTGGGCATCGTCGACGACGCCGCGGCGATGGACATCGAGGTCGAGATCGCGCCGCTGGACCGCATCCAGGCCGACTTCATGCAGGTCAAGGTCCCCGACGGGTCGCGACTCCACGGGGTCACCATCGGCGAACTGCGGCTGCCGAAGTTCACCGTGATCGCGGTGATCCTGCGCGACGGTCACCCGATCGTCCCGAACGCGCTGGACCGGATCAACGCCGGCGACGAACTCATGGTCGTGGTGCCGTCCGCGCTGCGGGCACAGACCGAGAAGCGGTTCCGGGAGGTCGGACGCCACGGGCGCCTGGCCAGGTGGCTCCGCGACTGAGCGCGGGGGCCGAGGGGCCTCGACCGGAGGTACGCACAGCCCGGGCGCGGGCCGGCGGGCGGGGAGTTACTCGTTGACCTCGACGGTCTGGATCTTGGGCAGGCACGCCGTCCCGTCGGGCAGCGGCACCTTCAGGTCCGGCTGCTCGGCGGCGCCCGGCTGCTCGCTGCCGATGATGACGTCGACGGTCCGGTCGATGCGGCCGTCGGCCATGAAGTCCACGTTGGTCAGGGCCTTGCGCACCAGCGCCACCTCGGGGCTGTCCTCGGAGTGGCCGACCACGAGCGAGCGCGGGTAGTCGTCCCGGTCGGCGTTGACGCGCTTGACGACCTTGAAGCCGTCGGCCGACAGCACCGACCCGAGCCGCTTGGCCAGGCCGTTGGTCTTGGAGCCGTTGTAGACCCGCACGTAGACGTGGTCGGGCGTGAGCTCGGGTCCGATCTGCTGGACCACGCAGGGCTCGGGCGGACGCGGCGGGATCGGCTTGCGGACGGCGTCCAGGCCCCAGTTCGCGGCGAAGTAGACCAGCACGGCGAGAAGCACCAACGTCACGGGTGTCTTCACCGCCCGCACGATCTGATTCGTGTCCATGGGTCCCTTCCGCCTGGCTCGCGCGCTCAGCCTACTTCACGCCCCCACGCGCCGCCGCCCGGCGCGCGCCCGTCCGCCGCGTCCGGACGCCCCGGCGGTGACCGTGGAGCCCGCCACGGCGGGGTGCCCCGGCCGCTAACCTTTCGGCCATGAGTGACGCGATCCAGGCCATCAGGGACGGCTACACGTTCGACGCGGATTCCATCGAGCTGGGCGTCCTGGTGGACGCGGGCACGCCCGTGCCGGACGCCGTGATCCGCATCAGCCTGTCGATGCTGAACCGCCACGGGCTCGTCGCCGGCGCCACCGGCACCGGCAAGACCAAGACGCTGCAGCTCATGACCGAGCAGATCAGCAAGGCGGGCGTCCCGGTGTTCGCCGCCGACATCAAGGGCGACCTGTCCGGCCTGGCGATCCCCGGGACGCCGAGCGAGAAGCTGCTGGCGCGCACGAAGGCGATCGGCCAGAACTTCACCCCGGCGGGCAACCCCGTCGAGTTCTACGCCCTCGGCGGTCAGGGCACCGGCGTCCCGCTGCGCGCCACCGTCAGCTCGTTCGGCCCGCTGCTGCTGAGCAAGGTGCTGGGCCTGAACGCGACGCAGGAGTCGTCGCTGTCGCTGGTGTTCTCCTACGCCGACCAGAACAACCTGCTGCTGCTCGACCTCAAGGACCTCAACGAGCTGCTGAAGTTCCTCGTGTCGGAGGAGGGCAAGCCCGAGCTCGCGAACATCGGCGGTCTGGCCAAGGCGACGGTCGGGGTCATCCAGCGCCAGCTCTCCGCGCTGGCCGCCCAGGGCGGGGACCAGTTCTTCGGCGAGCCCGAGTTCGACACCGCCGACCTGCTCAAGGTGACCGGGGACGGGCTGGGCGTCATCTCGCTGCTCGAGCTGCCGAACCTCGCCGACCGGCCCGCCCTGTTCTCCACCTTCCTGATGTGGCTGCTGGCCGACCTCTACACCGACCTGCCCGAGGCGGGCGACCTCGACAAGCCCAAGCTGGTGTTCTTCTTCGACGAGGCGCACCTGCTGTTCGACGGGGCGTCCAAGGCGTTCAACGACGCCATCGAGCAGACCGTGCGGCTGATCCGCTCCAAGGGCGTGGGCGTGTTCTTCGTCACCCAGACGCCCAAGGACGTGCCCGAGGACGTCCTCGCGCAGCTCGGCTCGCGCGTCCAGCACCAGCTCCGCGCGCACACCCCCAACGACGCCAAGGCGCTGAAGGCGACCGTCGCGACCTACCCCAAGGTCGACTACGACCTCGCGGAGCGGCTGCAGCAGCTCGGCATCGGCGAGGCGATCGTCACCGTCCTGAACCCCAACGGCGCCCCCACGCCCGTCGCCTGGACGCGGATGCGCGCCCCCGAGTCGTCGATGGACCCCCTGGACGCCGGCGCGATGGCCGCCGGGGTGGCGTCCAGCTCGATGCAGGCCCGCTACGGGACGGCCGTCGACCGCGAGTCCGCCTACGAGATCCTCAACGCCAAGCTGCAGGCCGGCGCCGAGGCGGCCGCCGCGGAGCAGGCCGCCAAGGAGCAGGCCAAGCTGGAGGCCGAGCAGGCCAAGGCCGCCGCCGCGCAGGCGAAGCTGGACGCCGCCGCGCAGCGCGAGGCTGAGCGGGCGGCGCGCGCCGACGAGCGTCGGGCGCCGCGGCAGAAGTCGCTGATCGAGCAGATCACGCAGAACACGATGGTCCGCCAGATGGCGCGCTCCGCCGCCCGGGAGATCACCCGCTCGATCTTCGGCACCGGACGCCGCCGCTGACGGCCGCGCCGATCCGACGCCCATGACCGACCGCGCGACGCCGCCGACCCGGCCCCGACGCCCATGACCGGGGGTGGCGACGTGCCCGACCCGGGCGCGGCCGAGCCGCGGGTCCTGCGCACGTACGCGGACGGCCGCCCGCGACCGTGGTCGGCGCTGCTCGCGGAGGCGACCCGCCCCGCGGTGGCGCTGTTCGACCTCGACGGCACGCTGCGCCACGAGACGTCCTGGCTTCCCGGCGCGCAGGACGTGCTGGCCCGGCTCACCGACGTCGGCGTCCCGGTCGCGTTCTGCTCCGGCCGCACCATCACGTCGATGCGCGAACTGGTCGCGGACCTCCCCTACGTCACGCACCTCGCGGGCGGCGGCGGCACCGTGGTCGAGGCCCGCGACGGCGACGGCTGGCGCCACCTCGCCGGGCACGGCCTGCCGCCGGCGACCGTGGCGCGCATCCTGGAATGGACCGCCGCCGAGCGCCTGGAGACGTGGGTCTTCACCGCCGACGACTGGGTGGTGGCCGAGGCGTCCGAGGCCGTCCTGTGGGACGCCGGCGCGACCGGCTCCCCCTTCCGGGTCGGCGACATGGCGGCGGTGGCCGACGTCACCAAGATGGCGATCATCCCGCGCGACGCCGACGAGTGGGAGCGGGCGTACCGGCTCGACGCGCCCGGGGTCGAGGTCGTCCGCGCCCACCCGCGCATCCTCGATCTGGTGCCGGCTTCGGCCCACGAGTTCAAGGGCGCCGACGCGCTGATCGAGGATCTGGGGGTCGCCTGGGCCGACGTGCTCGCCGCCGGCGACGGCCACAACGACACCGGCATGCTCGCGGCCGCGGGCACCTCGTTCCTGATGCCGCCGCTGCGGGTCGCCGACCTGCCCGAGGCGGGCCGCGCCGTGGGCGTCCGAGTGGAGGCGCCGGACCTGGCGGCGCTGGGGGAGTACCTCGACGCCGCCCTGCGGAGGTAACCGCTATCCGATCGTGATGAAACTCCATTGACCCCGGCGAGTCGGATGCCTAACGTAGACCGGCTATGCGTGATTTCCCACCTGAGGTGTCGGCCGGCGATACACCGGTCTGGCGCTCTCCCCTTTCCTTCCTGACCTGGCTGGTGCGCGGCCAGGCGGGCCTCGTCACGCTCATGACCCTGCTCGTCGTCGCGTGGCAGCTCCCTAACGTGCTTAGCCCGATGCTGCTGGGCAAGGCGATCGACGCCGGGATGATCGCCCGCGACCCGCTCGCCACCGCGGGCTGGGCCGGGCTGCTGCTCGTCGCGATCCTGTTCGGGGCCGCCGGCGGCATCCTGCAGCACACCCTCGTCGTCCGCTCGTGGGTGATTGCCCTCTACGAAACCCAGAAGCGGGTCGGCCACACGTCCGGGCGCCTGGGCCACACGCTGAGCCGACGCGTCCCGACCGGCGAGGTGCTGAGCGTCGCCAGCTCGGACGCCGACACCTTCGGCGCGACCCTGGAGGTCGCCGCGCGGGCCATCGGCGCCGCGCTGTCCTTCGTGCTCGTGTGCGGCCTGATGCTGATGACGTCGCCGAAGCTGGCCGTCGTCGTCATCGTGATGAGCCCGCTGCTGCTGGCCGCGTCCACGCCGGTGCTGCGCCCGCTGAGCGCCGCCCAGCGCGCCGAGCGGACGCAGAACTCCGAACTGACCTCGCTGGCCACCGACATCGTCGCCGGCCTGCGGATCCTGCGCGGGATCGGCGGCGAGACCACCTTCGGCGCGAACTACGCCCGCCAGAGCCAGAAGGTGCGCTTCCTGGGCGTCCGCGTCGGGTCGTGGCAGGGCGTCGTCGAGGCGATCTCGGTGCTGGTGTCCGGCGCCCTGCTCGTCACGCTGGTGTACCTCGGCACCCACGAACTCGCCGAGGGACGCCTCAGCGTCGGCCAGCTGATCTCCTTCGTCGGCTACGCGCTCTACATGCTGTGGCCGCTGCAGACGTTCTTCGACTTCGCCCAGAAGTGGATCGCCGGCCTCGTGGCGGCGGGCAAGACCTCGGCGCTGCTCGGCGCCATGCCGCCCTGGTCGCGCGGCGGTTCCGAGGTCGCGGCCTCGCCGCGCCTGGTGGACGAGGCGTCCGGCGTCGCGGTGGAGCCCGGACGGTTCCTGGCGGTCGTCAGCGCCGACCCGGACGCCTCCGCCGCCCTGGTCGACCGGCTGGGCCGCTACCTGCCCTCGCTGGCCGGGCAGGCGCCCGAGGACGACGAGGAGGGCCTCAAGGGACGGGCGCTGCGCCGCGCCCGCTCGGAGAAGGCCGCCCGCCGCGCCGCCCAGGCCCGGCGCGACGCCGCCGCCGCGGACCGCCCCTGGGGCGTCACCGCCGACGGCGTCGACCTCAACGCCGTCGCGCTGGACTCGCTGCGCGAGCGCGTCGTGGTGAGCGACACCTCCTCCATGCTGTTCGCCGGCACGCTGCAGGAGGCCGTCGACCCGTGGGGGCGGGCCTCCCGCGAGGAGGCGGAGGCCGCCCTGGTCACCGCCTGCGCCGAGGACGTCTTCGACGCCCTGCCCGGGGGCTGGCAGGGCTCCGTCGACGAGAAGGGGCGCGGGCTGTCGGGTGGACAGCGGCAGCGGCTCATCCTGGCCCGCGCGCTGCTGGCGGACGCGGACGTCCTGTGCCTTGTCGAGCCGACCTCGGCCGTGGACGCCCACACCGAGGCCCGCATCGCGCCCCGGCTCGCCGACCACCGGCGCGGCCGGACGACGGTCGTGACGACGGCGTCCCCGCTGGTGCTGCATCAGGTCGACGAGGTGGCGTTCCTGATCGACGGCGTCCAGGTCGCCCGCGGCCCGCACACCGCACTGCTGAGCAACCCCGACTACCGCCGCGTCGTGGCCCGAGGAATGGAGGAGGCCGATGACTAGCTCGACCCACACCCGTCCCGGCTCGTCCGCGCCGCGCGGGGACGCCACCGAACTGCTGCCCGGCTCGGCCGCGACCTGGCGCGCGGAGGCGCCCGAGCCCCGCGTCCCCGCGGCGCTCCACGTGGACCGCACCCGGCCCACCGGCGAGCGGCTGCGCGCGTGGCGGGAACGGCACCGGATCCGCGGCGAGCGCGCCCGGCGCGTCTTCGCCGAGTCCCGCGCGCCCGAACGCGGCCTGCCGGTGGCGCGGGCGCGGCGCGCGTTCGCGTTCGTCGGCGACCTGGTGTCGACGCGCAAGGCCCGCGCGGTCGCGATGATCGTCCTGAACGTGGGCGCTGCGATCGCGGCGCTCGTCGTCCCGCGCCTGCTCGGCGACCTGGTCGACGACGCCGCCGCCGGGGCGTCCTTCACCCAGACCGATCAGGTGCTGGTCCTCGTGGTGGGCGTCGTGCTCGTGCAGGCCGTCCTCACCGCGTTCGCGAAGCGGGCCTCGGCGACGCTGGGCTACGACTTGCTCGCCGCCGCGCGCGAGTACGTGGTCGGCACGGTGCTGCGGCTGCCGCTGGGCCACGTCGAGGCGGCGTCCAGCGGCGACCTGGTGACCCGCATCACCTCCGACGTGTCCAAGATGAGCACGGCGGTGCGCTGGTCGCTGCCCGCGCTCGTCACGTCGGCGTCCATGGTGTCGCTGACGGTGGTGGCGCTGCTGCTGAACTCGCCGCTGCTGACGCTGCCGCTGATCGTGTCGGGGCTGATCCTGTTCTTCGCGGTGCGCCGCTACCTGCGCAACGCGGCGCCCGGCTACATCACCGAATCGGCGACGTATTCGAAGATCAACTCGACGATCACCGAGACCGTCGAGGGCGCCCGCACCGTCGAGGCGCTGCGCCTGCACGGCGTCCGGCAGGCCCGGCTGGACGACGACACAGCCGAGTCGGCGCAGGCCGAGCGCTACACCATGTCGCTGCGGAACCTGCTGTTCATGTGGATCGACCTGGCGTTCCAGCTGCCGCTGGTGCTCGTCGTGCTGCTCGGCACGTGGGGCTACGACGCCGGGGTCGTGACGGTGGGGCAGGTCACCACGGCCGCGATCTACCTGCAGCAGCTCGTCGGCCCGCTGGACCGGCTGATCCAGGTCCTGGACCACCTGCAGGTCGGCGTCGCCGCCACGACCCGCCTGCTCGGCGTCGCGGAGCTGCCGGAGGACCGCACCCCCGGTGAGGCGCTGCCCGACGGCTCGGCGATGGTCGGCCGCGACCTGCGGTTCGCCTACCGCCCCGACCACGACGTCCTGCACGGCGTGGACGTGGCGCTGCGCCCGGGCGAGCGGCTGGCGATCGTGGGGCCGTCCGGGTCCGGCAAGTCGACCCTCGGACGCCTCGTGGCCGGCATCAACCGGCCCCGCACCGGCTCGGTGACGGTCGGCGAGGTGGACGTCATGGATCTGCCGCTGCCGGTGCTGCGCACCCAGGTCTGCCTCGTCACCCAGGAGCACCACGTGTTCATGGGGTCGCTGCGCGACAACATCGTGCTCGCCCGCGAGGGAGACGCGACCGACGCGCAGGTCAAGGACGCCCTCGCCGCGGTGGACGCCGGCGACTGGCTCGACCGGCTGCCGCTGGGCCTCGACACGCCCCTGGGGCGCGGTCGGACCGAGCTGACGCCCGCGCAGGCGCAGCAGGTCGCGCTGGCCCGGCTCGTCATCGCGGACCCGCACACGCTGGTCCTGGACGAGGCGACGTCGCTGATCGATCCGCACACGGCCCGGCACCTCGAGGGGTCGATGACGGCGCTGCTCAGCGACCGGACCGTGGTGGCGATCGCGCACCGGCTGCACACCGCGCACGACGCCGACCGGATCGCTGTGGTGATCGACGGCCGGATCGCGGAGCTGGGGTCGCACGACGAGCTGCTGGCCGCCGACGGCGAGTACGCCCACCTGTGGCGCACGTGGCGCAGCTGACCCTCCGGGCGGCCGCGCTCGTGCCGCTCGGCGGGTGCAGATCGGCACGCCGTGCGTTGGTAGCAGGGGTGCTGATGGGCACGCCGTGCCGTTGGTAGCGGGGTGCTGATCGACACGCCGTGCGTTGGCAGCGAGGTGCTGACTCACACGTCTGCGTTGGCAGGCGGGTGCTCGTGCCAGTGGAAGGACGCCGTGAACGCCCGCGACCCCGGTTGGACCTGGCGCGTGACGGTCGGCTGAACTGGACCCATGGCTGACGAGATCTACCGGCACCCGCGCATGGCGGCGCTCTACGACCCGCTCGACACCGACCGCTCCGACCTGGACATGTACCGGGCCGTGCTCGACGAGCGTGATTGGGCGTCGCTGCTCGACGTCGGCTCCGGCACCGGCGTGTTCGCGCTCGCCGAGGCCGCCCGCGGGAAGGAGGTGACCGCCGTCGAACCGGCGGCGGCGAGCCTCGCGGTCGCCCGCGCCAAGCCCGGCGCCGACGCGGTCACCTGGGTGCTCGGCACCGCCGAGGACCTGCCGCCGCTCGCGGTCGCCGCGGCCACCATGACCGCGAACGTCGCCATGGTCTTCGCCGACGACGGCGCCTGGCTCGCCACCCTGGGCGCGGTCCGCGCCGCGCTCGCCCCGGGCGGGCGGTTCGTCTTCGACGTCCGGGACGTCGCTGCGCGGGCCTGGGAGACCTGGGCCGAACCGCCGACGGAGTACGACGCCGCGCACGAGGGCACCGTCGTCTCCTCGTGCGACGTCGAGGTGGACCTGCCGCTGGTCCACTACAGCGACACCACCACCTTCGCCGACGGCGAGACCATCGCCTCCCGGTGCACGCTGCGTTACCGGGACGCGGACGAGATCGTCGCGGACCTGCGTGCGGCGGGCTTCGAGCAGATCGAGGCGCGCGACCACCCCTACCGGCCCGGTTCCGGCTGGCTGTTCGTGGCATCCTGAGCTCTCAGCGCCGAGGAGGGGGAACGCCATGATCGCCGGCCGCACCGCGGTGGACCTGGGGTGGGGGAGCATCTCGGTGCTCACCTACACACCCGACGACGACCCGCGCGCCGACGTCCTGCTGCTGCACGGCGGCGGCCTGGACAACGCCTGGCTGTCCTGGAGCGGGCTCGGGCCCGTGCTGGCCGGATCCGGGTATCGGGTGTTCGCGCCCGACCACCCCGGCTACGGGCTCTCGCCCGCGGCACCCTGGCTCGCGACGCAGGAGCGGCTCGTCGCCCACATCGAAGACCTGATCGCCGCGCTGGGGCTGGAGCGTCCGGTGCTGGGCGGCCTGTCCCTGGGCGGCGGCATGGCGCTGGGCCACGCGCTCACCCCGGAGGCCGACCTGGCCGGCCTGCTGCTGTTCGGCAGCTACGGCCTGAGCGACCGGCTCTATACGGGGCCGGCGGAGTCGCTGGCCCAGCGGCTGACGTACTGGTCGGTCCGCACGGGCCTGCTGGCCGCCGCGCAGCGCGGCACGGCCCGCAGCCGCCGGGCGCTGGCGATGAGCCTGTCCGGGAACGGCCTGGTCAGCGACCCGCGTCGGCTCACCCCGGAGTTGCGCACGGGCATCGCCGAGGAGGGCGCCCGCCCGCACGCGTTCGAGGCGTTCGCGCAGTGGCAGCGCGACCAGATCGGCCCGCGGGGACTGCGCACCGACTACACGGCGGCGCTCGGGGCCTCGACGTCCCGACGCTGATCGTGCACGGCGAGGCCGACCCCGGCGTCCCGATCGCCGCGGCCCGCCGCGCCGCCGCGTCCATCCGGGGCGCCGAGCTCGTCGAGATCCCGCGCGGCGGCCACTGGGTGCAGCGCGACAGCCCCGAACTGGTCGCCGAGGCCGTCCTGGGCTTCCTGACCCGGCTGCCTGTGTGACCAGGCCGCGCCGACCCACGTGTTCGCCCACGCCCGGCGCTTCGAGCTGCCGACGGTGTCCGGGGTGTGCCTGACGCGTCCCGTGGGCCTGTTGCGCGCGCCGCGCCAGGGCAACCTCCGCGGCGTCCCGCCGGACAGGCCCGGCTTCGGTCGCCACCTCAGGGCGGGTGGCCGCAGATGGTCCGCGCCCTCGGCGGCGCCGGACCGTCGAGCCCTGACCGCGCCGAGGACCGGGTGACGCGGCCGAGAAATCAAGAATCACGCACTCGCAGCGCAGTGCGTGGGTATTTCCCCTAGTCGCGGAGGCGCGCGTTCGCGGCGAGTGCGTGGTTGTTGATCTTTCTCCTCGTGGCCTTGCATCGGCCCACCAGAGGTCTAGGGTCGGTGGTTGGTAAAGGAGAACGACATGAGTCGGATTGCACCGCTGGCCGCGTTCGGCCGGACCGACATCGCCACCGCGGGCGGCAAGGGCGCCAACCTCGGAGAGCTGGTCAGCGCGGGTTTCCCCGTCCCCGACGGTTTCATCATCACCACCGCGGCCTACGACCACTACGTGGCCGCCACCGGCATCGCCGACCGGCTCGCAGCCGCGCCCGACGGGGCCGCGGCCCGCGCGCTGTTCGAGCCCCCGATGCCCGCCGGGTTGGCCGAGGAGATCAGCGCCGCCCATCGCGCGCTGGGGGAGGGGCCGGTCGCGGTCCGGTCGTCGGCGACGGCCGAGGACCTGGCCGAGGCATCCTTCGCCGGCCAGCAGGACACCTACCTCAACATCTCCGGCGAGGCCGCCCTCCTGGATGCGGTCCGGCGCTGCTGGGCCTCGCTGTGGACCGACCGCGCCGTCGCCTACCGGTCGCGGGCCGGAGTGGACGGCGACGTCCGCCTGGCCGTCGTCGTGCAGCGCCTCGTGGACGCCGAGGCCGCGGGCATCATGTTCACCGCCAACCCCGGCAACGGACGCCGCGACGAGACGGTCCTCAACGCCGCCTTCGGGCTCGGCGAGGCCGTCGTCGGCGGCGAGGTCACCCCGGACGAGTTCGTCGTGGCCGCCGACGCCGTGACGTCGCGCACCACCGGCGACAAGCGCGTCCACACCGTGCGCGAGGCACAGGGCACCGCGACCCGCGAGCTCCCCGAGGCCGACCGCGGCCGCCGTGTCCTCACCGACGCCCAGGCCGTCGCGCTCGCCCGGCTCGGGCGCCGCATCGAGGCGCACTTCGGTGCCCCGCAGGACATCGAGTGGGTGCTGGCCGACGGCGCGTTCCAGATCGTGCAGAGCCGCCCCGTCACGGCGCTGCCCGAGCCCGTCGGGCCGCCGCCCACGCAGTGGCCGCTGCCGCGCACCGACGGCATGTTCATGCGGGCCTCCATCGTCGAGCAGCTGCCCGACCCGCTCTCGCCGCTGTTCGCGGACCTGATCCGGCCGGCCGTCGCGTCCTCGCTGCGGACCGTGCTGGGCCGCTACTTCACCAAGGAACTGCTCCGCGTCGGCGACATGGACTTCCCGACCATCAACGGCTACGGCTACTACTTCTACTCCACGGCGGGGATGAAGCGGATGCTGACGTCCTCGCCCGCGGCGCTCAAGGTGGCGTTCAGCCCCTCCAGCGAGCTGAACGGGGTCATCCTGTGGCGCGAGCACGGGCTGCCGGAGTACCGCGCCGTTGTCGACCGCTGGGCCGCGCGGGACGAGGGCGAGCTGGCGGCGTCCGCCCTGCTCGACGGGGCGGCCGAGCTGATCGCGGCGGGCGCCGGCTACTACACCTACGTGCAGGCGGTCATCCCGCAGGCGGCCGCGGCGGAGATCGGCTTCACCAAGCTCTACGAGACCCTCGTCCACGGGAAGGGGCGCCCGGCCGCCCTGACGTTCCTGCTGGGGGAGGAGTCCACCCCGATCCGTGCCGAGCGCTCGCTGCACGCCTTCGCCCGCTGGTGCCGCGCCACCCCGGGCGTCGCCGACGCGCTCGCCGCCGAGGAGCCGATCCCCGAGGAACACCGGGCCGCGTTCGAGCAGAAGCTCGCCGAGCACCTGGCCCGCTACGGCCACCTCACCTACAACCTCGACGTCATGCAGCCGGTCGCCGCGGACGACCCGGCCCCCGTGCTCGCCGCGCTGCGGTTCGCGGCGTCCGGCGACGCGGTCGATCCGGACGAGCGGCTGGCGCGGCAGGCGTCCGAGCGGGCGACGGCGCAGGCCTGGCTCGACGCCCACGTGGACCCCGTCCGCCGCAGCGTCCTGGCGCGGGCGCTGACCAAGGCCCGCGAGCTCGGGCCGCTGCGCGAGGACGCGCTCGCCGACGTCGGGCTCGGGTGGCCGGCGGCGCGCCGGCTCCTGCGGGAACTCGGCCGCCGGTTCGCGGACGCGGGCCTGCTCGCCGACGGCGGGGACGCGTTCTGGCTCACCGAGGACGAGGCCCGTCTCGCGGCGTCCGGGCTGGACGCGGGCCGTCCCATCGGGCCGGCGGCCGACGCCGCCGTCGCAGCCCGCAAGGCGACCTGGCGCGGCAACCGGCAGGTCAGCCCGCCCGGGTGGCTGCCCGCCAAGGGGCCGTTCTACCAGCTCTTCAAGCGGTTCATGCCCAGCAACGAGGACGTCCAGACCGGGCCGACCCTCAAGGGCCTGGGCGCGTCCGGGGCAGTGCGACCGGCCCGGCGCGGCTGCTGCGCGGGCCGGAGGACTTCGCGAAGATGCAGCCGGGAGACGTGCTGGTGGCGCCCATCACGACGCCGGCCTACACCCCGTTCTTCGCGATGGCGGCGGCCGTCGTCACCGACGTGGGCGGCCCGCTGTCCCACAGCTCCATCGTGGCGCGCGAGTACGGCATCCCCGCGGTGCTCGGGACCGGCTCGGCGACGGCCAGGATCGCCGACGGCGACCTGATCACCGTGGACGGCGACAAGGGCGTGGTGGTCCTCGACACCGACGCCTGAGCCTCCGGAGGGCCCACGTGCGTGCGGCGGGTGAGCTGGGTGCCGCCGGACGCCACGTGTGTGCGGCGGGTGCGTTAGGTGGCCGCCGGGCGCCGCGGACCGCATCCGTACGGGCACGGCGGCTCGGTAGGGTCGACCCGGGCCCGCGACGGCGGCCCGGAACGGGGGTCGGCATGCCGCTGCACATCGTGGACTACGTGCCGGGCGCGCGCGGCTGCCCGACCGTGCTGAAGGGCACCGTGAACCGCGACTGGGCCTGGGACGGCTTCGAGGCCGACATCCACGCCCTCGACATCCCCGACGGCTACGTGTTCACCGCCAAGCACCAGGTGCTCGACTTCGACTTCTGGGGCCTCAACCTGATGGCCTCGGACGCCTTCCTCGCCGTGTGCCGATCGTTCGACCTCCCCGTGCGCGCCATCCCGGTCGAGGTCGTCCAGTCCACTGGACGCCGCAGCGCCAAGTCCTACTTCTACCTGCTGTGGGGCGCGCCGGTCTCGGTGTTCGACTGGGAACGGTCCGAGTACACCCTGGCTCAGGACGCGCCGGCCGGCGACCCGGAGGACCGGGACATCACCGACCTGGAGTCGGTGGCTCGGTTCGTCGTGGACGAGGCGAAGGTGCCCGCGGCCGCCGCCTTCATGAGCCTGGACGCCGGCCGGAACCTCCTGTGCACGGACGCCTTCGCCGACGCCTGCCGCGAGGCGGGGCTGGTCGGGGTCGGCTTCCGCGAGCTGACCGGCTTCACCCGGACCGACTTCTGGGGCTGAGCGCCGCCGCGCCGCGTCGGATTTCCGTACTTCGCCGAGACGCGACTGGGCTCCCCGGCGCCGAACCGCCCGGGCCGGTCGGGCGCCGCGCGCCCTTCGTGCCGCCGACGGCTGGGGCGCCACCCGCTGGAGCCGGGCGATCGCCAGCCCGCGCTTGCGCATTTATACGGAAGTACGTACTTTATAACCATGACTGAGCGTGAGGGGCTGGAGGCCCGCGTGGCCCGGCTCGAGGAGCAGGTGGCCCGGCTCGAGGCCGGGCGACCCGCGCACGCCGGGCAGGAGGCGTCCGGACGCCCCCCGCTGGGCGAGGACTTCCACTTCCTCACCTCGCTGGAGGACATGTTCCCCGAACCCGGGGCGGTGCTCATGGTCGGCAGCGTGACCCCGGCGGCGGGCCCCGTCCGGTGGCAGGTCGGCCAGACGCTGGAGCGCCTCCAGGAGTGGGATTGGACCCTGCTCGCGCCGGCGCTCACCGCGCTCGCGCACCCGGTCCGGCTCACCATCATGAAGCTGGTGCTGGAGGGCACCGAGACCACCGGCGACCTGCTGGCGCACCCCTCGCTGGCCAGCACCGGGAAACTGCACCATCACCTCCGCCAGTTGGTCTCGGCCGGCTGGCTCGACGCCACCGTGCGTGGCCGCTACACCATCCCGCCCGAGCGGGTGGTGCCGCTGCTGATGACCGTCCTGTCCGCCCACCCCTGACCGCCCAGGCGGTCGCCGCAGACCACCCATCCAAGGAGTCCGCCATGCCCGCACCCAAGCACGTGGGACCACCCCCGAAACACCGACCGGACACCCCGCCCCCACCGCCCAGCAGGCCGCAGGACGACCACCCGCCGGCCGCGGCCGCCTGGCGCTCGTGCTCGCGGCCTCCCTGGTCGTCGCGCTGGCCCTCGGCCTCCTCGTGGGCCCGGAACGGCAGCACGTCAGCACGGCGCGGTCCGGCGACCGGGCCCTCGCCGAACGCGTTGAACGGGCGCTCGGGGGCGCGACCGGCGGCTGGCGCTCCCTCGCCGTGGCCGAGGTGACGCCCGACACCGTGACGTGGGCCGGCCTCGGCAACGCCGGCGCCGGACGCGGGACGGGCGTCGCGCCCCTGGACACCACGCCGTACGAACTCGGGTCCATCACCAAGACCTTCACCGGCTCGCTGCTGGCCCAGGCGATCGAGCGCGGCGAGGCGCGCGCCGAGGACCCGCTCGCCAGCCACCTCCCCGAGCTCCGGGGCACCCCCGCCGGCGGGGTGACGCTGGCCTCGCTGGCCCAGCACAGCTCCGGGCTGCCGCCCATCGGCGCGACCGCCGCGGGCTCCGGCTTCGTCGCGTCCTGGGGCAACGAGGGCCCGTACGCCTCCACCTCGACCGCCCAACTCCTCCGGGACGCCGCGGCGGCCCCGGTCGACACGCAGCAGCCCCCCACCTACTCCAACCTGGGCTTCTCGCTGCTGGGCACGGCCCTGGCCCGGGCCGCGGGCGCCCCCGACTACGCCACGCTGCTGCGCGACCGCGTCACCGGGCCGCTCGGGATGGCCGACACCGGGCTCGCGGCCACGCCGGCGGACATCCCCGCCGACGCCGCCCCCGGCTTCCACGTCAACGGGCTGCCGGCGCCGCGCTGGGACGGGGAGGGCTACCTGCCCAGCGGGACCGCCACGTTCACCACCCTCGCGGACCTCGCCCGGTGGGCGCAGAGCCAGCTCGGCGACGGTCCGGGCGTCGCCGCGCAGCGGCCCACGGCGGAGATGGACGGCAGCGGCATCGGGTGGGCCTGGGTGACCACCGACCTGCCCGCGGCGGACGGACGCCCCGCGCGGGAGCTGCTGTGGCACAACGGTGGCACCGGCGGGTTCCGGACCATGCTCGCCCTCGATCGCGCGGCCGGACGCGGCGTGATCGTCCTGGGCAACACCACCCAGTCGGTGGACGCGCTGGGGGTGGCGCTGCTCGAGGATCGCCCGGCGCCCGTCCGCACCGACCCGATCCTGCTCGGGGTGTCCTGGTTCGTCGTGGGCGTCGCCGCGCTGCTGAGTCTGAGCGCCCTGGCGGCCGCGCGGCGGTTCCGCAGCGGCGTCCACGTGGTGGGCTCCCTGGCGGCCGCGGCGTTCGGCCTGTTGCTCGCGTGGCACAGCGGCCCTTGGTTCGCCGTCGGGGCTGGATCTGGGGGTTGCTGCTCGCGCCGGCGCTGGCAGCGGCCGTGCTCGCGGCGACGTCCTGGCGCGCCGGGCCGCTGCTGCCCCCGCGGCGGGCCTGGCTCGCCGTCGCGGGGCTGGTGGTGAACCTGGCGCTGATCGCGGGGATGCTCTGGATGTTCTGAGTCCGCCGCCGGCGGGTCAGGCGAGCTCGAAGCTCCCGATGTCGCGCCACTCCCCGCCCGCGGTGCGCACGTCGACGCCGAACGAGTCGAAGCCCAGCGCCTTCGCCTCCTCCCAGGAGATCGTGCGCCCGTCGGGGAGGGCGACCCGGTCGTCCGCGTCGACCCAGTCCTCCTTCTCCTCCTCCCAGTCGAAGGAGTAGCCGGCGGTGCACACGACCTCGGCGTCCGCGGCGACGAGCGCGAGCTCGGTGGGTTCGCCCAGGTCGTCCTCGCCGACGAAGACGGCGTCGTAGCCGTGCTCGGCCTGATGGAAGAGCACCAGGGAGTCGCCGCCCCGGCGGGCCTCGATGACCACGGGGCCGTCGGGGACGGTGTTGGTGGCGCTGTCGTAGTTCGACCACACGTCGAAGGTGCGGCCCCCGTCGGGGCGACGAGTTGCCCCGCCCAGAAGATGCCCGCCTCGACGGCGCTGCGGGAGTGTTCGTCGGTTCCGGGGTGCGGCACGGTCGTGTCGGCCAGGTGCGGCGGGGTGGTGGCGCTCATGCGCCGACCCTAACGAGTGGCACGCCGCACGTCGATGGCCGGTCTCAGCGGGAGATGACCTCGAAGTGGGTGCCCGCGTCCAGGCTCACCGTGACGAGGCGGACCGGGTCGGCCGCGACCGTGAACCGGTCGACGGGACGCGACATCTGCGCGGCGTTGCCGTCGGAGGGGGCGAGCGGGACGTCCGTGGTGATGTCGACGCCGCGCTCTCCGACGGCGACGATCGTGAAAGTGACGGGGCCGGACAGTGAGTCGACGGTCGCCGTCGTCCCCGGACGCGCCGGCATGGTCGTGGAGGACCGATCCTCCATCGCCGAGCCGCTCACGCGCGAGTTCCAGCCCCAGGAGTCGATCGTGACGACCCGGCCCGAACCGCCCTGGCACCCGGTCAGCACGACGACGACCGCCGCCAGGAGTGCCAGGGTGCGAGTGAGCATGCCCCACTGTCTCACAGGCGGCTGTGAGGAACCTGGGAACGACGAGAGGGGAGGACACATGCGTCCTCCCCTCTCGCCGTTACCGCGGCTCACCGCCCCGTGGGATGCCCCCTCGAGGCGGCGGCCCCGCTCACACCAGGCGCCAGAGGCCGGCCACGGCCTGCCCGCCGCCGATGCACATCGATGCCAGCCCGTACTCGTGCCCGCCCTTGACCATGTTCTCGATGGTGCGGGCCGTGATGATGGCGCCCGTCGCCCCGATCGGGTGGCCCCATGCGATGGCGCCGCCGAGCGGGTTGACCTTGGACTCGTCGAGGCCCAGATCCCGGATCACCGGGATCGCCTGGGCGGCGAAGGCCTCGTTGAGCTCGATCCAGCCGATCTCGTCGGCCGTCATGCCGTTGCGGTCGAGGATCTTCTCGATCGCCGGCTTGGGGCGTACCCCATGATCTCGGGCTCGATGCCGACCTTGGTGAAGTCGACCAGCTCGGCCAGCGGCTTGAGGCCGCGCTCGGCCGCCACCGACGCCCGGGTCAGCACCAGCATGCAGGCGCCGTCGTTGATGCCGGACGCGTTGCCGGCCGTCACGGTGCCCTCCTTGACGAACACCGGACGCATCGCGGCCAGCTTCTCCAAGGTCAGCCCCGCCCGCGGGTGCTCGTCGGTGTCGACGACCACGTCGCCGCGCCGGGTGCTGATGGTGACGGGCGTGATCTCGCCGGCCACCGCACCGCTCGCGAGCGCCTCCTGGGCGCGCCGCTGGCTCTCCAGCGCGAACGCGTCCTGCTCCTCGCGGGTCACGCCGAAGCGCTCGGCCACGTTCTCCGCCGTGATCCCCATCGGCTGCATGGTGAACGGGTCAGTGATCATCGAGTTGGTGCCGTCCATCAGCTTCCGGTCGCCCAGGGTCACCCCGTTGCGCGCCGAGAAGTCGAGGAAGGGCTGCGCCGACATGTTCTCGGTGCCGCCGGCCACGACGATGTCGGACTCGCCGACCATCAGCTCCATGGCGGCCAGGCCGATCGCCTGCATGGCGGAGCCGCACAGGCGGTTGACCGTCATCGCGGTGGACTCGACCGGGGCGCCCGCCTCGATCGCGACCCGCCGGCTGATGTAGGCGTCCGTGCCGGTGCTGCCGACGCAGCCGATGATCCACTCGTCGGCGTCCGCGGCCGTCAGGCCGGAGCGCTCCAGGGCGGCCTTCGCCGCGGTGGCGCCGAGGACGTGCGCCGGGACCTGGGCCAGCGCCTTGCCGAAGGCGCCCACGGGGGTGCGGGCGTAGCCCAGCACGACCACGGGGTCGTCAGTCTTCATCATGATGTATCTCCTTGGTGCTCAGTACGCCGACCAGGCGCCGTCGATCGGGTAGGACGTGCCGCTCATGGACGCCGACGCGGGCCCGGTGAGGAACAGGACCAGCTCGCCGACCTCCTCGGGCTCGATCAGGCGCTTCACGTGGACGCGGTCCAGCATGATCTTCTGGACGACCTCGTCCTCGCCCATGTTGTGGGCGCGGGCCTGCTCGGCGATCTGCTTCTCGACCAGCGGCGTCCGCACGTAGGCGGGGTTGACCGTGACCGAGGTGACGCCGTGCGGGCCGCCCTCCAGCGCGACGACCTTGGACAGGCCCTCCAGGCCGTGCTTGGCCGTGACGTAGGCCGACTTGAACTCCGAGGCGCGCAGCCCGTGCGCGCTGGACAGGTTCACGATGCGGCCCCAGCCGTTGGCGTACATGTGCGGGACGCTCTGGCGGATCAGGTACCAGGGTGCGTGCAGCATGACGCGCATGATGAGCTCGAAGCGCTCGATCGGGAAGTCCTGGATCGGCGACACGGTCTGGATGCCGGCGTTGTTCACCAGGATGTCGACGTCCTTGGGCAGGGCGTCCAGCCCGGCCAGGTCGGACAGGTCGCAGGGGACCGGCTCGATGCCGGGGACCTCGGCGGCCAGGGCCTCCAGGCCCTCGGCGTTCAGGTCGACGGCCAGGACGTGCGCCCCGGCCTCGGCCAGCTTGATGGCGGCGGCGCGGCCGATGCCGGACGCGGCGCCGGTGACCATGGCGCGGCGGCCGTCGTGGAAGTTCGGGTAGGTGCTCATGATGGGTGTCTCCTAGACGAGGCCGGTGGCGTAGTAGAGGCCGATGATCACGAAGACGGCGAGGGTCTTGATGATCGTCATGGCGAAGATGTCCTTGTAGGACGTCTTGTGGGTCAGGCCGGTGACGGCGAGCAGCGTGATGACCGCGCCGTTGTGCGGCAGGGTGTCCATGCCGCCGGACGCCATCGAGGCGACGCGGTGCAGGACCTCCATCGGGATGCCCGTCGCGTTGGCGGCGTCGATGAACGACTGCGCCATGGCGCCCAGGGCGATGCTCATGCCGCCGGACGCCGACCCGGTGATGCCGGCCAGCGAGGTGACGGTGACCGCCTCGCGGACGAGCGGGTCGGGGATGGCGGTGAGGCCGTCCGCGACGATCTTGAAGCCGGCCAGGGCGGCGATGACCGCGCCGAAGCCGTACTCGGAGGCGGTGTTCATCGTGGCGAGCAGCGAGCCGGCGATCGCGGGCTTGACCTCCTCGGTGAAGTGCTCCCGCAGCGTCTTGAACGCGGTGACGACCACGAACAGGATGCCGACGAGCAGCGCGGCCAGCACCGCCCAGATCGCGACGTTGGCCGAGGTGGCCACCGTGATGGGCGCGGGCTTGCCGACGACGGTGGAGTCGAAGATCGTCTCCTTGCCGAACGCCTTCGGGATGAGGTTGGTCATCAGGAGGTTGACCACGCCCACCAGGACCAGCGGCGTGAGCGCCAGCAGCGGGTGCGGCAGCTTGTCCGTGGCGAAGCTGGTCGGCTCGTTGGTGTGGCCCTCGCCGTAGCCCTCGCCCTTCGCCAGGGCCTTGCGGCGCTGCCACTCCAGGTAGGCCATGCCCGCCAGGAACACGATGATGCCGCCGAAGATGCCCAGGACGGGCGCGGCGTAGCCGGTGGTGCCGAAGAACGTCGTCGGGATGATGTTCTGGATCTGCGGCGTGCCCGGGATGGCGTCCATCGTGAAGGTGAACGCGCCCAGCGCGATCGTGCCGGGGATGAGCCGCTTGGGGATGTCGCCCTGGCGGAACATCTCGGCCGCGAACGGGTAGACCGCGAACACGACCACGAACAGCGAGACGCCGCCGTAGGTGAGCAGCGCGCCGACCAGGACGATCGTCAGCATGGCGTTGCGGGCGCCGACGACCTTGATGACGGCGCTCACGATGGACTTGGCGAAGCCCGAGATCTCCATGAGCTTGCCGAAGATGGCGCCCAGCAGGAACACCGGGAAGTAGTTCGCGATGAACCCGACCATCTTCGTCATGAAGAGGCCGGTGAACATCGGCGCGACGAGGCCGGGGTTGGTCAGCAGGACCGCGCCCATGGCCGCGATCGGGGCGAACAGGATGACGCTGTGGCCCTTGTAGGCCATGAACATCAGGAACCCGAGCGCCGCGACGACGATGAGCAGCGAGATCATGCAGCGACCTCCGCCAGATCGACGGTGAACTCCGGCTCGGTCTTCTCGGCGACCTCGTCGACGGTGACGTCGGGGGCCAGCGCGCGCAGCACGAGGCCGTCCGGCGTGACGTCGAAGACGGCCAGGTCGGTGATGATGCGGTCCACCACGCCCACGCCGGTCAGCGGCAGCGAGCACTCGCGGACGATCTTCGGGGTGCCGTTCTTGGAGACGTGCTCGGTCATCACGATGACGCGGCGGGTGCCGGCCACGAGGTCCATCGCGCCGCCCATGCCCTTCACGAGCTTGCCCGGGATCTGCCAGTTGGCCAGGTCGCCGGAGCCGGAGACCTCCATGGCGCCCAGGATGGCCGCGGCCATCTTGCCGCCGCGGATCATGCCGAACGACGTCGCCGAGTCGAAGATCACGGCGCCCGGCAGCAGCGTCACGGTCTGCTTGCCGGCGTTGATCAGGTCGGCGTCCTCTTCGCCCTCGTAGGGGAAGGGGCCCATGCCCAGGATGCCGTTCTCGCTCTGCAGCACGACGCGGACGCCGTCGGGCAGGTTGTTGGCGACCAGGGTCGGCATGCCGATGCCGAGGTTGACGTAGTCGCCGTCGTTCAGTTCGGAGGCCGCGATGGCGGCCATCTCGTCACGGGTCCAGCTCATGCCTCAGACCTCCTGGGAAGCCGGCCGCGGCCGGACCGTGTGCTGTTCGATGTCGGTGGGGGAGACGGCCTGCGAGACGTGGTGGACGTACACGCCGGGGGTCATGATCGCGTCGGGGTCCAGCGCGCCGAGGTCGACGATGTTCTCGGCCTGGACGAACGTGACGCGCCCGCACATGGCCACGAGCGGGTTGAAGTTGCGGGCCGTGAGCCGGAAGGTGAGGTTGCCGTCGGTGTCGGCGGTGTGCGCGTGCACCAGCGCCACGTCGGCGACGATGCCGCGCTCGAGCAGGTAGGTCTCGCCGTCGAAGTCCATGGTGGGCTTGCCCTCGGCGACCAGCGTCCCGACGCCGGTCCTGGTGTAGAAGCCGGGGATGCCCGAGCCGCCGGCGCGCATCCGCTCCGCCAGGGTGCCCTGCGGGACGAACTCGACCTCGATGTTGCCGTCGATGTACTGCTGCATGAAGAACTTGTTCTCCCCGACGTAGCTCGACAGCACCCGGCTGATCTGCCCGTTCTCCAGCAGCAGGCCCAGCCCCTTGCCGTCGATGCCGAGGTTGTTGGAGACAATGGTGAGATCCTTCACGCCCGAGTCCCGCACGACGCGGATGAGGTCGGTGGGGATGCCGCACAAGCCGAAGCCGCCGACGGCGATGGTCATGCCATCGCGGAGCGTTTCGGTCAGTACGGGCGCGATGTCACCGATGACTTTGGTCATCACAAGGCCCTTTCTGGTCCTGTTTCATGGATGCGAACGCCGCGCGGAGGAGGAACCTCTTCGTTCGGATCTCCAACCGGGCGTTGGCCACAACCGTAGGGTCCCGCGCCGGGGAAGGCTACGGACGAACCCACAGCGTTCTGGATGGTGCGGTTGTACGAAACTACAACGCGTAGTTGTCGGGGTGCCCCAGCTCGAGCGCCCACGTCACGCCGATGATGTCGTCGAGGTCATCCAGGTCGGCTCCGGTGATGTCGCTGAACCGGCGCAGCCGGTAGCGCAGGGTGTTGGCGTGCACGTTGATGGCCGCGGCCGCGCGGTTGACGCTCTGCTGATGGCGCAGCCAGGCCAGGACGGCGAGCCGCAGTTCGCGCCCGAACTCGCCCTCTGGGGACAGCGGGGTGAGGAATTGCTCGGCGTAGAGCCGCCACACGTCGGGCCGGGACGCCGCGGCCATCCGCCAGCCGAGGTCGGCGCTGCCCTGGACGCCGCTGCGGCCGAGCCGCTGGGCCAGGAGCAGCGCCTGGCGCGCGATGCGGTCCGAGCGCGGCAGTTCGTCCGGACGCACGAACGGGCCGAGCCCGACCGGCACGCCGGGATCGGCCGGCCGGGTCGCGACGACGCCCAGGCACGTGCCGCCGTCGGAGACCACCAGGGCGTGCGCCCCCGGGGTCGAGCCGGACGCCTCCAGCGCGGCCCGCACCCGTTCGACGTCGGCCGGGTGGTCGACGTCGCAGTGCACGGCCGCGTAGCTGGCGTGTGGGTCGATCGGGACCTGGGTGGCGTCGTGCGGCAGTTCGCCGGCGAGCAGGCTGTGCACCGCGGCGGCCCGCGCGCGGGCGTCGCGGAGGGCGGCGTCCAGGGCGAGGTCGTGGTACTCGGTGATGATGCGCGTCGTGAACGCGTCCCCGACGCCCCACATGATCCGGGAGCCGGCCACGGTCTCCTCGACCGGGAGCCCCTCGGACACGGCGATGTCGAGGAAATGCTCGTGGATGAGCGCGATCGAGATCCGGAACCCCCGGACGATCTCCTCGGCGGGGACGCCCGACTCGTAGCGCTCCTGAGCCGTCTGGGCCGCCCCGTCGAGCATGGCCGGCTCGGGCACGTGCCCGGTGCGCAGCGCGGTCAGGGCGGTGCGCAGGTTGCGTCCCACGGCCGCGGCCAGCGCCTGCGGCTCGATGCGGGCGTAGCTCTCGAGTTCGTCGTAGATGCGCGTGCACGTCAGCTCGGCCAACTCGGCCAACTCGCCGTTGAGCCGGGCGAGGACGGCCTCCATCGTCGGAGCGGTGTTCGACGTCGAACCCATCCGGCCATCGTAGGGCGGACGCCGTCGGCGCCCCGCATCGCGATGCACGCGCCGCATCGTACGAAGGACCGAGCATGATCGCCCCATGCTAGGGGCAGGGAGTCGGCCCCACCGTGGCAGGGCCGCCCCCGGCGCTACAGCCGCAGCGCCAGCGCGTTGGCGGTCAGCCCGGCGGCGGTGCCGCACAGCAGGACGGTGTCGCCGCGCCCCACGCGTCCGGACTCCAGGGCCCGCACCAGCGTGAACGGCACCGACGCCGAGACCATGTTCCCGTACTCGGCGACGGCGTCGACGAACTGGCCCTCGGCGAAGCCGAGCCGCCGCAGCATGGGCGCCATCGCCGGGCTGGCCTGGTGCGGGACGACCAGATCGCAGTCGTCCGTGGTCAGCCCGGAGGCCTCGAAGAAGGACGCGAAGAACCCCGGGAGCACCCGGGCCATGGCGAGCAGCGCCGCGCGGCCGTCCATGTCGAACAGGTAGTCGGCGGGGTCGCCGCCGGCGTAGGCGGCCGCAGGGTGCGCCGACAGCCCGCCGCGCAGTTCGGTGTCGTGCGCGTGGGCGGGCCACGTGCGCTGCGCGCTGGCCAGGACGCCGGCGTCGCGGTCGGTCCGGCGCACCACGACCGCCGCGGCGGCGTCGGAGAAGAGCTGGAACGCCTCGGGCTGGTCGGGGTTGAGGAACCGGGTCCCGACGTCACCGGAGAAGATCAGCGCCGTCTCCGCGTCGCCGAGGGCCAGGTAGCGCGACGCGACGTCGAGCGCGGTGATGAAGCTGGTGCAGGTCGAGTTCACGTCGAACGCCGCGGCGCGGCCGCCGGAGGTGAGCTGCTCCAGCACCAGCGCCGCCGTGCACGGGATCGGCTGGACGCCGGCCGCCGAGGCCCCCAGGACCAGGTCGACCTCGTCGGGGGCGACGCCCGCGGCGTCCAGCGCCCGCCGGGAGGCGGTGGCCAGGGCGTCCAGGTGCGACTCGTCGGGCGCGATCCGGTAGCGGGTGTGGTCGCCGAACGTCACGGTGCCCGCGGGCAGCCACGAGCCGGTCCCGACGATCTCACAGCGCCGCATCCGTGTCCCCCGTCCAGGCGCGCTCGACGCGCCGTAGCTTCCTGCCCACCGCCGCACGGTAGGGCATGAACGCGACCGCGGGCGGCCGGACCCGCAGCCGTGACCACAGCCGGTCCAGTTCCGCCTGCACGCCCCGCCGCACGGCCGGCGCGTCGGCGTCCAGCTCGACCTCGAGCGCGTCGGGCCCCACCTGGCGGACGCGGTACTCGGTGAACCCGTCGGCGTGGATGAGGGCGCGGGTGACCAGGTCGGCGAACACCCGCGTCGGCGTCCCGTCGAGGCCGGGCAGCAGCAGGGTGTCGTCCTCCCGGCCCTCGATGCGCTCCAGCGCCGTCAGGACGCTCCCGCACGGGCACGGTTCGGCGCGCTCCACGAGCACGTCGCCGAGCCGGTACCGCACGATCGGCTGCGCGCGGCGGCGCAGGTCGGTGACGATCGGCACGAACCGGCGTTCGTCGAGGTATTCGCGCTCGATCAGGGCGAGGTCCTCGTTGAGGTGCAGGACGCCGCGCTCGCACGTGTGCCCCAGGAAGCCCTCGGTGCACTGGTACAGCTGGTGGACCACCGCGACGCCCAGCCCGGACGCGATCCGCGCGGCGTCGGCGTCGGTCAGCACTTCGGCCACGGCGTAAACCTTCGCGGGCGCGATCCGCAGGTCGCCGGACGCGGCGGCGGCGGCGAGCGGCAGCAGCACCGACGGCGGCGCCACCAGGATCGTCGGGGCGAACGCGGCCAGCCGCGCCCGGTTCTGCGCGGGCGGCGCGTAGAGGTCGAAGTAGGAGAACGTCACCGCGCGCGACCCGACCGACTCGTACAGGGTGTTGTCGGCGCGCAGGAACAGGGCGATGCGGTGCCCGACCAGCCACCTCCGCGGCAGCGTCCGGGCGAGCACGGTGCCGGCCCAGGCGTCCCGCTCGGCGGGGGAGACGACGAACAGGCCCCGGTGCCCGGTCGTCCCCGACGACAGCCCGATCGAGCAGCCGCGCAGGTCGCCGGTGAAGTCGCGGCTGCGCTCGTTGCCCAGGGCCAGGGCCTCCGCCTCGGCGCGGGTGACGCCGACGGTGACCAGGTCGTCGAAGCCGGCCATCATGGACGCCTTGTCCATGGTCGGCAGGTCGGCGAGGCCGGCGTCGGGCGGGACGTCGGCGAAGCGCGGCGAGCGGGCGCGCAGGAACCGGATCTGCCGCCGCAGCAGCCGCGCCTGGTGCCGCTCGAGCGCGGCCCGGTCCCGGCGCGGCCGGCGGGCGGCGACGAACGCCGCCACGATGGCGGCCCTACCCATCGAGCAGCACCGCGTCGTCGCCGGGGTCGTGGGAGAAGCACAGCCGGACGCCGCCCTCGGCGAGCGCGGTCAGCGCGTCCGCGGTCGCCGCGTAGGCGTCCGGGTCGTGCTGGATGAACCGGGGCAGCACCCGCAGGTCGCGCGCCCGCGGCAGGAACTCGGCGGCCCAGGCGGCGTCCCCGGCGAGCAGGACGCGGCCGTCGACGAGCGCGCCCAGGTGCCCGCGGGCGTGACCCGGCAGCCGCACGAGCCGGTAGGCGCCGTCGCCCCACGGGTCCGCGACCGCCAGGGGGACGCCCGCGACCTCGACGGGGGTGAAGTCCGCGTCCGGCACCGTGCGGACGCGCAGGTCGAACCAGTCCGGGAGCAGCCCCGCGAGGACGCCCTCGCGCAGCCGCGGCGCCCGCAGCGTCCGCGCGACCCCCTCCGACAGCAGGATCCGCGCCTGCGGGAAGCTCGCCACGCCGCCGATGTGGTCGGGGTGCGCGTGCGACAGGACGATGTCGGTGACGCTCGCGGGATCGATCCCGGCCGCGCTCAGGCGGGCGCCGATCGTCTCCCCGGGCCCGATCTGAGGTGGCAGCAGCCGGCGGTACAGCGCCCCCGCGAGGCCCGCGTCCCAGGGCGCGGCCGCGTAGCCGGTGTCGAACAGGACCCGGCGGCCGGCGCCGTCGTCGAACAGGTACGCCGCCGACGGGAACGTCCTGCGCTCGCGGGCCGCGCCCCGGAACAGCCCGGCGAGGTCGTGGTGGGTCGCGCCGCAGCCGAAGCGGGTCAGGCGGGCGGGGTGTCCGGGGCCGTCAGGCATGCGTCCTCCCGGAGCGGTGGGCGGCGCCGATCCGCGCCAGGGCGTCGTCCAGACTCACCCGGGGCGCGTAGCCGAGGTCGGCGCGGGCGCGGGAGATGTCGAGGGTCTGCGCGTGGGCGATCGTCGTGAGGGTGTAGCGGGTCAGCGGGGGCTCCGGCCGACCCGGCAGGACGCCGCACACCGCCTCGAGCCCGGACGCCGCCGCCCAAGCGGGGCCGCGCGGCAGCCGCCGGTGCCGCGCCGGCAGCCCACAGGCGTCCAGCAGTTGGTCCAGCAGGGCGCGGAACGGCCGCGGCTCGCCGTTGGTGAGGTTGTAGGTGCCCGCGCGCGGGTCCCCGCGGGTGAGCGCGAGCCGGAGCCCGAGCGCCGCGTTCTCCACGGCGGTGACGTCGATGAGGTGGTCGCCGTCGCCGAACAGCGGGACGCCCAGGCGCGCGTGCACCTCCAGCAGGCGGGGGACCAGGCTGGGGTCGCCGACGCCGATCAGCCCCCGCGGGCGGACGATGACCGCCTCGGCGATCCGGCCGTCGGCCAGCGCCTGCGCGACGAGCGCCTCGGCCGCGAGCTTGGAGCGGATGTAGCCGTTGAGGGGCCGGCGGACGTCCACCTCGTCCTCGCGGACCCCGAGCCGGTCCTTGCGCGCCGCGTAGACGCTGGGGGAGGAGACGAACACGAACCGGCGTGCGCCGTTGCGGGCGGCGAAGTCCAGCGCGTGCCGCGTCCCGGCCACGTTGGCGGCGTGGACGTCGCGCCGGCGCGCCCAGGGGGTCGACAGCGCCGCGCAGTGGACGACGGCGTCGACCGGCGTCCGGTGCCCCGGCAGCCCGGCGAGGTCGGAGACCACGATCCCGTCGGCGGCGGCGCCGAGCGCGCGCAGGGCGTCCTCGTCGCGCCCGGACGCGACCGCCGCGTGGCCGTGCCCGGCGAGCTCGCGGACGACGTGGCCGCCCAGGAAGCCGCTCGCCCCGGTCACCAGGACGCGCAGCGCTGAGGTCGGTCCGGGCATGCGGCACATGCTAGGCCACGCCCCGGAGCCCCCTAGAGTGACCGCGTGCGGATCGCCCTCGTCACCGACTACTACCTGCCCACCCTCGGCGGAGTGCAGACGGTGGTGAAGGCGCACCGGGAGGCGCTGACCGCCGCCGGCCACGAGGTGACGGTGTTCTGCCCGCTCGCCGAGCCGTCGCCCGACCCGGGCATCGTCGGGCTCCCGATCGCGTCGTTCTTCCGCCCCGACGGCTACCCGTTCACCTGGCCGCCGCAGGCCGTCGAGGACGCCCTCCGCACGGCGTTCGTGCAGCGCGGCGTCGAGGTCGTCCACGTGCACTCGGAGCTGTTCGCCGCGCTCGGCGCGTTCAACGCGGCCCGGGCGCTGCGGCTGCCCGTGGTGCAGACCATGCACGGCCGCGTCGACGTCTACACCCGCAGCGTCCTGCCGCTGCCCGCCCTCACGACGGTGCTGCTGGCCGGGCTGCACCACCGCCGGCTGCCGCACGCCACGAACCCGCTCGGCGGCACCCCCTACACCGGGACCGCGCTCGCCCGGCGGATGTGGCGGCTCATGGTCAGCCAGGCCAACCACGCCGATCACGTGATCGTCCCGTCGCGGCACTTCGCCGACAAGCTGCTCGCCCAGGGCGTCACGACCCCGCTCACCGTGCTGTCCAACGGGCTGGAGGACTCCGTCCTCGACGCCATCGGGGCGCCGGCGCTCCGCGCGCCGCGCGGCGACCTGCGGGTGATGTGGTGCGGACGCGTCTCCCCGGAGAAGCGCCCCGAGGTGTTCGTGGCCGCGGTGGCGGCCACCCCCGGCGTCTCGGCTCAGATGTACGGCGACGGGCTCGCCCTGGAGCGCACGCGGCGCCACGCCGGCACCGTGCCCGGGGGGCGCCTCGCGCTGCACGGCGCGGTACCGCAGGAGCGGGTGCTCGCCGCGATGCGGGACGCCGACGTGTTCGTGTCGACCTCGTTCGACTTCGACAACCAGCCCATGGTGATGCTCGAGGCGGTCGCGTCGGGGCTGCCGGTCGTGTTCTGCGACCCCGACCTCGCCGAGGCGGTCCCCGTCGGCGGCGGCGTCTGCACCCCCACCCCGGACGCCGCCGGGCTGGCTGCCACGCTGGCGTCCCTGCGCGACGACCCCACCCGGGTCGCCGCGATGAGCGCCGCGCTGCTGGGCGCCCGGGACGCCGCCGCCCAGGGCACGCACCTGGCCGGCCTCCTCGCCGCCTACGACGCCGCGATCGCCGTGCGCGCCGGGGTCGGCGGGCGCTGAGGCGTGGCGTCGGGCGCGCGGAAGTGTCCGAGGCCAGGAGGAGACTCACCCCATGGACAGCAAAGAGATTTCTGCTCAGGTACGTCGGCCGCGCCCGGCCGTCCAGCAACCTCGTCAGGACCGCCGCGGCAGATCCAGGGCGAGGTACACCGAGTCGCCGTGGTCGGCGTCCGGGTCGACGCGCCCCGTCGGGGCGAAGCCGAGCCGATCCAGGACGCGCAGCGACGGCTCGTTCCACGCGCGGACGGTCGCCCACAGCCGGCGGTACCGCCCGCGCGACGCGGCGACCACCGCCCTGGCCGCCTCAGTCGCGTAGCCGCGGCCCTGGGCGCGGGCCAGCAACTCGTAGGCGATCTCCGCCTCCTGCGGCACGGGGTCGCCGGCGGCGTCCGTCCAGGCGATCAGGCCGCAGTAGCCGATCGCCTCGCCGGTGGCCGCGACCTCGATGGCGAGCAACCCCGGGTGCGGCTCGGGGCGCCACGCACGGATCCGGGCGGCCAGGTCGGCCACGCTGGGGCGTCCGGACGCGTCGAGCCGGCGGTGCGCCGGGACGCGGGGGTCGCGCTCGGCCCACAGCTCGCGCTGGACGGCCGCCTCGTCGACGCGCCAGGGCCGCAGCAGCAGCCGCGCCGTGCGCAGGGCGACGGCGTCCATCGGGTCAGCGCAGCTTGATCGCGTAGATGTTGCGGTCGTACGACGCCACCACCAGGGTGTCGCCGAACATCGCCGGAGTGGCCTCGACGTTCTTGCCGAGGCTGATCGTGTGGATGTCCAGCCCGGTCTGGGGGTCGAACAGGTGCATGACGCCGTCGGAGTCGGCCAGGATCCCGTACTGCGTGCCCGAGGTGCTCGTCACGATGGTCGGGGAACTCCACGAGTAGTTGCCCAGGTGGCGGCGCCAGATCACCTCGCCGGTCTTCTTGTCCAGCGCGACCATGTCGCCCTCGCGCGGGGCGGTCGTCCGGGAGACGTTGAAGAACACCATGTCGGCGGACGGGCCGGTGCCCAGCGCTGGCGTCGCCAGGACGCCGCCGTTGATGCCGGTGTAGTAGGCCGGGATGTCGTACTGCCAGACCTGCTCGCCGGTCATGGCGTCGATCTTGCGCATGTTGGTGATGGAGTCGGTGCCGCCGTCGGCGATCCGGTTGTCGACCTCGTTGCCGGTGTAGAGGAAGACCTTGCCGTCCTCCTCGGAGAGGACCAGGGAGGCGTCGGTGTCGTCGCCGACCTCGCGCATCCACAACATCTGCAGGCTGGTGGCGTCCCAGCCGAACAGCTTGCCCGAGTTGTCGGCGGCGAACATCAGGTTGCGGTAGGCGACCGCCGAGTTCTCGACGCCGTAGCGCACGTTGCCCGGCGCGGCGTACCGCAGCCGCGTCACGTCGGGGTCGATCGAGACCTTCTTGGCCGCCGGGTCGTAGGAGCTGTTCAGCTTCACCTTGTAGATGAGGCCGTTCTCGGCGGGCTCGATCAGGGTGTCGGTCTCGGCGTCGATCAGCGCGGAGGAGTCGAACGCGCCCCACTCGTGGCGCGGCGCGGCCGGGTCCAGCCCGGAGATGTGCCAGACCTCCTTGTTCTGAATGAGGTCGAACACCCGGTAGCGCCAGGGTCCATAGGTGCCGTTGGTGTCGTTGAGCCCTTGCCCGGCGTACAGCAGCGGGTAGCCGCGCGGGTCGATCGACGCGGTGCCCTTGAAGCCCCAGCCGACCTCGATCGGGTCGCGGGTCTGCTCGCCGGTGGCGAGGTCGAGCCGGTAGATCTTGCCCTCGAAGACCGGGTAGATCACCTCGACGAAGGAGTCATCGTTCACGAACTTGTCGGCCAGCCCCATCGCGACCTTGGTCTCGCGCGGCCACTGCACGAGCAGTGGCTGGCCGGTCCAGCCGGCGCCGGGCCAGTAGGAGCCCTCGCCGCGGATCTCGCCGATCTGCTTCGTCCAGGCGACCTCGAGCTTCTGCTGGGTGACCTCCGGGGTGCCGTAGGTGCCGCCGTTGCGGAAGTTGTTGCCGCGGAACGTCAGCACGCCGGGGACCTGCGCGTACTGGCTGGGATCGCCGAAGACGACCTGATCCTTCGCGGAGTACGGGACGGGCTTGCCGGCCTCGTCCACCACCGACCACGAGAACCGCCCCTCGGCCTGGGTCAGCGGGCGGCTGAACGTGTTGTCGCCCTCCTTGGTGGGCTCGGTCCACCCCGGCAGCGACGCGAGGCGGATCGGCGTCGGCTGCCCGGTGGGGGGTGCCGAGGGGGCCGACTCGGCGGGCTTGTTGGGCCGCTGTCCGGTCTGCACCGTCTCGGTCGAGCAGGCCGCGACGCTCAGCACCGCCGCGAGCGCGACTCCCGTGGCGATCGCGCGCCGGGCCTTCACCATCTCGTCTCCTCGATCATCTCGGAACGCCGCCCAGACTACCGCCGCGCCAAGCCGGGGCCCGTGCGGCCGGCCCGCCCGCAGTGCGGCGCCGGCGGCGTCCGTTGCGTGAGATACGTGGTGGCGCCGGTCGCGGGACGCGGTTATCGTGTCGTGCGTTGTCGACGCTCCGTCGGCACCGAGCGAAGGATCCACCCATGAGCCGCACCACGGTCTCCCGTCAGCCCCACGCCGTCGCCGGCGTGCGCATGGCTGCGTGTCCGTGTTGTCCGGCCCGCATGGCCTGATCCACGCTCCCGCGGCAGCACGCCGCCCGACGGTCCCCGGCCGTCCCTCCACTCTTTCGGCTCGACCCCCGCGCCCGCGGTGAGGACGAGCTTCCTCTCGTGATGAGGCGCCGCCCGCCGCGGCGCCGGCCAGGAGAACCCCCGTGTCACCCTTCGACCACTTCGTGAAGCCCCTCATCGGCGCCGCCGACGCGCGCAGCGCCGGTGCCGTCGCCGTGGCCACCCCCACCCGCTACCGACTCGACGTCCTGGGCCACCCCTGCCCCTTCCCGCTGGTCGAGGCCGCGGTGGCCCTGGAGCAGCTCGAGGCCGGCGACGAGCTGGCGATCGCGTTCGACTGCCCCGAGGCGACCCGCTCGCTCCCGGCGTGGGCGCACACCCAGGGTCACGAGGTGACCGCCCTGGACCACCGCGACGGCTCCTGGACCATCACGCTCCGCAAGGCCTGAACCCTTCCCCACCCCTTCTCGCGGCGACGGCCGCACGGCGCCATCTGGGCTCACCCCGCCCGCGGACGACGCGATCGACGCGTCGACCGCCACCCCTGTTCCGTCCACCCTCCCGTCCACCCACCCAAGGAGATCATCGTGTTGCTACTCACCGGACTGGCGCTCGGCGCCCTGTTGGGATTCGTCTTCCAACGGGGGCGCTTCTGCGTCACCGGCGCCTTCCGCGACGTGTGGCTCAGCGGCTCGACCCGCTGGCTCACGGCCTTCGGGTTGGCGATCCTCGTCCAGGCCGTCCTCGTGCAGGGCATGCTGTCGGCCGGCCTGATCAAGGCGGGCGTCCCCCAGCTCGTCTGGGCCGGCGTCATCGGCGGGTCGTTCCTGTTCGGGATCGGCATCGTGCTGGCGGGCGGCTGCGCCACCGGCACCTACTACCGATCGGGCGAGGGGCTCATCGGGAGCTGGATCGCCCTGATCTTCTACGCGCTGTTCGCGTCCGTCATGAAGTACGGCGCCCTCAAGCCGCTCAACGACGGCGTCCTGGCGCAGAAGTCGGGGCTGACCACCATCCAGGGCTCGCTCGGCATCAGCGCATGGGTGCTCGTCGTGGTGCTGGCCGCCGTCGTCGGCTGGGCCCTGGCCCGGCAGCGCCGGGCCCGGGTCGCGGTCGCGCGGCCCGCCCAGCGCCGCGCCGGACTGGCCGGCCTGCTGCTCGACCGCCCCTGGAGCCCCAACGTCACCGCCGTGGTGGTCGGCGTGCTCGCGGCCGTCGCGTACCCGCTGTCCAACCTGACCGGACGCAACTCCGGCCTCGGCATCACCACGCCCTCGGCCAACCTGGTCGACTTCCTCACCACCGGCAACGCCGAGCGCATCGACTGGGGCGTGCTGTTCGTCCTCGGACTGATCCCCGGCTCCTACCTGGCTGCGAAGCTGTCGGGGGAGTTCCGGCTGCGCGCCCCCGACGCCCGCACCGCCGTCCGCGCCATCGCGGGCGGCACCCTGATGGGCGTCGGCGCGGCGCTGGCCGGCGGGTGCACCATCGGCAACTCGCTCGTCCAGACCGCGTTGTTCGGCTACCAGGGCTGGATCGCGTTCCTGTTCACGTTCCTCGGCGTCGGCGTGGGCGCCCACTTCTTCATCCGCACCCACCGCCGCGCCGGCGCCCAGCCGGTCCTGGTCCCAGCCGACGACCTCGTCGGCGCCCGCTGACCCCGCCGGCTCCCGAACCGCACCCACCCACAAGGAGAACCCCATGTCCCTGTTCGACCGCTTCCGCAAGCCCCTCGTGGACGCCGACCTCCCCGAGCGCGGCGCCCCGACCCCCGCCGCGGTCGCCACCGGCACCGCGCGCCGCTACCGGCTCGACACGCTCGGGCAGGTCTGCCCGTTCCCGCTGGTGGAGGCCAAGCAGGCCATCGGCGGGCTCGCCGCCGGCGACGAACTCGTCATCGACTTCGACTGCACCCAGGCCACCGACTCCATCCCCAACTGGGCCGCCGCCAACGGCCACGAGGTGACCCACTTCGAGGCCACCGGCGACGCCGCCTGGACCATCACGGTCCGCAAGGGCTAGCTGTTGCTGGCCATGAGGTTGTTGACGTGCTTTGTGGGTGGCGACGTAAGCGGCTACGATGAGTCGTATGTCGAGCCCTGAATCGGACACTCAGGGGCTTTCGGTCACGCCGTCAGCCCCTCACCTCAGCTGAGCCCCTAGCTCCCTGCTGCCCGCTACGTGCAGCATGTCATTCGGGTGTCCTTTGGGCGCTGACCGTGGTGACGAGACGTTCTCTTGTTCGTACTCTCGCTTCGGAGCTATCTCGATGCCTTTCGCTCTTTATCTTCTTGCCCTGGTGGTCTTTGCCATGGGTACTTCCGAATTCATGCTCGCCGGCCTCGTGCCCGACATTTCCAGATACTTCGGCCTTTCCGTGGGGACCGCTGGTCTCCTGACGTCGGCGTTCGCCGCAGGGATGGTAATCGGTGCACCTGTGATGGCCGCGTTCACTCGTCGCCTCCCTGTAAAAGCGACACTCCTGGGTTGCGTGATCGGTTTCGCGCTGACCCATATCATCGGGGCTCTCACCCCGCACTTCACTGTTCTGTTTATCACGCGCGTGATCGCGGCGATCGTTAATGCAGGCTTCTTGGCGGTCGCGTTGGGTGCGGCAACAAAACTCGTAGCACCCGATGCCAAAGGTCGGGCCGTGGCGGTTCTGCTGGCGGGTACCACCGTCGCCACCGTCGCAGGCGTCCCCGCGGGTACGCTACTTGGTACGGCACTTGGCTGGCAGTCGACGTTCTGGGCGATCGCACTTCTCTGCATCCCCGCTGCGATCGGCATCGCTGCGGGCTTCACCACTAAAGCCGACGACTCGTCAAAGGAGGAGTCGTCCTCGACCTCGTTGCGCGTGGAGCTGGCGCAGCTGTCCTCTCCGCGCCTCGTCCTAACGATGCTGCTCGCTGCCCTTGTGAATGCCGGCACATTCGCCACGCTGACCTTTCTCGCGCCGATCGTTACGGACACCGCCGGCCTGACCCAGTGGTGGGTGCCGGTGGCGCTTGTGTTCTTCGGCGTCGGCTCCTTCATCGGCGTCACCGTTGCGGGACGGCTCTCGGATGCCCGACCCCGCATCGTCATCGTGGGCGGTGGCAGCGTTCTGGTGCTCGGGTGGGTCGCGCTGGCGCTCTTCGCAACGAACCCCGTCGCCCTGCTCGGGCTCGTTTTCGCTCAGGGTGTGGTGGGGTTCGCCGTCGGGAGCACGCTGATCACGCGAGTGCTTTATGCCGCGGCGGGTGCGCCCACCATGGCGGGGTCATACGCGACAGCGGCACTCAACGTGGGCGCGGCAGCCGGTCCCGTGCTCGCCTCTGCCGCACTCAGCGTTATGCCGGGCGCGCTCGGACCCGTTTGGGTAGCCGTGCTCGTGACCACCACGGCACTACTGCTCGCAGTTCCGCTTCTTCGGCTGATTGCACCCGTCGAGAGCGAGGTGGTCAAGTGACGCACGCAAACGCGCCCCTGACGGTCGAAGGTCGTCGTCGACTCGTCGCGCGCTGTCGGACTCGACCCATTTCTCATGTTGCCGCCGAGATGGGGGTCTCCCGTGCGACCGCCTCGAAATGGGTCAACCGATACAAACGATTCGGGAAGGTCGGCCTAATGGACCGCTCGTCGTCGCCGATCCGGCAGCCCTCTGCAACGCCTGGCCGCCTCGTGAAGCAGATCGAGTCAATGCGACGAGAACATAAATGGTCGGCGTCGCGTATCGCATTCGAGCTCAAGCAAGCGGGAACACCGGTCAGCCGGCGCACCATCACCCGGCTCCTCGCGCAGCTGGGCCTGAACCAGCGCAAGTTTATTGACCCCAACGGCGAGACGAACCGGGAACCGCAACACATCACCACCAAACGTCCCGGCCACATGGTGCACCTGGACGTGAAGAAGGTCGGTCGCATCCCCGATGGCGGCGGGTGGCGCGTGCACGGCAAAGGCAGCGAGAAGGCTAAAGCTGTTGCACGTAAGAAGACCCGAGGCACGAAGACGGGGTACGTCTATCTGCATTCGGCCATCGACGGGCACACCCGACTCGCGTACACCGAAGCGTTGCCGGATGAGAAAGCCGTCACTGCCGTCGCGTTCCTCGGGCGTGCAAGAGCTTGGTTCGCCGAGCACGGCATCGCCGGGATCGAGCGCGTCGTAACCGACAACGGCTCCTGCTACCGATCCGCAGCTTTCCGCGACGCAGTCGGGACCAGCCGACACCAGCGCATCACCCCATACACGCCCCGACACAACGGCAAAGTCGAGCGCTACAACCGGATCCTCGCCGAAGAGTTTCTCTACGCTCGCACCTGGCGCTCAGAAGACGAACGCGCTACCGCGCTCGAAGTGTGGAACCGGCACTACAACTATCACCGTCCCCACGGCGCTCACGACGGGCAACCGCCCGCCTCTGCGACACCGACACGAGTCAACAACCTCATGACCTCATACATCTAGATGGCGGTCGTCTACAGCGGCGCAATCTTTTAACCAAAGTGGACAGCGCCTCCGCGATCAGTCCCCACTCCCCTGATCGTCGAAGGCAGTAGCGTCGTGACGGTTTCGATGCGCGTGATGATCGCGAGGGATGGCTACAAGCACCTCCTGCGCACGGTCGCGGCCAAGGACGACGACCGCGAGCCAACCCCGTAGGGCCGGCAAAGTAGTTGCGTTTCGATCGGGTAGTTTCTGCGGTTCCCAGATTACGGGCTCAAGGGTCGTTCGTGCTGTCCGCACAGGCCTCAGTCAACCTGCGTCTCGATGCAGTAGCGTCGCAGTTCTGCGATCATCGAGGTCTTGGGGGCGCTGACCAAGCGGAACGCATGGCTGAAACGGACGCGCATTCCTCCAGCCTCGAGGTAGCCGTCGCAGGAAGCGCGTCGTCCGTGGATGACGACAGAAATGACCTCCACCCGCTCGGGAGAACGGCGGGCGCACCTCTCGGGCTGCACTGGGGCCGCTGTGTGTGGATTTCTCGATGAGCGTCCAGCTCATGTCATCGGCAAGCCACTCGGAGAGGGCCTCCAGCTCTCCCTTGGCCCGGTTCACAACGAAGTCTCCGTCGACGCACTTCCGTGAAGACTCATGGTGCTATGGCTCGATCCGATGCGCCCGGCCCTTCTCCGCGATCGGCACGCACATTTCGATGGGTCTATCAGGCTCCCAGCTGACCTGTCCTTGGTAGATGATGCCGAGTTTCCCGGTGGTGCCGTCTCGCTAGTCGGCCATGGCGAAGCAGTGTCGCCGCCGTGTTGCTCCTGCTCACGTCTCACAACTCACATCGAGTCGCCGCTCGCCCATGAGCCGAACTTCGGGGACGCTGCTGTACCACGCATGATGAGAATCACGCAGGGCACGTAGAGTGCTGCGGCGCAGAGCCAGAGGAAGCCGTCGGCGTTGATGTAAGTGAGCGCGAAGATCGTTGTGAAAGCGACCGGTCCGAAGATCGATGTGACGCTGTTGATGCTGGCGAGCACACCCTGGAGGCGCCCTTGGCGCTGTTCATCGACGCGCTGGGAGAGAAGGGTTTGCAGAGCGGGGAGGCCGATGCCACCGATCCCCAGTGCCGCCAAGATAGGCGCCATGGAAAATGCGTCAGTGACAATCGCCAGGCCTACGAGACCCAAGGCGTCGGTAACACACCCGATGATGACTGTTTTTGCCTCACCGATCCACTCCACGATGCGGCCAGTAAGTAGGGCCTGCACGAGAACCTGTACGATCCCGAAGACGGACAGGGAGATTCCAACTTCGACGGGACTCCAGTCGAGGCGGTGTTCAGTAAACAGCACCCAGGTCGCACCTGGAGCCTGCCCAATGAATTGAACAAGGCCGAATGCGACTAATAGGAAGGTAATCCCAGGCACCGCGCTGAGGCCGGGGCGACCACGATGCTGAGCGAGCGACGCAGAGCGCGCAGGCGAATCAGGACGGGTCTCGCGTAACAGGATAAAGGTGAGTGCCAGATTGCTCGCTGAGAGAAGAGCAGCGAGCAAAAACGGCAGATGTGGCGAGATGGCACCGAACAGTCCACCCATGGCTGGCCCCGCGATCATTCCGCCGCCATAGCAGGCACTGAGTAAACCGAAACGCTTGGCGCGCTGGTGGGGTGGCGTGATGTCGGCGATCACGGTGGCGGTGACCGCATTGGTCGCTCCGGTTATCCCAGCCACTGCGCGGGCGATATAGAACACCGACAGAGCGGACGTCGTGGCGAGCACGAGATAGTCGACGGTCGCACCGGCCAGGGAAACAAGCAGCACCCGGCGGCGGCCGAATCGGTCCGACAGTGTTCCCAGTACGGGGGCAAAGATGAACTGCATTACCGCGTAGAGCGCGATCAGCACTCCGACGTTCAGCGGAACCGCATCAGCGGTGACCCCTGCCTCGTGCAGCAGTGCGGGGAGAATCGGCATCACCAGGCCCATGCCGGCGGCGTCGAGGCTAGCCGTGATGAGGACCGTGGCCAACGAGCCACGAGCGGAAGTGAGAGATGACACCTTATCAACGATACAGTTATCGATGATAAAGTTCAAGCATGGCTCAGAAACAAGCGCGACTCGATCGTGCAGCAGTCTTGCGCGGTGCGAGGCATGTGCTCAATAACACGGGGATCGACGGTTTCACCACGCGGGCGCTGGCTGCGCATCTGCGGGTGCAGCAGCCAGCACTCTACTGGCACTTTCGGACAAAGGCCCACCTGCTCGGATCGCTCGCAGCTGATGTGCTTGATCGCGAACACCACGCCTCACTCCCAGAGTCAGGGGAGCGCTGGGACGACTTTCTCCTGCGCAACGCGCGGAGCTTCCGGACAGCGCTTCTGGCAGTCCGGGATGGAGCACGGCTGCACGCAGAGTTTCACCGTCAAAAGAGTGACCAGATGCCAGCGGGCTCGGATGCCCCCGAAAGTCAGATCGAGTTTCTCGTGTCCGAAGGATTCGCTGAGGGCTCTGCGGTCCGAGCTCTCATGGCTATCAGCCGCTATACGGTCGGTTTCGTACTAGAAGAACAAACAGCGCTCGACAACGGATGTGAGCCTGTCGATCAAGACCTAGATTTCGAGTTCGGGTTAGTTGCAATGGTTGAAGGGCTGGCATCAAAGCGATGAGGGATGCTCGCACTTTGGGTCTCTGCGTCAGTAAGGTCAATCCTTTCCCGCTCCCGCAGCACCTCCTCCTCCGCGATACTGACGATTCGCTCATGGCTATGGGGCTCACAAACGAGCAAATCAGGGACCGTATGCATGTCGCGTCGCGATCGCGGAACTGCACATCAGCAGCATCTTCACCATGCTCGACCTTAACGAGCGCACAGGGAACAAGCGCGTCATCGCCGTCCTCGAGTACCTCAAGAACTAAGCGTCGAGTGCGCGACCGGCGCGATGACCATAGGTAACGGCGGTTTAGCATCGGTGCCGCATCTTGACACGACTCAATCCGCGACAGCTAACCTCCGCATATGGAGTTCGACGGAATGGAGATCCCCGACGATATCGAGGTCACGGTCTGGGGGAGCAACGAGCACCGGCTCTGTAACGTCTGCCGCGCAGAATGCGACCCCGAGCCGAGCGGCGCCGACGGGTACGGCGTGCGAATCATCTACGTCTGCCGCGACCACGGACTCCAATCCGTCGTGGACCCATTCGAGCATCTCCGTTGAAGCGCGCTCTTCGCTATCTCCTTGCATTGACGCAAACATCGCGCTCTCCGCCTTCCGAGGGTAGATCCCAAGATCTGCGGCGCACCTGCCCAGTGTGACGATTTCGATCAGGGTCATGACCGCTGGGGACGGGTACCGGTACCTGCTGAACGCAGTTGTCGCTGGCGACGGGGATCGCGATGCGTCGTCAGCGCTGACAAGGTACTACCTTGAAGCAGGAACGCCTCCCGGCATCTGGCTCGGGGCCGGCCTCCCAGGGCTCGCCGGAGAGATCGCCGTCGGCGCCTCGGTGAGCGAGGAGCAGTTACGGCGGCTCATGGGGCACGGGCAGGATCCGAGCAGCGGCGAGCAACTGGGGCGCCCGTACCGGAAATTCGCCACCGCAGGCGAGCGGGCACAGCGCCGCATCGATCAGTTCCCGAAGTCCCTCACCGCAGGTGAGCGTGCCGCTCAGCAAACGCTGATCGAGGCGGAGGAGGCACAGAAGCCTACGAATGCGCCCGTCGCGGGGTTTGATCTCACGTTCTCGGTTCCTAAGTCCGTCTCGACTCTCTGGGCAGTTGCCGATGGCGGAACTCAGGCACTCGTCGCCCAAGCCCATCACACCGCGATCCGAGACGTGATCGCCCTGCTTGAGCGCGACGTCGCGATGACCAGGGTCGGCGCGAAAGGGCCGCGTGGCGCCGTCGCGCAAGTCGACGTGCGGGGTGTGATCGCGACCGCCTACGATCACTACGATTCTCGGACCGCGGATCCACAACTCCACACGCACGTCGTGATCGCCAACCGCGTCCAAGCCGTCGATGACGGGAAGTGGCGCACGCTCGATTCCCGCGCTATCCACGCCGCCGTCACGGGCCTATCGGAGCATTACAACGCCGTCCTCTCGGACCATCTCACTCAGATCCTCGGCGTCGGGTGGGAAGCCCGCGAGCGCGGAGCCGGGCGCTCCACTGCGTGGGAGATCGTCGGCGTGCCGCAGGAGCTGATGGATGAGTTCTCTTCCCGCACACGCGATATCGAGCAGGTCAAAGACCGGCTGGTCGACGAGTACGTTTCGAAGCACGGGAGGCAGCCGTCCCCGAAGTTGGTGTGGCAGTTCCGGCAGCAGGCCACGCTCGAAACCCGGCCCCGAAGCAACAGCACTCTCTCAGCGACCTCACCTCCCAGTGGCGAGAACGCGCGACCGCGTTGCTGGGTGAGGACGCGCCGACCTGGGCGTCGGCACTGCTCGCCGGTAGTGAGCACGAACCGTTACTGCGGGCAGACGATATCCCGTTGGAGGATCTTGAGGAGGTCGCCGAGGTCGTGGTGCAGCAGGTCGGTGACCGGCGAGCGACGTGGAAACGGTGGAACCTCCACGCGGAAGCGGTCCGGCAGACGATGGATCTCCGCTTCGCGTCCGCGAACGATCGGGACGCCATCACCCAGCAGATCGTCGATGCCGCAGAACGGGTCTCGCTGCGTCTCACTCCGCCCGAGCTCGCGACGAGCCCGTCGCTGTTTCGTCGTGCGGACGGGGCGAGCGTGTTCCGCCCCAAAGCCGGAACGGTGTTCTCCTCCGAGCAGGTGCTCGCGGCAGAAGACCGACTCCTTGCCGCGTCGAATGATCGGTCGGCGCCGACCGTGCCGCTGGCATGGATCGAGGACGCTGCCAGAACGAAGAACCGCGACGGGCACACCCTGTCGGTGAATCAGGAGCAGGCGATCGCGAAGATCGGCGTCTCCGGCCGCGTCCTCGACGTCCTCGTCGGCCCCGCAGGGACGGGGAAGACCACAACGATGCGTGCCCTGCGCCGAGCCTGGGAGCGACGCTACGGGACAGGCTCGGTGACCGGGCTCGCGCCCTCTGCCGCTGCCGCCGACGTCCTCGCCGGGGATCTCGAGATCGGTACGGAGAACACGGCGAAGTGGCTGCATGAGCATCGCCTCGGGAGATGGAACCTCACGCGCGGGCAGCTCGTCATCATCGACGAAGCCTCGTTGGGCGGAACGTTCGCGCTCGACGCCGTCACCAGTCACGCCCAGCAGGTGGGCGCGAAAGTACTGCTCGTGGGCGATTGGGCGCAACTCGCCTCGGTCGACGCGGGCGGCGCGTTCGGGATGCTCGTGCGTGACCGCGGCGACGCCCCGGAACTGGTCGATGTGCGCCGCTTCCGAAACGACTGGGAGAAGCAGGCGTCCCTGCAGTTGCGGATCGGCGACACCGACGTCATCGACACCTACATCCGGCATGGCCGCGTCGTGCCGGGCGGGTATGACGAGATTCTCGAAGCCGCCTACCAAGCCTGGCGCACGGATCTCGCGACGGGAAAGAGTACGGTGCTGATCGCGGAAACCCTCGACACGGTCTCGGCGCTCAACACCCGCGCCCGCACCGACCGAATCGTCCAGGGCGACGTCGCTGTGGACGGCGTCAAGCTCCATGACGGCAACGAAGCTTCCCGTGGCGATCTCATCATCACCCGCGAGAACAATCGGCGCCTCTCGCTCGGGCGGAGCTGGGTGAAAAACGGCGACCGCTGGCATGTCACCCATGCGAACGACGACGGCTCCCTCACCGTACGGCGGGCCGGATCGAAGCGGCGCACCACGATCACGCTGCCGGCGAGCTATGTCGCCGAGCACGTCGAACTCGGCTAGCCGAGGTTCGGTAAACGCACTCACCTGTGAACGTTGGCCTGTGCGCAGTTCCAGCCTACTGATGTCACCGAATACGCGGGGCGTAGATTGTGGACGAGACCAGCGGCGGGGGGGCGTCCCCGCCTCCGCGTAGCAGCACGCCAGAGCAGTCGACATCGACCTGTCATCGTCGACGGCCGCGACGATGGGCAGTAGGTACTTGTACCCGTCGCGTGCGCTCAAGATCCGCATCGACACCGTAGTGCCAAGTCAGGTGCACTCCCGGGATGCGTTCCATTGGTGAAACCGAGCTGCTGCGAGACAACCTACGTCGATGATTTGTACAGCCGCAGCTGACCCGATGCCGCTCGTGGTCGAGCACGTCGGATCGATTCAGAACGATTTATACTTGGCCAGAACCCGCAGTCTTGTTAGGAGCCGGATGTCCCCAGTCCGCCCTGCGTTCCCAATCACGTGGAAACAGGAACTGACCGGCTACTCATGGGAGTTGCAGACTACCGGTGGATCGGACGCAGCCGTTTTTCGGTTGACGTCTCCAGACGGAGACGTCCTCTTTGTTAAGACGGAACCAGTCAGATGTTTGGGCGAACTCCCCGGTGAGGCGGCGCGCCTGAGATGGCTGACGACAACGGGAGTGCCATGTGCCCGCGTGCTCGACGAAATCACTGCTACAGGGCGGCATTGGATGTTGCTCGACGACGTTCCAGGCAACGACCTGTCCTCCGCTCCGATTGAACCTGCGGCAAAGGCCCGGATCGCGGCTAAGGCGTTGCGCTGGCTGCACACTCTGATGACGGACAGCTGCCCTTTCGACCACCGTGTCTCTCACCGCATCGAGCAGGCCTGTGCCCGTTGGGAGGCGGGCCTAGTCGACACTGATGATTTCGACGATGAACACCGTGACCGCGACCCAAGCGAACTGCTCGTGATGCTTCAGAGGCTTCGTCCCGTTCATGAAGATCTCATTGTTACGCATGGGGATGCATGCCTGTCCAACTTGATTGTGGACGAGGACCGCTTCTCTGGCTTCATAGACTGCGGGCGGTTGGGCCTTGCCGACCGTCACCAGGACCTCGCGCTAGCAACGCGGGACATAGCCGAGCAACTCGGCCAATCATGGGTGCCCTTGTTCCTCGACCAGTATGGGATCGAGGACCTCGACCCGGCACGGACACGGTTCTACCGGCTCATGGACGAGTTCCTCTGAGGGTTCGCTGCAAAAACAAGCCGATCCAGACGCGGCTACTTCTGCTCGCGCACGGGGCACCTTCCTTCGCGTAGTAGTGGATCAGCGGCGTCGAGAGCCAGCGCGGTCGGCGTCTGCGGCCGGGAACGAGTACAGAAGGTACTCGTAGCCGTCGCCGGCGCTCATCATCCGCATCGAGACCGTCATGCGTAGTAGGTGAGCGAACATCGCGCGCTGCTTTGCCGTCATTGCGGACATGCTGTGTTTGGTCAGTATTGGTCGTGAGGTCGCGTAGGGCACGTGAAGGACGGTCGACGCGAGATGATAGAGGCATGTCGTCTCCCTCGATGCCACTGACCGGATTGCTTTCCGATTGC